>NZ_NCGH01000021.1:0-88557 GCF_002281505.1 Sphingomonas sp. 28-62-20
GGGTTAACCCCCAACCCGGTTGCCATCACGCCCACGCAAGGGCATCAACAGGGCCTCCGGCTCTACTCATAGGTGGAGGATCGTCGGGGCTCAGACCACATGCCACCGCACGACCAAAAAAAGCGCAAAAAAAGGGGGCCTTTCAGCCCCCTTTTTCAGTGGTTCATACCATTGGTGCTTAGAAGCTGGCAGAAATGCGTCCGTACAGGAAACGCCCGTTGAACCCGAACGGTGACAGGTTTGAATAGGGCAGAAAGAAGCCATTGACGCCGAACACGCCGCCAGCGGGCACGCGATCCGGATAGGTGTCGAACACGTTATCGGCGCCCACCGCGAGTTCGATGCCCTGATAAATCTTGGCGCGCACTTCAACGTCGCTCACCCATTTCGGCGACAGGGTGAAATCGGCTGGTCCTGCGCCCTGCGCGACGGCGAGGTTGGTTGAGGTACCAGCGACAAAGACCGAACCAAAGCGATTGGTGCGGAACGTGGCCGAGAAGCGATCAAGGCTCCAGTCCACCGACAGGTTCAGCTTGTCTTGTGGCTGACCGTCGGTGAGGCGGAACGATTCTTGGCGACCAAACAGAGTGAGGCCCGGCAACGAAGGCAGGACTGCCCTGCGCGTGATGGTGGTTTCATTATAGTTATACCCGGCGGTCAAACGGAAATCGCCCAGCCCGAATTCCGGGACCCTATAGGTGGCGACGATATCGACGCCCTGGGTTTTGGTATTGACGCCGTTGACGAAAAAGCGCGCCGACGTCACGTTATTGATGCCAGCTGCAGTCAGGATGCCAACCACCGCGGCACCCTGAAGATTCTCGGTCAGCACCACGCGATCACGGATGCGGATATTGTAATAATCGGCGGTGAGCGAAAACCCGTCGAACGGGCTAATGGCAATACCACCACCAAAGTTGGTCGCCTTTTCGGCCTGAAGCTGGCGGGAACCAAGCGCGCGGGCAACGGGATCGGAAACAGGGAAAGTACCGATCTCAATCAGCGTACCGTTGACGTTGTTGGTGGATGTGGTTTCGAAGAACTGCTGCGCAAGGCTTGGCGCGCGGAAACCGGTCGAGACCGATCCGCGGATCGCATAGCCGGGCAGGAATTCCCAACGACCGGCGATCTTGCCGTTTACCGTGCTGCCAAAATCAGAATAGCGTTCGTAGCGGCCGGCAACCTGCACCGTCAGCGTCTTGGTGATGCTGGTGTCGATTTCGCCATAGAAAGCAAAGCTGTTACGCGACACATCAACGGCATTATTCGGGCGGAAACCCGGAAACACCTGCGCGCCACCAGCACCGTTGAACGGTGCGGCGGAGAATGGACCGTTGATGAAGCTCGCTGTTTCGCCGGGGCGAATTTTGAAGTTTTCGTCACGGAATTCGCCGCCCACTGCGATGCCGAAGCTTTCGACAAAGCCGACGTCGAACCGCTTGCTAAGATCGAGGTTGACCACCGTTTGTCCAGCGGCGAGGCCACCCGCATCGAACACCCGCGGGCTGTTAATCCCGCCCAACGAAACGTTGAAGCTGTTCGACACCACGTAATCGAGCTGGTTAGATCCATAGACGACCGAAAGATCGGCCAAAATCCCGCTGCCAATGTCACCCTTCAGCCCGATTGCCCCAGCCACATCTTCAATCTCAGAATTGATCAGTGGCAAGAAACCATTGGCATAAAAAGGAACGAAGGTGGTTGTCGATGCGGCGAAATCGCGGTTGCGGGCGTCATTAGGCCGACGGAAAAAGCCAGCGCCGTTGCCATCGCGAATGCCGTAGCTACCAAAAGCATAAAGCTCGATACCAGGCATCACATCATAGCCAGCATTGACGAAGAAGTTGAAATCTTCGACCTGGCCATCGCCATAACGGTGGTTGAACCGGTTGATGGTCAGCTCGCGCGGGTCGCCGATTGTGGGATACTGGCGACGCGGATCGGCAGCCGATCGGTTGGTCGGGTCGCGATCTCGAAACTGGCCCGATAACACCACATAGCCGCTATCACCGACCGGCAGACCCACGCGTGCGGCCAGCGTCACAGTATTACCGTCGCCAATCGACTTGTTCCTGCCGGTATCCGTCAGCGCCAGCAGGTCATTGGTGCCGCCGCCTGCTGTAGTGACCACCGGCAGGCCGTTCGCCCCGGTCAAAACGCCTGTCACGTCAGGGACGCCGGCCAGCGTTGTGCTATAGCGGCCATAGGTAACGAGCGTCTGAACGCCCGGCTTTTTGTTCAGCTGAATGTTGATGACGCCAGCGATCGCGTCCGATCCATATTGCGAGGATGCGCCATCGCGTAGCACTTCAATGCGTTCAATTGCGACGGCGGGAATTTGGTTGAGATCGACAGCAGATGAACCGCGCCCGACCGACCCGTTGAGGTTCAGCAAAGCTGCTGTGTGGCGACGCTTGCCGTTAATCAGCACCAGCGTCTGGTCAGGCGCCAGGCCACGCAGCGTTGCGGGGCGCAGCGAATCGGTGCCATCGGTCAGCGATGGCTGAGGGAAGTTGAACGAGGGGACAAGCTGGCTGAGCAATTTGTTGGTTTCCGTCGCGCCACCACGGGTGAGCTGTTCAGCGGCAATGACGTCGATTGGCACGGTGCTGTCCGCTGCGGTGCGCCCCGCAAAACGGCTGCCGGTGACGATGATCGCCGGATCAGTGGAGGAATCGTCCGTGGCTTCTTCCTCTGCCGCCGCAGCAGCTTGGGCGGTCTGGGCATAAGCGGGCGCGGCAAACGTTATCGCAAGCGCCGACGCCGTGAAGGCCAGGCGGGTAAACATCTTGATGCGCATTTTATTCCCCTTGAAAAGAACATCCCGGTGGGCATTGGTTCCTAAAAAATAACATAACCCAGCGCTCTGACGTAACAATAGTGCGCGAACCAGAGTCTCGCGATTGTCATCGTGCTGTTGCTGCAGAGCAACAATCTGATCGCCCCTGAATGGCCAGTGCCTTTTGGAGGCATGTCGCTGTCATCCGGGTGCTCATTCTATGGCAAAGGCCCGCGTAGCGTAGTTGACAGGAAGCGCAGCTTGGCATAGTTCGCCCCTCTTTCCGCGCCGGTTCGTCCGAGCGTGGGGTGATCTATTGGAAAGTGATTTTAGCCATGTTCGCAGTCGTGCGCACGGGCGGCAAGCAATACCGCGTTGCCGCTGGAGACAAGATTGTCGTCGAAAAGCTCGACGGTGAAGCCGGAGCGTCCATCACGCTTGGTGACGTCCTGCTCGCGGGCGAAGGCGCCGAGCTGAAGTCGGTCGAGGGCCTGACGGTTGCCGCCGAGATCATCGCACAGGCGAAGGGCGAGAAGGTCATCGTCTTCAAGAAGCGTCGCCGCCACAATTATCGCCGTCGCAACGGCCATCGCCAGCAGCACACGATCCTGAAGATCCTGAGCATCGGTGCCGTCGAAGCAAAGAAGCCCGCCAAGGCCAAGAAGGCAGCGCCCGAAGGCGACGCCCAGAGCGCCGAAGCGTAAGACTGAAAATCTGAGGAAGACAGACAATGGCACATAAGAAAGCAGGCGGCTCTTCGCGTAACGGTCGCGATTCGGCAGGCCGTCGCCTTGGCGTGAAGAAGTTCGGCGGGCAGGAAGTCGTCCCCGGCAACATCCTCGTGCGTCAGCGCGGGACGAAGTTCTACCCGGGCCGCAATGTCGGCATCGGCAAGGATCACACCCTGTTCGCGCTCGTTGAGGGCCGCGTGGAATTCCACGCGGGCAAACTCGGCCGAACCTTCTGCTCGGTAGCACCAGCAGAGATGGCGATTGCCGCCGAATAACATCGGGTAACCAGCCGGGTTGCCCACCAGGGTGATCCGGGGTTCCTTCACAGGAACCAACCAAACAAGGGAGGCGGGTCACCCCGGCTCCCTTTTTTCTTGCTCCCTCAACAGCTTTGTCGCGAATACGTCATGGGGGCGTGCGAGCGGCAAGCCGACCGACGAGGAGAGTAAGCATGTTCGCTCGGACTCAAAGACTGACGCTGCGCCCCGGCTGGCCCGAGGATGCCCCTGCGCTGACGAACGCAATCGCGCACGAAGCGGTAGCGTTCAAGCTCGCGCGCCTGCCATGGCCCTATACGGTCGATCACGCGGCGGACTGGCTTTCGCAAACATCCCGCCCGGGCGAGGTCAGCCGCGTCATTCTGGCGCATGAGGGCGGTCATGTGCGGTTGGTCGGCGGAATCGGCATTCATCCCGACGGCGACGCGCATGAAATCGGCTATTGGCTAACCCCCGATGCCTGGGGTCGCGGCTATGGCACTGAGGCCGGCCACGCGATGCTGGGTATTGCGCGGCACGCGATGGGGCTGAAGCGGCTGACATCGGGCCATTTCATCGACAATCCCGGGTCCGGGCGTGTGCTCGCCAAGCTCGGCTTTCGCAACACGGGCGTGGTGATGCGGCATTGTCTGGCGCTCGGCATCGACAAGCCCTGCGCGACGCTGGAACTCGACCTGTCGGACGCGGGATCGTGTGAAGACCCGGAGCGCATGGCGGCGTGACATAAAAAAACCGTCCGGGCGGGGCCATGCCCTGCCCGGACGGACAAACAGCAACGCCTGAGGGGTCAGGCTGCCGCTAATTCTCTTTCCGCACGCGGCAGTACCGCCGCCTCGTAATCGCTCTCAGCGAGTGCGATCAGCTTGCGGTCGTCATGGTTCCACGGGTGGAAGCCGGGGAGGAAGAACGAAAACCACGCCCCCATCACCTTGCGGCCCATGCCGGGGGTGCCGAACACATACCAGGCAAGCTTCGCCCAGACGACCGGCCCGGACAGCCCGTCCTGCCGGAGAAGTTCCAGCATGCCCTTGCGACGGCCCTCAAAAAATTTGAAGGTCGTCAGCAACATCACGATTGCCTTAACGCGCCACCGCGTGAAGCGTGGCCAGTCGCGCGTGGCATGCAGCCAGGTGTCATAAGCGACGCCCTTATGCTCGATCTCTTCCGCCGCATGCCAGCGCCACAGCGCGGCAGGCTGTTGCTCACCGCCTGCCAGATGCGCCGGCGTCGCGATCAGCTCGTGCGCGATGATCGCGGTGAAATGCTCCAGCGCCATTGTCGCGGCCAGATTGGCGATGGCCGGCCGCCCTTTGGTCAGCGCCAACGCCTCATCGACATGCTGTTCGAGCAACGTCACGTCATAGCCCTGATCAGTGACGTGGCGATTGAAGGCGACATGTTCGCGAGTGTGGACGACTTCCTGCTTGATGAAGGCGTTGATTTCCGCCGTCAGCTTGGGCGAGGTGCCGTCGCGAAACTGGCGGACGCTATCGATGAAATAGCCCTCCCCCTTGGGGAAGGTGACCGACAGCGCGTTGAAAAAAGCGGTGGCATAGGGATCATTGTTCAACCACCAGCGCCCCATTTTCTGGCCACGGCCAAAGCGCAGATCGCGCGGCGTGATCGTCAAATCAGCAGGACTGGTTGCTTTCGCCACAAAAACCTCCGAACAGAATGATTCAGCAATAGTTGCTTACATCACTGTCAGTAGGTCGTACTTACACTCGTGTCAATAGTCCGTCGTCGCCTCTCCCCCGAAGAATCGCGCGATAATGCGCTTGAAGCGGCGCGCGCGCTGCTGCTCGAAGCCGGGCCGCAAGCGGTGACGCTGAAGGCCGTCGCCGCGCGGATCGGGCGAACCCATGCCAATCTCCTCCATCATTTCGGCTCGGCAGCCGGGCTGCAAAAGGCGCTGATCGCGGCGATGGCCGAATCGATCGTCGGCACGATCGCCGCCGCCGTCATGCGCGCCCGCACCGGCGATCATGATCCGCGCGAGGTTGTAGACCTGACCTTTGACGCCTTTGGCAAGGATGGCGCGGGGGCGCTGGCCAGCTGGATGATCCTGTCAGGCAATGTCGATGCGCTCGATCCGATCCTGGAAGCGATTCACGGCCTGGTCGATCAGCTGGCCGAGGACAAGGACATGCACGGCCCTGCCCTGCACGAAGAAACATTGTCGCTGGTGCTGATGGCGCTGGGCGATGCACTGCTCGGCGGCCCAATGGCAAGCGCACTTGGCCTGCCACGCGGCAGCGCGCGGGAACTAGCGGTGCGGCAGCTAACGGCGTCACGGCTTGCGGCGGGGCTGCCTGTCAAGACGTGACGGAGAAGGCGCTGGTGGCCACTTTTTGCCGTACATATCGCTTCGGGGCTGAGCGAGCTGGGCGATGCACTACGCGGGGGGCGAATGGCGAACGCGCTGGGCGTGCCGTGCATCGCCGCGCGGGCGCTGGCGTTGCGACAGCAGGCGGTGCGACACCTAGCGGCTGCACAACTTAAAATTGCGGGAGCGGTTACTTAAATGACTTTAAAACGGGATTTATAATGGGATTGTCCGATATGAAACGCAACTTCCATTTCCCTGATTCAAGGCCAAGGTCAATCACGACAGGCACTGTTTTATATGAAACGACTGAAAATATTCTCACGCCGATTGATCTATTTTTTATAGGGTAACTACATCTGGTTATTGCTGCGCCGCTTATTTCACGATCTTTTATGTAATTCTTAATTTTAGAAATACTTTTTTCGTCGATCCTTTTTTTGTCTATTGATATTGATATTCTGTTAATTCTGCGATCCTTGTCATATAACACATGCATTTCGACATCATCGCCATTGCATTTGGCTTTGATGATTTCCTGACTAGGAATTGCCGGTCTTTCATCGACGATATAGGCGACCGAACCCTCTTGAATTTGAAGATATATATACATCATTCCAGTCTCACGACTGTGGTTGGCAATTTCTTGTCGTGATCTGCGGGGGTAAAAGTTCACCCCGACGCATGTTGGGCGCCTTCAATGATTGGAAACTGGCCTTGTCCGCATAGTTGAATTCCCGCACGGCGCCGACCGAATCGACAATAAAGAGAGATACTGAGGCAGGAACACCTCGTTCAGTTACCACGCGCTCAGCTTCCGTCCAATCATCGACGCTTGGATATCGACCTTCAAGGTCCAGCGTTGGATCAAAGCCGTATGTGGGGTGATTATGAACCCACCCAACGACATTTGACGTTTCAGCCCCAGTAGGAAGAAACAGGACAGACTTGCCTTTATCGCCTAACGAAACCAAATTGTCCTTGTAAAGAGATACTCGACCGCTCTGCTGCCTAACAATCCCAGCACCGAATTCAACAGGCGGCAGCGAATTGCCGCCCGGGCCCAAATATCTCAGTTCATCTGCAACCGTCCTTGCCAACCCCGCTGCACTATCACAGTCAACCGCAAGCGGCGCAGTAATCAGAGGCGACGGCTCCCCGCCCCCACCTTCACCGGCCGGAAATAGCATAGGCGAATCAGAAAAATCCGCACGCTGCTCAAGCGGATAGGCCCAGAAAGCGCCATCGGAACGCCGAATCGCAGTAACGACAATATCATCGACCACGAGCGAGCTCCTCAACCAGAGATTCTCTAAGTCGATACTGCCAAAAAAATCTGATTAATCAATATATTACGGCTATGTCACCAGCGCGAAATCTGCCCCAAGGTACTGCGCGCGGGAATTAGCGGTGCGGCAGCTAACGGCGTCACGGCTTGCGGCGGGGCTGCCGGTCAAGACGTGACGGCGAAGGCGCGCGTGGCCAATCATCGGCGCGAATATCGGTGATCGGCTGGATAAATTGTGCCGTGAGCGCGCCGTTCTTGCGCAAAAGCCAAATCGGTACGCGGCTATATTGGCCGACTTCATACGTAAAGAAGTCAATGCTGACGCTCAATGGCGCGCTCCGAATGAAGCAATCGTTGACCCGCATACCGACAACCGGCAACGTCTTGAGCTTGTCGATGATCGCTGATTTGCTGGCATCAAGTAGGTAGAACTTTCCAACACGGATGCTGATGTTGGTTACATTACTGTGTTGATCATATTTAGTTGAAACGACCATTTCATCGCGATCACATTTTGCGCGTATGATCTGCGCGGCCGACGGTGTTGCCCTATCGTCAAAAACGATTGTTACGTCTTTGTGGGGCTGAACGGTGTCCACCTGATCAATGAATATCATAATTTACACCAATGCTGATGGCGTTGGGCGACACGCTCCACGACAGCCCTATGGCCAACGCGCTCGGGCAGCTAAATGACATGGCGGGTAAACCGGCCGTTCGGCAGCTGTTGATATCCCGCTGGGCGGCTGATTTTCCGGTCAAGGTTTAGGGGCAGACTTCCACCAGGGTTTATCGACTTCGATGTCAGCTCGAGGTTGCGCAAACTTAACAATAATCTCACCATTCTCTCGTTGAAACCACATCCGCTGCACACCGAAACTTTTCGGATCCTCATCATTTCCGAAAGTAAAAATATCGATGTTCACACTCAGCGGAGCGCCCCTTAGGAAGCAGTTATTAATCTTCACCCCGGACACTGAATGATTCTTCAACCGTTCAATGATTTCTATCTTTGCACCAGCACTCAGACGCAAATTATCTGAATAAATCATAAAATCGGAAATTCTACTTAACCAACCATAAGCAATATCAATTCTCATTCCGATTTCAGAATTTCGACAGTTAGATTGTACTATTTCAGATCGATTAGGCGCCCGCCGGTCGTCCAAGATGACATAACTATATTTTTCTCGATCCTGATTTTGGTGTACAGGTTCGCCTATGAAAAAGCTGATCATTGCTTTGCCATGCAGTCGCTGGTTGTTA
Source organism: Sphingomonas sp. 28-62-20 (assembly GCF_002281505.1). Lineage (NCBI taxonomy): Bacteria > Pseudomonadati > Pseudomonadota > Alphaproteobacteria > Sphingomonadales > Sphingomonadaceae > Sphingomonas > Sphingomonas sp. 28-62-20. Next base: position 8,669 of record NZ_NCGH01000021.1, read on the forward strand.
TTTGACCAGGTAGGTTATCACCCCTAACAAATCCTGCTTCTTGAAATGGGCCGTATAGTTGCTTGTCGCTATACTTAAATTCTCTCACTATACCGCGTGAGTCGGCCAAAAAGAGAGAATAGGCCGCAGCCGATGCACCTTGAGCAACCGCCAAATCAGCACTAGCCCAATCTTTTCTTGATGGATACCTCCCAACCAAATCTTTATTTTGTTCCCCATAACTAGGATGGTTGTGAATCAAACCCACTATACGAGACCTATCTGACGCATTTGATGGTCGTCGAGCAATAGAAAATTCATCGCTGTCATAGGTAAAGAGCTGATCCAAATAAAGCTCAAATCTGTCGCCTACTTTGATGATGTTTCCGGCATACGCCACCGCCGGCATAGTGTTGCCGTCAGCGCTATAGCTAACCAATTATTGTTGAACACGCTTGGCCAGCCGGGCTGCTGTGGAGCAACTTATGACCAACGGCACGCTTCGTTCGACAAAGGTCTCTCCGCCCTCGCCTTCGCCTACTGGCAGCAGCATGGGAGAATCAAAAAGCCCCGGCCCTTCAGACGAAAGTTCACGAACGAAAAACGCGCCCGTACTTCTGTTCAAATATCCTGTCACGACGATATCCGGATCCATGCGAAAGGCTCCTTTAGGGGGGATGCCACCACAGCATGGTACTAGAAAATAAGCACTTTTTTAACCCGAACTTGGATATTTGTTGCAAATGGTGATCGGTTGGCCGGTCGTTCGACCACTACCGCCCCCACACTGGATAAAATGCTGCTTTGCGCTAGAGGTGCGCGATGCATTTTCTCGATCAAGCCAAGATTTTCGTCCGTTCGGGCGCCGGTGGCCCCGGCGCTGTATCGTTTCGCCGTGAAAAGTTCATCGAATATGGCGGCCCCAATGGCGGCAATGGCGGCAAGGGCGGCGACATCATCTTTGAAGCCGTCGCTGGCCTGAACACGCTGATCGACTTTCGCTACACCCAGCATTTCCGTGCGCCGCGCGGCAAGGGTGGCGCCGGACAGAACCGCACCGGGGCGGGCGGCGACGACCTGATCATCCGCGTACCCGTCGGCACCCAGGTGCTGAGCGAGGACCGCGACCATGTGCTGGCGGACTTTACCGTGCCGGGCCAGCGCACGGTGTTCATGCGCGGCGGCGATGGCGGGCGCGGCAATGCCAGCTACAAGACCAGCACCAACCGCACCCCGCGCCAGCATGGCACCGGTTGGCCGGGCGATGAGGGCTGGGTCTGGCTGCGGCTGAAGCTGCTCGCCGATGCCGGGCTCGTCGGGCTGCCCAATGCAGGCAAATCGACCTTCATCAACGCGACCACCAATGCCAATGCCAAGGTCGGCGATTACCCTTTCACCACGACGCGGCCGCAATTGGGCGTCGTCAGCCACCGCAATCGCGAGTTCGTCCTCGCGGATATCCCCGGCCTGATCGAGGGCGCAGCCGACGGCGCGGGCATTGGCGACCGCTTCCTGGGGCATATCGAGCGCTGCAAGGTGCTGCTTCACCTTGTGGATGCCACTGAGGATAACCCTGTGGATAACTACAGGATCGTTCGGGCAGAACTTGACGCTTATGGCGCCGGGCTGATCGACAAGCCCGAGGTGATCGGCCTCAACAAGATCGACGCGCTCCCTGCTGCCGAGGTGAAGAAGCTCGCCACCAAGCTGAAGCGGGCGAGCAAGGCCGAGGTGATGCTGCTGTCGGGCGCTGGCGGCGAGGGCATTGAGGCGGTGCTCGACCGGCTGGTTGAGGCGATTGGCCCGCTCGAAGCGGCCCCCACCGCAGGCGACGCCGAAGAGGTAGCGGAGTGGTCGCCGATCTGAGAGCGCCCATCCTTTCGTCGCCCGCGCCGATATGGTAACAGACGGCATGCGACACGATCCAGCCTATCGACCGATCACGGCTGATGAATTTCTTGCGATCGATTTTGGGACCGACAAGAAATTTGAGCTGGAAAACGGGGTCATCTATATGATGACTGGTGGGACCGAGCCGCATGCCTGGGTTCAGCTCAACATTCTCGCGTGGCTCAAGACGAAATTGCGCGGCACTGGCTGTCGGCCCTATGGCAGCGACATGGGGCTGCGGGTCGGCGAACGCGACATACGATATCCCGATGTCGCGATTTATTGCGCCCAGCCCCCGCGCGAAGAGCTGCGCAACGCCAAAGCATTAGCTGATCCAACCGTCGTCATCGAAATCCTGTCGCCGAGTACGACCAGCTTTGATCAGGGCACCAAGCTGGAGGACTATAAGACGATTGCCAGCGTGCGGACGATCGCCTTTGTCGATCCAGTCAACGAGCTGTGCCGGACGCTTGAACGGACCGGCAGCACGGCCTGGTCGGACCAGATGTTCTCGGGCGAGCGCGGGATCGATATCCCTTCGCTCAATATCGTCATTCCCCATGATGAAATATTCGCGCACGACTGACCTTTAATGCCCAGCCATTGGCGTAACCCTGGACCGGCGCTAACGCAGGCAGCGATGACTGCCTTTTCCCCCACCACCTGCCCGCGCCTGATCGTCAAGGTGGGTTCGTCGCTGCTCGTCACGCCTTCGGGCGACGTACGGCGCGATTGGCTGGCGACGCTTGCGGCCGATATCGCGGCGCGGACCAAGGCTGGGCAGCAGATCGCCGTTGTTTCCTCGGGCGCCATTGCGCTGGGCGCGCGGCGGCTGAAGCTCCCGAAAGGGGGCCGCGCCAGTCTGGAGGACGCGCAGGCCGCCGCGGCCACCGGGCAGATCGCGCTCAGCCAAATCTGGGCTGAGCTGCTGGGTGCAGAGGGCCTGACCGCCGCACAAATGCTGGTGACGCTCGACGACCTTGAGGACAGAAGGCGCTATCTGAACGCCTCAGCAACGCTTGGGCGGCTATTGTCGCTGGGCGTCGTGCCTGTGATTAACGAGAATGATTCAGTCGCGACCGAAGAAATCCGGTTTGGCGATAACGACCGGCTTGCCGCGCGGATCGCGCAGGCGGCAGCGGCGCAGGGCGTGATCCTGTTGTCTGATGTGGCTGGCTTGTTCGAAGCCAACCCCCTCACCCACCCTGACGCGTGCCTGATCGAGCGGGTCGAGCGCATTGATGCGCGGATCGAAGCGATGGCGAGCGGCGACTCCGCTTCCGGCATGGGATCGGGCGGCATGGCCTCAAAGATCGCCGCCGCGCGAATTGCAACCGGCGCGGGCGTGACGCTGGCGATCGCATCGGGGCATGTCGACCATCCCCTCGCCGCCTTTGACACGAGCGGACGTGGCACGGTCTTCATCGCCGAACGCAGCGCGACGGCGCGCAAGGCCTGGCTGGCGGGCGGGCTGACTGCAAAGGGCGAGATCAGTGTCGATGCCGGTGCAATCGCCGCGCTGAAATCCGGCAAGAGCCTGCTCGCAGCAGGCGCTACTATAGTCACGGGCACCTTCATGCGCGGTGACCTGGTTGCAATCACCGCCCCCGATGGCCGCGTCGTCGCGCGCGGCCTTAGCGAATATGATGCCGCCGACGCTGCCAGCCTATGTGGCAAGCGCAGCGAGGATCACGCCGCCATCCTGGGCCATGAACCGCGCGGGGCACTGGTTCACCGCAACCATATGGCGCTGTTATGATCATCGCGCTGACCGGCGGCACTGGCTTTGTCGGTAAGCGGCTGATCGCGCTCGCGACGGCGGCCGGGCATCAAGTCCGCGCGCTTGCCCGCAGACCGCAAGCCGACCAGGATGGCGTGACCTGGATCGCCGGCGCGCTCGACACGCCGGACGCGCTGGCGCAGCTTATGGTCGGGGCCGATGCAGTGCTTCACGTCGCTGGCATTGTCAGCGCGCCCGATCGCGCGGGCTTCGCGGCCGGCAATATCACAGGCACCCAAGCGATGATCGACGCTGCGGTCAGCGCTGGGATCGTCCGTTTCATCCACGTCTCGTCGCTTGCCGCGCGCGAGCCCGCGCTCTCCAACTATGGCTGGTCAAAGGCCGAAAGCGAACGCCTGATCGAGAACGCGCCGCTGGACTGGACGATCGTCCGCCCGCCCGCCGTATATGGCCCAGGCGATCTTGAAATGCTCGACACCTTCCGGATCGCCAAAATGGGGATCGCGCTGATGCCACCGCCGGGCAAGATGGCGGTGATCCATGTCGATGATCTCGCCCGGCTGCTGCTGGCCCTCGCCGCAAAGGATATCGGCCAGCTGATCATCGAACCCGATGACGGTACCCCCGGTGGCTGGGCGCATGCCGATTTCCTTGGCCGGGCGATCGGCGAAGCGATTGGCCAGCGCGTGCTGCCCCTAGCGTTGCCGCGCGCCTTGCTGGCGATTGCAGCGCGGCTCGATGGGCTGTTTCGTGGATCGGGCGCGAAGCTGACGCCTGACCGGGTCGGCTATATGTGCCATCCTGATTGGACAGTTGACCCGGCCAAACGACCGCCACCTTCGCTGTGGTCGCCGCAAATCGCAACCCGTGACGGGCTTGCAGCAACGGCTGCATGGTATCGTGCGCAAGGGCTGCTATAGATTCGTCAGAATACCGCCGCATTTGCCTGCCACGGGCAGCCATTATCCAAACTGCAAGGACCGACATGAGCGACCGCACCGCCGTCTACGACACCGTTACCGCTCTGATCGAGCCGTTCAACAAGAAGGGTGTCGCGCTGAGCGATGCGACAACCTTTCAGGGCGATCTCGAATGGGACAGCCTGACCGTGATGGATTTTGTGGCCGCGATCGAGGATGATTTCGACATCATCATTACGATGAATATGCAGGCGGAAATCGAAACCGTCGGCCAGCTGGTCGATGCCGTGATGAAGCTGAAGGGTTGATACGATGAGCGATGCCGTTGCCGCCGCCGATGCCTTGCCGATTGATCCGGTACCGGTCGCCCCCGAACGCGATCTCTTTACCAAATTCGATCCGCTGATCGCTGAAAAACAGGCACTGCTCGATAACGGCGTCCGCGACCCCTTCGGGATCGTGATGGATGAGGTAAAATCGCCGACCGTTGCGATGATCAAGGGCAAGGAAACGATCCTGCTCGGCACCTATAATTATATGGGCATGACCTTCGACCCCGATGTGATCCAGGCCGGCAAGGATGCGCTGGATCAGTTCGGATCGGGCACCAATGGCAGCCGTATGCTCAACGGCACGTTCCGCGACCATATCGACGCCGAAGACGCGCTGAAGGAATTTTACGACGCGTCGTCAGCGATGGTGTTTTCAACGGGCTATCAGGCCAATCTCGGCATTATTTCGACGCTTGCCGCCAAGGGCGAGTATATCATCCTTGATGCTGACAGCCATGCGTCAATCTATGACGGCTGCGCGCTGGGCAATGCAGAGGTCGTCCGCTTCCGCCATAACTCGGTCGAGGATCTCGACAAGCGCCTGGGTCGCCTGCCCAAGGAACCCGGCAAGCTGGTGGTGTTGGAGGGCGTCTATTCGATGCTCGGCGACATCGCGCCCTTGAAGGAAATGGTCGCAGTCGCGCGCAAGCATGGGGCGATGGTGCTGGTCGACGAAGCGCACTCGATGGGCTTTTTCGGCGCGCACGGGCGCGGCGTGTACGAAGATCAGGGCCTTGATCTGGGCACTGATGTCGATTTCATCATCGGTACCTTCTCCAAATCGGTCGGCACCGTCGGCGGCTTTTGTGTGTCCAACCATCCAAAGTTCGAAGCGATGCGGATGGTCTGCCGCCCGTACATCTTCACCGCCAGCCTGCCGCCCTCGGTGGTCGCCACGGCCGCCACGTCGATCCGCAAGCTGATGCACGCGCATAACAAGCGCCAGCATCTGTGGGAAAATGCCCGCACACTGCATAATGGCTTGACCGCAATGGGGTTCAAGCTGGGCACCGAAACGCCGCAGTCAGCGATCATTGCGATCATCCTGGAGGATCAGGTGCAAGCGGTGATGATGTGGCAGGCGCTGCTCGAAAACGGGCTTTATGTGAACATGGCGCGGCCACCAGCGACGCCAGCGGGCACCTTCCTGCTGCGCTGCTCGCTGTGTGCGGAGCACACGGCAGGGCAGGTCACGCAGATATTGGGCCTGTTTGAAGCGGCAGGACGCGGCGTCGGCACGATCGCCTGATGCTCGGCTATCGAGCGTCGCGCTGTCTGCCGGGCCGGTGCGCAATCGTATCAAGGTGATCATCGAAGCGGCTATGGCAAATCGTGTGCGCCATACATCGTCATGATTTGGCTGCTGACGGCGACGGAAATGCGCGATATAGCCGCGACGATCGGGATGGTCGCACCATCCCCAATCGCGTTTAGGTCGCCCAGCTTTTGTTAACGTCACTCGATCGCTACATGGCTCGTCTAATCGCGGTGCCGCTGCTCGCCAATCTCGTCATCGCGCTGATGTTGCTGGTGATCGATCGGATGCGCACGCTGTTCGCTTTTGTCGCGACAGAGGGCGGGCCGGTCAGCGTCGTCTGGGAAATGCTCGCCAATCTGGTCCCCGAATATCTCGGGCTTGGGATTCCTATCGGGCTGTTGCTCGGGGTGCTGCTCGCCTTTCGTCGGCTGGCGATCAGTTCGGAACTGGATGTGCTGCGCGCCGTGGGCATCAGCTATACCCGGCTGCTCAAGGTGCCCTATATGATCACCTTTGCCCTGGCGCTCCTGAACCTGGCTATTGTCGGCTATGTGCAGCCTTATGCGCGCTATGCCTATGAAGGGTTAAGCTTTGAATTGCGGACCGGCGCGCTCGGCGCGTCGATCAAGGTGGGCGAATTCACCACCTTTCCCAAGGGCGCAACAGTGCGGATCGAGCGCAGCGAAGATCAGGGCCGCAAGCTTTCCGGCATTTTTGTCCATGCCGATACGGCCAGGGGCGGCTGGACGGCGGTTACCGCAGCGAGCGGCCAGTTTTTGGCCACCGACAATCCTGACGAGATTATCTTCCGGCTGACCAACGGTACGCTGATCAATAATGAACCGGGCTTTTCCGCACCTGGCGTGCTGAGTTTCACGTCGCATGACTTGCCGATTCCGCTCCCCAAATCCGAAAGCTTCCGTACCCGTGGTGGTCGGAACGTGGAACTGACATTGCCCGAACTGGCCCGGATCGGGCGCGATCCCGGCAGCCCGTTGATGCTGCGCGAAACGAGCCGTTCCGCTTTCCATTTCCGCTTGGTGGAAGTGGCGACGATGTTCCTGTTGCCGCTGCTCGCCCTGGCTTTAGGCGTGCCGCCGAAACGATCGTCATCGGCGCTGGGGGTGTTTATCGCGATCGTGATGATCGTGACCTATCACAAGGTGAACGAATATGCGGAATCGGTTGGCGGGCTGGGCCTGATCGATCCTTTCATTGCTCTTTGGGTTCCGTTTGTCGTGTTCGCGGCGCTGGTGTTCTGGATGTATTATCAGATCGCTTTTGTGCCCGGCGGCCAGCCGATCAGCGCGCTTGAACGCACCGCGTCGTCGCTCGCCAAGGCGATCAGCCAGCGGATGCCCGGCATGCGCAAGCAGAAGGATGCCTGATGCAGGCGAAATTCTTCCCCTCGCGCACCGTGGCACTCTATATGGCGCGCCTGTTCGTCGTGCGCACCTTTGCGATCCTGGCCGCGCTGGTCATCGTGCTTCAGACGCTCGATTTGCTAAGTGAGAGCGGTCGGATTCTGGCCGTCCCCAGCAATGGCAATGCCGAAATTCTGCGTTATGTCGGCTTTCGGACACCGCAGATTATTGGCCTTTTTCTGCCGTTTTCCGTGCTGCTCAGCACGATCCTGACGCTCAGCATGCTCAACCAGAACAGCGAAGTCATCGCGCTAAAGGCATCGGGGTTATCGGCGCATCAGGTGCTGGCGCCGCTGATCCTGACCGGCTTCGTCATCGCCATCATTTCGTTTGCCTTTAACGATCGCGTCGTCTCGCGCGCGACCGCGACCCTCAATCGATGGCAAAAAGTGGAATATGCCGCCTTGCCCATCGATCGCGGTGACCGGACGAATGTATGGGTGCGCGACGGCGACGACCTGATCAATGTCCGCTCGGCCCGGGGCAAGGGCAATGCCGTGACGCTTAGCGATGTGACGCTCTATGATCGTCAGGAGGGCAATTTGATCGGCGTCATCCGCGCGGCCAAGGGCGGTCGCATTGTCGGCGGCTGGCAAATCGATAACGCGATCCGCTTCGACGTTGCCACCGGCACATCGCGCAAGCTGGGCAACATTATCGTCGCTCGCGGGGTGCGGCCGGACCAGTTCACCCTGACGACCGTCGATCCCAATGGCCTATCTTTTGGCGCGCTGTGGAACGCGATCAACGATCTGCGCGATGCCGGCAGGCCGACCAAGGCGCTGGAGGGATCGCTCTGGCACAAGATTTCCGGGCCGCTATCGGCCGTGCTGATGCCGTTGCTTGGGGCCGTAGCCGCCTTTGGCATTGCGCGATCGGGCAAGCTCTTCATCCGCGCCGTGATCGCCATGGCGCTGGGCTTTGCCTATTTCGTGTCGGAAAACTTCGCGATCACGATGGGCGACCTTGGTGCCTATCCGCCGCTATTGGCGGCCTGGGCGCCCTTTATTTTGTTCCTGCTGATCGGCGAACTGGTTCTGGTCCGGTCCGAGGAATAGGGCTCAGGCAGCCGGGCGGGCGCGCATCGTGCTGATGACGATCTTGCGGACCAGCCCCGGCAAGCCAGGATAATTGGCGCGGTGATAGGGCGAATTGGCATCCAGCGCGCCCGCCAGGCGACGATGTGCCTCGCCAAGCGCGTGATAGGGCAGGCTGGGCAGCAAATGGTGGAGTGCGTGATAGCGCAGACCGACCGGTGCCCATAAAGCTGGCAGCAACGCTGGCGGCGGCACGTTCACGCTGTCGAGATACTGCGCCGTTACCGTCATCGCTTCCCCTTCATTTTCCCAAAGATGCGCGACCAGCGTGCGCACCTGGTTGAGAACGGCAACGCCTGAGGCGATCGCCATGAAGATCAGAAACCCGCGCAAGGGCACGATGCCTGCGGCAACGCTGCCCAGCAGGGCGATCGCAAACACGCTGCACCCGGCGGCCTGCCAGCGCCATTGGCGCAACAATGCGCCCTCTGGCGCGCGGCGTTCAAAAGCCGGGTTGATCGACAGGGCCGACAGTCGCCCAATCACAATTGTGCGGATCTTCGGCGAGATCGCGGCAAGCGGGCTCAGCACGGCAAAGCGGAACAGCAGCGCCACCGGTGCCACCAACGAAGCCATGATGAACAATGGCAAAGACCATGGCTTCATCAACGCAAGCGGCAGATATTCGGGATCTTCAGCAGTGCCATAGCGCGTGCGAGCATGGTGAAGCGTGTGCACCCCTTCATAAGTGAAGGACGGCACCATCAGCGGCAAGCCAATCAGCAGATTCCAGCCAAAGCGGAACCAGGGCACGGCACTGTGCTTGATATGTGTCAGTTCATGGATGAAGCTGCCGGCGCGGTACAAGGCCAGCACTGCGACGACACCCGCCAACACTGCCCAGCCGGGCGACGCGAGCAGGATGGCGGCGGCCAGCGCCGCATAGCCAATGCCCGCGGACAGCAGCAAATCGGTCCAATAAATGATCGGCTTGGGCGGATTCAGATCGCGCGTTAGCTCAACAGCGGCGCGTAGCATCGCCATATCATCGGCGATCCGGTCGCGCGGCGCGGCGGCTACGCGCGAGGTGGTCAGGTCAGCGTCGCGCTGGTCAAGGGAAATGGTGGAGGTCATGATGTCGGCCATTGCCCAAAGATAGTGGCAGCATGGTGGCGAAACCAGAGGGGGGGCGCGGCATCGCTTGACACTGGCGCGCGAACAACGGACTGCACGCGCTTCGTCGCAAGAGAGGCCCTATCGTGGCAAGCCAACCCCTCGCCGTCCGCCCTGTCAGCACCCCGGCCGATCGCAAGGCGTTTATCAACGTCGCCTATCTGCTCAACCGTGATGACCCGAACTGGGTGGCCCCGCTCCGCAGCGAAGTTGCCGGCACAATCGATCCTAAGAAAAATGCCTGGTTCAGCCATGCCCATGGCCAGTTGTTCATCGCCACGCGCGGCGGCGAACCGGTCGGCAGGATCTCAGCGCATGTTGATACGCTGGCGCTGGAAATGCCAGCCGAAAAGGGTTTCGGCCCCGGCACGGGTTTTTGGGGGATGTTCGACGCGGCCGATGCCAACACCGCCAAGGCGCTGATCAACACCGCTGAGGATTGGCTCCGCAACCAAGGCATGATCCGCGCGATCGGCCCAGTCAGCCTGTCGATCTGGGAAGAACCCGGCCTGCTAATCAAAGGCCATGATCATCCGCCGACCGTGATGATGGGCCATCACCCGACCAAATATCAGGGCTGGATCGAAGCAGCAGGCTATCTGCCCATCAAACAGCTAATGACCTATGAACTTGATATTTCTGTTGAGTTTCCGCCCATCGTCAACCGGATCATAGCATCGGGTGAAAAGAATCCGCGCATCCGCATCCGCCCCGTCGACAAGAAGAACTTTGAGGCAGAGGCTGAATTGATCCTCGCCATTCTCAACGATGCATGGTCGGACAATTGGGGCTTTATTCCGCTGACGCAGCCGGAAATCGCCGATGTCGGCAAGAAGCTGAAGCCAATCGTCTTCGAAGATCTCATCCAGATCGCCGAACTGGACGGCGAACCGGTTGCCTTCATGATCACCCTTCCCGATTTGAACGAGGCGATCGCCCCGCTCAACGGATCGCTTTTCCCCTTTGGCTGGGCCAAGCTGTTATTGTGGCTGCGCAAGCCACAGGTGCGCACGATGCGCGTCCCGCTAATGGGGGTCGTCAAGCGGCTGCAATCGTCGCGCATGGCCAGCCAGCTGGCCTTTATGATGATCGAATATATCCGCCGCGCGTCGGTGAAGAATTACGGGGCAAGCCGCGGGGAGATCGGCTGGATCCTTGATGACAATCAGGGCATGCGATCGATCGCCGAAACGATCAACAGCCACGTCAACCGCATCTACCAACTCTACGCCCGGCAGCTTTAGGCAAAACGGCATGACCGGGCGACGGCATGGCCATCGCCCGGCGACCTGATCAAGCGATCAATCCTTGCTGGGATGATCGACATCCACGCCCATCTCGGCCCATTCTGCGCGCGTCCGGCAGAACCGGCGGGGGATGCGCGACCCGGTAATTTCAGTGGAGGCACAATAACGACGCGTGTTGGCAGCTGGATTAGCTGCAGGCGGCGTCGGTGCCGGTGCGGGATCAGCGAGTGACGGTTGGGCAGGATCGGGCTGAGGGCCTGCCGCCATTGCCGGCGATGCGGCCAATGCGGCAGCAAGCAAGCCACCAGCCAATACGGGACCAAAAGCTTTCGAGAGCGAAGAACGAACGAGCATAAAAACCTCCAGGGAACCAACACGGCGTTCATCTGCGCCGCCCCCAAGCCTCTGCATCGTTCGTGCCAACATTAATAATTGTTTAATATCAGTTAGTTAATATATTGCGTATTATCGTATTACATCACTAGATCACTGAAGAATGGTGAATAATACCAGATGTTGGCAAAGATCGACATTTAGCCCGCCTGGCCAGCGCCTCAGCCCGGCCGATCACGCCACACCAGGATGCGCACCGCCGCGCGCCCTCCTCAGTTCGGCTGCAGCGTGACCCAGGTCGGCGCGTGATCGCTGGCCTTTTCGCGGCCACGATAGGCCTTGTCGACCCCGGCATCGATCAGCCAGTCAGCCGCTTGCGGACTGAGCAACAAATGATCGATCCTAAAGCCCGCATCGCGCTGCCAGGCACCGGCCTGGTAGTCCCAAAAAGTCCACACGCCACCCCGCGGATGGCGGGTGCGTAACGCGTCTGTCCAGCCCTGGGCGACCAGCGCGCGAAACCCGGCGCGGCTTTCCGGCTGCATCAGCGCATCGCTTGCCATGGCGGGCACCGAATAGGTGTCATCGTCATTAGGGATGACATTATAGTCCCCCGCCAGCACAACCGGCCGCTCCGCCGCCAGCAAGGCCAGCGCACGCGCACGCAGTCGATCGATCCAGCGCAGCTTGTAATCGAATTTGGGGCCCGGCTGGGGATTGCCATTGGGCAAGTAGATCGACGCGACAATCAGCCCAGCGACATCAACCTCAAGATAGCGGCTGTGATCATCCTCTGTTTCGCCCGCCAGCCCGCGCTGCCGTTCGACTGGATCGACGCCCTTGGCAAGCACGGCCACGCCATTAAAAGCCTTTTGCCCATGCCAGACGGCCCCATAGCCGGCCGCACGGATATCCGCTTCCGGAAAGGTCTCGTCGCTCGACTTGAGTTCTTGCAGGCAAACGATATCGGGCGCCTGTTCGGTCAGATACTCGATCAGCCGTGGCAGCCGCGCCTTGATGCCATTGACGTTATAAGTGACGATTTTCATCAGATCGGCTGATCAGCGGCGATCAGATCGCGAAGCTGGAACCGCAGCCACATCCTGATGCGGCCTGGGGGTTTTCCACGCGAAACGCCGTGCCGCCCAGCGTCTCGACAAAATCAACCGAACAGCCGCGGACCAGATCAAGGCTGACCGAATCGACAACGAGCTTAACGCCATCGCGTTCAGCAACGCTGTCATCGCCCTCAACGCCGTCCGCGAGGCCAAATTTATACTGGAAGCCCGAACAGCCACCGCCATCGACGGACAGCCGCAATATCGCCGGCTTGCCCTGTTTGGCCGCAATCGCCGCAACGCGCGCGGCGGCCGAATCGGTGATGGTTACGGCTGAAGCGCCGCTCTGCTGGTCAGTCATCGTCATCCTACGCAGATAAGCGCTTGGCGGCACCACGGCAACCGGCCAGCGACGCCTTTGTAAGCGACGGCTTATTCAGCGACTTTTGGTCCACCAATGGCAGGCTTTGCCGTCAACGCCCGATCCTGCACCGACCGCAGGAAATCGGCTGACTGCATGAACGGCATCGGATTCACCGCCTGGCCATCGATCCGCACTTCATAATGAAGATGGCTGCCCGTCGAGCGACCCGTTGACCCCATCAGCGCGATCAACTGGCCACGCACCACGCGCGTGTTCGGCAGGACCAACAGCTTCGACAAATGGCCATAGCGTGTGGCGATGCCGCGACCATGATCGACTTCGACCATATTGCCATACCCACCGGAACGCTCCGAACGCGAAACAATGCCGTCAGCGGTCGCATAAACCGGCGTGCCAACCGCGCCTGGAATATCTACCCCGGCATGCATCGCCGCCACACCCCGGAAGGGATCGCTGCGTACGCCATAATTGCTGGTGAAGCTAACGCGCGTGACCGGTTGCGCCGATGGGATCGCGATCACGCCGCGCTCAAGCGAATCAAGCTTCTTCCAGGTCATGAACAGCGACCGGAACTGCTTATCCGCTTCGACATCGGCGACTTCGGCGCCTGCTTCAACAGGCTCAAACGGACCGCCCATTGATACATTGCGCTGCAGGAAGCGTTCGGGCGCAATACCCAGTCGGCGGACCTGGTTGGCGGCAAGGTTGTAGCGCGCCTCGGCCAGTGCACGGGCCTTTACAGCCATCGCCAGTTGCCGCTCCTCAACCCGCTTGAACGGGGCGATAACATCGGCAGCGACGGCTGCTGTCTTGGCATCAATCGTCGGCGTGGTGAGCGCCAGTTTGGTGCCCTTTTTGCCTTCCAACACGGCGACGATCAGCGCCTGGCGCTGCTCAACACGGGCGGCATGAACTTCGGCGGCATATTTCACGGCGGCCAGATTGGCCTGCATCTTGACCAGCTTGGTTTGCAGCTGAGCCATTTTCACTTCGGGTGATGCCGGTGTTTGAAGCACGCCGCTGATCTGCACTGCAGTAATCGCGGCATGGGCAACGCCATAAGCGGAAAAGCAAAGGGTAACCCCCGCTACCCCTGCCAATGCCGCCTGCGTATTCCCACCAATGCTGAACCGGCGCAGATCGCGTCCGTCGTGAAAAATGAAGTCACGCGTTTTAAATTGGCTCCGGACCTGCGCAATGCGGTCCGCAATCGAAATCGTCGTCTTCTTGACCATGAATCCCCGGCGATCTGATTGCCGGTGCCATCATCATGACACCCGCGTATCGCGCTCACGGCCCCTCCGCAGCGTCGATGCCCGGTCTTCGCAACCAAGACCGGTATCAGCAATAGCTGGCGGTCCGTGTTGGGTTGGAACGAAGGCGACTCACGGCGAAACGTTAAAAGCGCGCCGAATTATGGATCAATTCGGGATTTCACGCGTTTGAACCTGCGATGGCCCTATGCCCGAATCACCCCTGTTCGCGCGATTCGGTGAAAATTCGGTGAAAAAACCGCTCAACCCAGCGCGCGGACGGCCTCAAGCACATCGACCGCATGGCCAGGCACCTTCACTCGCCGCCAACTGCGCACCAGATTGCCCTGCGCATCGAACAGGAAGGTCGACCGGTCGATCCCCATATAGGTTTTGCCGTACATGCTCTTTTGCACCCACACGCCAAAAGCCTCCATAGCGGCATCGTCCTCATCGGTCGCGAGCGGGACGGTAAGATCATATTTATCGATGAATTTCTGATGCTTGATCGGGGGATCTTTAGACACGCCGAGAACAGCGGTGCTGAGCGAGCCGAATTCCTTCAGATGCTGGCTGAAATCCTGCGCTTCGCGCGTGCAGCCCGATGTATCGTCCTTGGGATAGAAATACAGCACGAAGGGCGCACCGACATAGCTCCGCAAATTGACCTTGCCGCCGCTTGATGTGGTCAGCTCGATATCCGGGATCTTGTCCCCTTCAACCAACGCCATGATCATCTTCCCCTATGCTTGGATGGTGCGATTCCCAATGCTGCATGCTCAGTCGAGTCCAGCTGGCGCGCACCTCCTGCCGCGTCGCTTCGAGCAGCGCAACCACCTCATCCCAATCCTGCAGCGCGAGTGCCCGAACGATCAACGTTCTCGTTGCTGGGCCGGGCGGTTGCATATCGGGCGCGACCAGCCGGATTGTCACCAGCAATCGGGTCAAAAAATCATGCGCGGCCCGCAGCGCGCGCGGCACCAGGCCAGCACCGGCAAGCTGGTCGATCGCGGTGCCAAGGTCCGATGAAAACCCAATCCGGTGGCTGAGCTGGGTGAGGTGCACCGCAAATTCCAGGTCGACAAGGCCCCCCGGCAACAGCTTCGCATCGAGCGGACCGACCGGCGGTTTGTGCATCGCCATATCACGCCGCATCGTCACGGCGTCAGCCACAAGATCCCGATCGGGTCGGGCACCACCCAGCACTGCAGCGACGATGTCATCAACCTCTGCGCGCCCTGCCAGCGATCCAAAAATCGCCCGGGCACGGGTCAGCGCCATATGTTCCCAGGTCCAGGCGCTTTCCTGCTGATAGCGCGCAAACCCGATCGTAGACACGACCAGCGGCCCCTGATCACCCGATGGCCGCAGCCGGGTATCAATCTCATAAAGCGGCCCAGCGGCGGTCGGCACCGACAGCGCAGCACTCACACGTTGTGCAAGCCGATTATAATAAAGCACTGCACTTAAGGGTTTTTTGCCATCAGATTCGGCGCGATAATCGCCGGTGAACAGATAGATGAGATCGAGATCAGAGGCATGAGTCAGCAACCCGCCACCCATGCGACCAAGCGCCATGATCACCAGTTCACTGTCGGGCACGCGGCCATGCGCAATCGCAAATTCGTCAATTGTTGCCCGCACGATGACGTCGATCGCTGCTTCGGCAACGCGCGCATAGCCGGCCGCAACGGCCAGCGGATCGCTGACCCCGGCCACAATCTGCGCGCCCAGGGCAAAGCGCTTTTCGCCAACCACGCGCCGGGCATAATCAAGCAACGCCTGATAATCCGTGCCCTCGCGCGGCGCGATCTGGGCGATCAAGGTCGGCACGTCGCCGACGGGATCCAGCGCGGTTGAATCGATCAGCCCATCCAACAGTTCCGGACGCCGGCCAAGCGCCTCGGCAAGCGGCGGCGCATGGCTTAGAATCGCACCCAACAGGCGCGTGAGCGCTGGTTGCGCCTCTAACAGCCGGAAGAAATTGATCGCGCTCGATAGCCGCGCCAGGATATGGTCGAGCCGGATGATCGCGCCTGCTGGATCGGGCGCTTGTCCCAGTCCATCGACGAGCCCAGGCAGCACCGCTTCTAACGCCTGACGCGCCGGCCCGCTGCGCAGCGCCGGATAGGCGCCCGCCCGCCAACTTTCGATGCGTTCGCGCGCCACCGGTGCGGCCACGTCGTCAAAGCCGGCCGTGATCAGCGCCGCCAGCAACCGCGATGAATCGCCCGGTAGTGCATCGCCCGAATCGGGTTCGATGCCGTCATAGATCACCCCAACCCGCTCGACATGCGGCTGGAGCAGCGCCAACAACGCCTGCTGATCGGGCAAACCGTGCAGCTTCGCGAACGACTCAAGCGCGGATCCGGTTGGCAGGTGGTGCGTCTGGCGATCATCGACCATTTGCGCGCGGTGCTCGATCGTGCGGAGCAGCGTATAGGCAGCGCTCAGCGTCTCTGCCTCGCTCGCTGCAATCCAGCCGCCATCCGCAAGCCGGTCAAGTGCATCGCGGGTTGCGGCAGCGCGCACCGCCGGATTGCGGCCGCCATGGATCATCTGATGAATCTGCGCGAAAAATTCGACCTCGCGGATGCCGCCCCTGCCCCGCTTCAGATCATAACCTGGGCCGAATTCCTGCCCCTGCGCGTGATGATCGCGGATCCGCCGCGAAATTCCCCGAATCTCGCCGATTGCGCCGAAATCCAATGCGCGCCGCCAGACAAAGGGCTGAACGGTTTCAAGAAATCGCTGCCCCATCACCACATCACCCGCCGCCGCCCGCGCCCGGATAAACGCCGCACGCTCCCAGGGCAGCGCCTGCGATTCATAATAAGCAATGGCCGGTTCCACGCCGAGCACGATCGGCGTGATTTCCGGCGAGGGTCGCAGCCGCAAGTCGACCCGCAACACATACCCATCAGCATCGCGTGTTTGCAGCAGTTCGATCACGCGCCGTCCGATGCGAACGGCGGCGTCGTCGGGGATTTCACGCGGTCGGCACGGCAAACTGGCGGGATCGAACAACAGGATGGGATCAATATCAGACGAATAATTCAGCTCATGACTGCCCTGTTTGCCGAGTGCGATGGCGGCAAAGCCAATCGCCGGTGCCCCTGGCGTCCGTTCCTCGATCGCGGCGCGAATGGCGGCATCAAGCGCATAATCGGCAAAGTCGGAAAGCGCGCGCGTCACCGCCGTCAAATCATAGTGCCCGGCCAGATCGCCGATCGCGACCAGCAAGGCCAGGCGCCGCCGTTCGATCCGCAACCGCTGGCCAACCGGCATCGCGTCATCGGCAATTCGGATCGACAAGGGGCCAGGTAGCCCCCCGCCGACGATGCAATCGACCAGCGCCTGCTCACGATCGATCAGCTGGGCCAGGAAGGGCGCATGCGAATGGGCACGCGCAATCGCCTCGCGAAGACCCCGGCTATCGGACGGTGAGGCTGTGATATTCATGCAACGCCCGCCAATTTCGGCTGCCGGCAATGGCCGTCAGCGGCAACAATATGCCCGCTAAGCCGTTATACCAGGCATGTCGATCCATTCGCCCCATGGAAGCGAACCGCTCCCGCACTCCCCGTTTGCTGTCGAAGCGCCGCGTCCGCAGGACGATATCGGCCTTGCCCTGGGCAGCGCCTTTCCCAGCACCGGGTCGGTACCAGCCGACATGATGGCGATGCTCGCTAAACTCGATTGCGTCGGAAAAGGCCGCTCAGGCTCCGGCTAGGCCGTACTATTGTTGTCGATTGTATGTCGGCAGCTCACCACGCTCCCCTGCGCTTTCGCTATACAGCCCACTCCACCGGATACGGCATTCGCGTTCATCCTAGGGTGCAAACCGCTCTCGCCAGTAGTCAGCCAAGTCGGTCTCTGCTCAATTCATCGACATCGTTCATGATCGTTTCCAGCACGGTACGCCCTGGCGGATTGCTGTGCGTGCGGCGCGAGGGGAGCGAGCCATCGGTCAGCAATGTTTCAAGCGCCACGCGCCCGCGCGCCACCCGGCTCTTGATCGTGCCCACCGCAACGCCACAAATCTCTGCTGCTTCTTCATATGCAAACCCGCCCGCGCCGACCAGAATCAATGCTTCGCGCTGCGGCTGGGGCAAGTGCAGCAGCGCGCGCTGCATATCGCCGAGCTCAACCTGCTTGTCCTGCGCAGCGGGTGCGGCCAAAATCCGGTCCGCAACCAGATCGTCCCACTCACCGCGAAAGCGCGATCGGCGCATTTGCGACAGGTAGAGATTGCGCAGGATGATAAACGTCCAGGCACGCATGTTCGTGCCCGCCTGAAAGCGAGATCGCGCGGCCCAAGCCTTGAGCAACGTTTCCTGGACCAGATCATCAGCAAGATCCCGGCTTCCGGAAACCGATCGGCCAAATGCGCGAAGATGCGGGATCACTTGGGCAAGCTGCGCCTTGAATTCGGCATCGGGCAGCGCAATCCGTTCTTCCGGCGGTGGCGGAGGCGCATCAGCGTCAAGCTCCTGGCGAGCGGTCATGCGATTCCGTCCCCGTGCGCAAAAGGACAGCGCCCGGCCGCCTGGCCACAGCAAAAACAATCGGGAAGGCAATGAAAATTGCACATCCGCATTGGCGACGTTCCCCTCAACATGCCGGGCTCAACGCATGAACAGCGCAGCGAAAACAAGGATGATCAACACCAGCGAAACGCCCAGCACGATGCGCACCCCCTGGGGCGATGCACCTCTGCTTGCCGCCTGCTCGCTGATGTGAATCGGTTCTTGGTGATCATCCATACCGCTTCAACACACGAAACCCGTTTTGGGTCCGTATCGTTTTATTCGGCAGGCAAGGTCGCTTCATCAAAGAACAAAGCCTGGGCAATCGCCGCCTTGACGGTGGAACGCTGGAAAGGCTTGGTGATCAGGAATGTCGGCTCGGGCCGCTCGCCGGTCAGCAGCCGTTCGGGGAAGGCGGTGATAAAAATCACCGGGACCGCAAACTGCGCCAAAATATCTTTGACGGCATCGATGCCAGAGCTGTCATCCGCCAGCTGAATATCGGCAAGCACAAGCCCCGGCCGATCTTCCATCGCCAGGGCCACCGCCTCGTCCCGCGTTACCGCCACCCCGGTCACATCATGCCCCAGATCGCGCACGATCGTCTCAATATCCATGGCGATGATCGGCTCATCTTCGATAATCAGCACCCGCGCCCGCGTCTGCTTTTCGATCTCGCTAAGGGCATCGCCGACCAGCGACTCAAGCGTCGCTGAATCAGTACCGATCAGAAAGGCGGCATCTTCGGGGGTGAATCCCTCCATCGCCGTCAGCAGCAGCGCCTGACGCGACAACGGCGTCATCCGGGCCATGCGGGCGCGGGCAATGCTTTCGGGATCGCTGCCGGAAACAGCAACGGCTTCCTCGCGGCCCGCCACATTGGCTGATGACCAAATCGCCTGAAATGTCCGATACAGCGCAAGACGCGGATCGATATCCCGCGGAAATTCTTCTGGGGCCGCGACAATCGCCTCAAGCGTGGCGCGGACATAGTGATCGCCGTGCGACTGGCTGCCGCTCAAGGCGCGCCCATAACGGCGCAGAAACGGGAGATGCGGAGCAAGCTGTTGTCCAAGCGACATAATTGGCGAAATCTCCCTGCGTGACTGCTCCCCCTATGTGCTGGCGGCAGCCCCTTGTTACAATCGTCGGCACGGCTAAGACAAAATAGATTTGTAATTTCGCACCGCAGGCGGAACAATCGAGCGGCTATTTGGTTTCATGTCTCTGTGGCGATTACACAGAATTTACGGGCAGGCTGCCAACACAGCTATCCGCCTGCCCAATAACATGAAGATTTTTTAGGGGTTTTTCGTTGGTTTCTGATCATGAGACGTCGAAGAATGCACCTCCCCAGCGCGCCACCAAATCGCGCGGCGGTGACCAGGAGATGGGCGAGGCATTACGCTCTGTGTATCAGCAGACGATCGACGAGCAGATTCCGCCGGAGATGCTCGATCTGCTGGGTAAGCTCGAATAGCGCCAGGGAATGGATTCCCTAGCCAGCGCCGACGGGCCCAGAATGCGGCGATGGATGGTGTGGCTGACGCAGTTGCCCACGGGCGCCAAGCTTTTCCTGATCCTTAGCGCTGCGCTTCTCCCGCTGGCGCTGATCGCGTTGTTCGCGGCACGCCAGACCAGTGAAATCGCGAATGCCCAATTGGAGTCGCGCACCCGTGCGGCCGCGAATGAGGGCGCGCACGCGCTCGAAATCGAACTCGCCGGCGATATGACTGCCCTGCGGGTGGCGCTCAACGCGCTTGATCAGGATGGCGAGGACGTCCCCAGCTGCGCCCGCGCCCAGGGGATTTTTGCTGAACAACTCGCCAAGGGAGCGCGCTTCACCATCGTCGCCAATGACGGGCGGGTGCTGTGCGGCACCACGGCGCAAATTGCTCTTCCCATCACCATTCCCGATCGCCCCGGTTTGATCGCTGCGGCGATTGGTCCTGACACCGGGCTCTTGCTGGCCATGGGCGCGCCGAGCGGCATGTTGAGCGCCAAGGCGGTGTTCCCCATTACGATGTTGGCACAGATCGCCCGCCCAGCCGGTTTCATGCCGCCCTATGCAGCGGCGCTGATCCACGAGCGACAACGGCTGCAACTGCAGCCACTCCCCGAATTGACGCCGCTCGACCGCACCGAATCGGCCTCCCGCCCACTGAGTATCAGCGGGCTGACCTTCGAAATCACCCTGCGCAGCGCGCCGATTACGTCGGCGATGGTTGTGGCGATGCTGCTGCCGGTGATGATGTGGGCGGCGGCGGCGGGTATTGGCTGGTTTGTGGTCGATCGGCTGCTAATCAGGCCGTTGCGGCAACTGCGGACGCTGGTCGCGGACTATCAGCCGGGCGAGGTGCTCGATATCGGCCTGGCGCGATCAATGCCGGCGCAGGAGATCCGCGATCTTGGCGAGACGTTTCGCACGATTACCGACACCGTCGCCGCCCATGAAGCCGATTTGGCCCAAGGGTTAGTCCGCCAGACCAAATTGACTCGCGAAGTGCACCATCGCGTTAAAAACAACCTGCAAGTCATCTCCAGCCTAATCAATTTCCACGCCCGTGGGGCCAAATCTGCCGAAGCGACCGCAGCCTATGCCTCCATCCAGCGTCGCGTAGACGCGCTGGCGGTGGTCCATCGCAATCATTTTGCGGAGATGGAAGAAACGCGCGGCGTCAGCTTGCGGTCAGTGATTGGCGATCTTGCCTCCAATATCCGCGCCACCGCGCCAGAAAGCACCGGCCTGTCGATTCTGCTCGATCTCGACAGCTATCTAAGCACGCAGGACGTCGCGACCGCGGTTGCGTTTCTGCTCACCGAAATCATCGAACTGGCCATGATGGCCCATCATGATCCAGCACTCAGAATTTCGCTGAAGCCCGCGACCGATACGGTAGAAACCGGATCGACCGTGGGCAGTGCCCGGGCGCTGCTGCGGATCAGCTCGCCCGCGTTGGTCGATACGCCAAAGCTGCAAACCGAATTATCAGAACGCTATGGCCGCGTCATCGAAGGTCTGTCGCGCCAGCTCCGGTCCCGGCTCCACCACGATCCCCTGGTCGGTGCCTATGAGATCCCGATCGCGATCACAGGCCTGGATTAGCGCGGCGTGGGCTACAGCAACGTGCGTTAAATCTGCACCACCTCCGTTCGGCCTGAGCGAAGTCGAAGGCCAAGCGGTGCGCCCTGTGCTTCGACTTCGCTCAGCACGAATAAACGCACGCTGCTCTAACAAAACTGGAACCCCTTGGCTTGCAGGCGCAATACAAAGCCAGCCACACCTAAAAATCTTTGCAGAACGGGAACCGACAATGGCGTTCGTCGTTTATAGATTCGGATAGTGAAACAAGCCCCCCCGCTCTCGCTATCCAATAACTGGACCCGGACGCGCCCCCTCCCCCCCCCCGGTGGCACGTCCGGGTCTTAATTTTTTAAGCGAAAGCGAAAGACGCTAGCGCCGCTACCCGTCACTCGACGGGGTCAGCCGCAGGCTTGCGCCGCTTTTCGGTGATCCAGATACCGATGATCGCAACCTCATACAGGATGACCAACGGAATCGCGAGCAACAGCTGCGATCCGATATCGGGCGGGGTGAGCACTGCTGCGACCCCGAACGCTGCGACAATTGCATAGCGCCGTGCCGCGATCAGCTGTTTGCGCGTCACGATCCCGGCGCGCTCAAGCAGCATCAGCAGGATTGGCAACAGGAAGGATAGGCCGAAACCGAACAGAAACTGCATAATGAACGACAGATAATTGTCGATCGCCGGTAACGCCTCGCGCTCTACCCCACCGATACTGCCCTGGAAGCCAAGGAGAAAATGCAGCGCCATCGGCACGGCGATATAATAGGCCATCGCCGCGCCAAGCGTGAACAGCACCGGCGTCGCGAACAAAAACGGCAACAGCGCCCGCTTTTCCTTGGTGTACAGCCCCGGCGCGACAAACTGCCATAGCTGGTTGGCGATAATCGGAAACGAAACCATCGTGGCCGCGAAAAACGCCACCTTGATCTGCACAAAAAACGCTTCGAACAATTGGGTATAGATCACCCGGTGCTGCCCGGCCTTGAGCAAGGGCTGGAGCAGAAAGCCAAAAATCGGCTCTGAAAAATAGAAACAGACGCCAAAGGCAATCGCCACTGCGATGGCGCAATAAATCAGCCGACGACGCAATTCGATGAGATGATCGAGCAGCGGCGCGCGCGACTGATCAATCTCGTCAAGCACTTCAGCGTTCATGGCGTTGCGCTCGGTGGTGTCGCGGCAGCCAGAGGCACGCCCTCTGCGGCAGCAATCTCTTCATCGGTCAGCGCGGGCGGCGCGGGGTGATGCAGCACTGGCTGTTCAGTCATTGCAGGTTCGCCCTCCCCGTCGAGCATGACGCTCGACAGCGTGGGTTGATCGGGGACGGCGGGATATTCGCGCATGATCCGCGCATTCTCGGCTGCCCAGCGCTCTTCCATTTCCTTGAGCTCGGCTTCGCGGACCATCGTATCAAAGCCCGCGCGGAACTGCCCCATTACACCGCGCGCCTTGCCCACCCATTGGCCGACAAAGCGCATCGCCTTGGGCAAATCCTTGGGGCCGATCACCACCAGCGCAACAAGCGCCAGCAGCATCAGCTCGGACGGGTCAACGTTAAACATCAATCAGATCCGGCAACGAAATGGCAGCGATCATGCAAACGCCGGATCAGCGGTCGTCGCGCGCACGTTCAGGCGCTGGATCAAGCACGACATCGGCATCGCGCTTGGCATCAATCCGGCTCGGTGCAGCCTTAGTGGCCGCTTCATCTTCCTCGGCCATGCCCTTTTTGAAATTCTTGATGCCCTTGGCCACATCGCCCATCATGTTCGAGAAGCGACCGCCCCCGAGCACCAAGATAGCGATCACACCGAACACCAGCCAATGCATCAGGCTGAAACTACCCATTACGCGTCTCCTTCAGGATAGTTGCCTATCTAGGCTTCTTCCTCGCCATTTGCCACCTCATGCTGATCAAATGCCAAATCAACTGGATCGAGCAATCCAGCCGCGCGCAAATCCTCAATCCCGGGCAGGTCACGGCGGCTTGCCAGCCCGAAATGGGCGAGAAATTCTGGGGTGGTTGCATAAGTGAGTGGGCGGCCCGGCACTTCCCGTCGCCCGGCTGGCCGCGCCCAGCCCGCCTCCATCAGCACGTCGATCGTCCCCTTGGAGATTTGCACGCCTCGGATTGCTTCAATTTCGGCACGCGTGACGGGTTCATGATAGGCAATGATCGCGAGCGTTTCGATCGCAGCCCGGCTCAGGCGGCGCGGTTCCTCCCGGTCGCGACGGAGCAGATGCGCCATGTCGGGCGCGGTTTCGAAATGCCAGCGATCGCCGCGCCGAACCAAGCCGATGCCGCGCCCGGCATAATCCGCCTCAATCTCGGCCAGGGCAGCGCGGACATCGCCCTCACCGGCATGGGCGCGCAACTGGTCGATCGTCATCGGCGCTTCTGCGGCGAATAACACCGCTTCAATCGCGCGGACGAAATCGTCGGGCGGATTCATGCCGGTCGCCGCAGATAGAGCGGGGCAAAGGCGGATTTCTGGCGCAGCTCGACCCGCCCCTGCCGGGCAAGCTCCAGTGAGGCGAGGAAACTCGACGCCAGCGCCGATTTACGAAACGCCCCGTCCGCCTGGGGCGGCAGAAATGCCTCGATCGTCGTCCATTCAATCTGTTCGCCTAGCAACCGCGCGACGCGCTCCAGCGCGGCTTCAAGCGTCATCACCGGGCGATTGGCGACAATGTGCATCACCGGGCGCGTGCGCGCGCTGACCCGGCCATAAGCCGCGATCAGATCATAGATTTCGGCCTGCCACCGCGCCTTGCGCACCGTCTGCAAGCCTTCGGGCGCGCCCCGCCGGAAGACATCGCGCCCCAGCCGGTCGCGCGCCATCAGCCGCGCGCCGCTTTCACGCATCGCGTTCAGCCGCTCCAGCCGCAATTGCAGCCGCAGCGCCAGTTCCTCGGGCGATGGCTCCACCTCCGGATCGCGCGGCAACAGCAGCGCCGATTTCAGATAAGCAAGCCATGCCGCCATCACCAAATAATCGGCCGCCAGCTCAAGCTTCAGCGATCGCGCAGCATCGACATAAGCGAGATATTGATCGACCAAGGCGAGGATCGACAGCGCTCGCAAATCCACCTTCTGGTTGCGCGCGAGCGCCAGCAACAGATCCAGCGGCCCTTCCCAGCCATCGATATCAACCGTCAGGACATCAGGCGGCGATGGCGGCGTCGCTTGGTCGGGATCAGCAGGGATTGGCGGCGTGGACATCCGGTATTCTGGGGCTCTTCTGCGCATCCGGGCGAGGACCGTCCGGCGTGGAGCCTCTGGGTTAGGACCAATCACCGCATCTCGACAAGCACCAAGCGCGGGCGAAGTCCGTCCACCGCGTCAGATCGGCGAGCGCGCCGCCCGATCACCCGCCAGCGTTCTGGCCGATGGCAAGGCGACCGACGTGCCGAAGATCAGCATCATCAATCCGCCAAATATTTTGTCGCCCTCAACGACACCGGTGATGCTCGCCAGCATCAGCACTAGCCCGGCCAACGTCATCGCGACCGATCCGATGCGGAAGCTGCGCTTGCCACCCGATTGGCGCGCCAGCATCGCGCCGCCCAAAATGCCTACCAAGCCTATCGCTGCCAACAGGCCAACTGCAATTGTGATCAATGACCCAAAAGTCATCATGAACTCCCATCGTGCAAGGACATGCCTTCCTTACATGATGTCATGTACACCTTACTTGCCGAGATGTCAATTCAGGTCTGGATTCGGCCCATCCGCACACAGGCTGCTGATCGGTTCGATGCCTCAGCGCTTAGCGAAGAAGCGCGCCAAAAGGCCGGTTTTGGCGGGCTGCACGTCCTCTTCGACCGCCGTCGCCAGCTTGCGCCGCAGCTCGACCACCGAAAAACCTGCAGATCCGCTTGCGCCATACTCCGCCACCGCAACCGGCTGTAAGATTGGCATCGGGGCAATCGCATCATCAGCCCACCCAAAATCCACCGGCGCGACAAGCGGCCGATCGGGGACGATCACCGATTCCAGATCAGGCCCGCAATTCGTTGCGCCGACCAGAACAACCACCGAGTGATCAAGCCCCATCCGCGCCATTTCGCGGTGCACCAGCTGGTGGAATTGAACCGCGCGCCACCAATCCGCCAGGAACAGCGCATTACTTGCCTGCGAGCCGGGCTCGGGCGGATCATCGCGCGCCCTTTCCTCTTCGATCATGCCGTGGAGCAGGGCCATCCCCTCCACGCTCAACAGGGCTGCGCCGATTGCCTCGCCAGACCCTGGTCGAAAGCCGCCGTCTTGGATCGCCGCGACGATCTCGCTTTGCGATGCAGTCGAAAGCGGGAAATCGTCATCCCGGTGGCCCGTGATTTGGACACGGGGCTCGCCGGTTATCGGATCAAGGCCAGCAGTCATACTGATGCGGATCGCCGAAAGATCAGCCCAATGCGGTGCGCCCAGACTGGTGTTCAATTCTTCCCAGCCGTTTAGTCGAAGCACCTCAAGCGGCATGGTGCCGCATACGTCCCACAATTCGGGTGATATCGCCGCAATATCCCGGCTCAGCCGCTCCGCTGCCGCTTCGGCTTGCCCCTGGCGGACCAGATCAGCAATGGCATGACCATAGCCCTGTTGCCCTTCCGGGCCAAAAACGTCATCCATCGCCCGCATGGCCTCGCCGTTCGCTAATCAATCAGCAGCGAGTATATCTGCGCGATCGTAAAAATTTTGCTTACCGATCAATGTCACGCCACCGCCAATAGCGCATCCCGCTTGGCGATTAGCGCGGCCACATCGCCTTCGGGCGCCTGGCCAGCAATTGTTGCCATCGCCCGATCAAGCCGATCGCGGGAAATTTGCGGCATATCGCTGATCAGGTTGGCGATCTCCGTCATCTCGTCCATCCGCCCCCAACAATCGAGGACGATGTCGCAACCGGCAGCAAGTGCCCCCACCGCCTTTTCGCCTGCGGTGCCCGCAAGTGCCTTCATGTCGATGTCGTCGGTCATCAACAGCCCGTCAAAGCCGATCCGTCCGCGGATGATGTCGTTGACGATGATCGGCGACAGTGTTGCCGGGCGGGCCGCGTCCCATGCCTCAAACACGATATGCGATGTCATCCCCATCGGCGCATCGCTAAGCGCGCGAAACGGCTCCAGATCGATTTCGAGCGCCGCGTCGCTCGCGGTGACCGTCGGCAAATGATAATGGGTGTCGACAATCGCCCGGCCATGGCCCGGCATATGCTTCATCACGCCAACCACGCCGCCCCGGCGCAGTCCTTCAATGATCGCACGCCCCATCGCCGCGACCCGCATGGGTTCACTGCCCAGCGCGCGGGTGGCGATCGCTGGGGTGGTATCAGGCTGGCAGACATCGAGCAGCGGCAAGCAATCGACATTGATGCCGACTTCGGCAAGCATCAGCGCAATCGCCTGCGCATTGGTGCGCGCCGCCTCGATCGCTGACATCGGCGCAGTCTCATAGAGCGCATCAAAGGCGGGACCAGCCGGAAAGGCAGGCCATTCGGGCGGCCCCATCCGGGCGACCCGGCCGCCTTCCTGATCAATCAGGATCGGCACATCATCGCGACCCGACAGCGCACGCAATTCGCTGGTCAGCGCCAGCAGCTGCGGCCTGGTCGCGACGTTGCGCTTGAACAGGATATAGCCCGCCGGATCGGCATCGCGAAAAAAGGCGCGCTCATCGGCGGTGAGGGAGAGCCCGGAGAGCCCGTAAATGACTGGTTTCATGCCCGCTCAGGCTAGCCTAGTTGCGGGCGACGAAACAAGCCTCCCCCGCAATCCGCAGCTTGGCGCAAAGTTCATTCGCCTGGGTCGCGCTGCCGGCATTGACGCGCAACCGGTAGACCGTCTTGCTGCCAACCTTTGCCCGCTGCACCGATTTGCCGAGCGGGGCGAGATAGCTGAACCTTTTGCTGGCCTTGGTCCAGGCGGCGTTGGCCGATGCATCATCCGGGAAGGAACCGAGCTGGACCACGGCACCCCCCGCTGCGACCGGCGGCGATTCTACCGCCTTGGGCATGGCCCCTGGCGCCGGCGCCTTTAGCGTTCCGGCTGACGGCGGCACCATGGCTGGCCCCGCCGTGGCAGTGGGTTTGGCGGGAGTAGTCGATGCCTTTGGCATCGGCGCTTCGGGCACGGCTTTCAGATCGATCGAGGCATTACCGTCGCTTTTGCCTTCGCTGGTTGCAAAGGCGGTGTCGCCCTCCCCTTCAACCTTCATGCCGCCGGGTGAATCGGGCTTTACCTTATAGTTGCCCTCAGCCGCTGCAATCAGCTCGCCAGTTCCTTTGACGAGATTGCTGTGCTGATACCAGTAAATGCCATAGATTGCCGCCGCGATCAGCCCCAGGCCGATCAGCACGAACAAGCCAATCCGCACGATTGACGGGCTATCCCGATAGTCTTCGTCAACGGTTTCCAGCCAGGGCAGCCGGTCTTCGTCGCGAATGTCATAATCGCCAGCGGTCGCCATCAATTCATCTCCTGAACCGCCTCGACACCCATGATGCCCAGGCCGCTACGAATAATCTGTCCTATCGCATCAGCGAGGAAAAGTCGCGCACAGCTAAGCACAGCATTATCTACAATTAGGAAACGCCGATCGGGGCGATCATTGCCGACATTCCATGTCGCATGAAAAAGCGCTGCCAGATCATAGAGATAAAAGGCGATCCGGTGCGGCTCGCGCGCCGCCGCCGCTGTCTCGACGATCCGGGGGAATTGTGCGGCGAGCTTCACCAGCACCAGCTCTTCTGTATCAAGTTGGGACAGATCGGCCGTCCCACACACGATTCCCGCCTCTGCGGCCCGCCGATGCAGCGACGCGATTCGGGCATGGGCGTACTGGACATAAAAAACCGGATTGTCTTTCGATGCCTCCACCACCTTGGCGAAATCAAAGTCCATCTGCGCATCTGACTTGCGCGTCAGCATGGTGAAACGGACGACATCTTTGCCGACTTCGTCCACGACATCAGCGAGCGTGACGAAATTGCCGGAGCGCTTTGACATTTTGACCGGTTCACCCGCGCGCAGCAGCCGCACCATCTGCACCAGCCGGACGTCGAATTTCTTCTCGCCATTGGTCAGCGCTTGCACCGCCGCGACGATCCGCTTGACCGTGCCGGCATGGTCCGCCCCCCAAATGTCGATCATCTCATCGGCGGCTTGCGATTTTTGGTAATGATAGGCGAGATCGGCCCCGAAATAGGTCCATTGCCCAGTCGATTTGCGGATCGGCCGGTCCTGATCGTCGCCAAATTGCGTCGACCGGAATAGCGGCAGCACGACTGGCTCCCAATCCTCAGGCGTTTCACCTTTCGGCGCTTCTAGGACGCCATCATAGATCAGGCCGCGCGACCGGAGCTCAGCCTCGGCCGCCTCGGGCTTTCCAGCCGCCTGCAATTCAGCCTCGGATGAAAACAGGTCGTGATGAATGCCAAGCTTGGCGAGATCGGCCCTGATCAGCACCAGCATTGCCGCCACCGCCTGTTTACGGAACAGCACCAGCCAGTCGCTCTCGGGCGCACCGACATACCGGTCGCCAAATTCCTGCGCCAATGCCTGGCCGATCGGGATCAGATAATCGCCAGGGTAGAATCCTTCCGGAATCTCGCCAATGTCTTCCCCCAGCGCCTCGCGGTAGCGCAGATGGGCTGACCGCGCGAGCGTATCGACCTGGCCACCAGCATCGTTGACATAATATTCGCGGATCACCTTATGCCCGGAAAATTCGAGCAAGCTGGCCAGCGCATCGCCTACCACCGCGCCCCGGCAATGCCCCATATGCATGGGCCCTGTCGGGTTGGCGGAGACATATTCGACATTGACCACAGATTTGCTTGCCGGTGTCGTGCGGCCATAGCCATCGCCCTGATCAATGATCGCGGCCAGTTCGCTGCGCCAGGTGGCATCGGTCAGCGTCATGTTGATGAAGCCAGGACCGGCAACGGCAACGCTCCCCACCTCGGGCAGCGCACGCAACTGCTCGGCGATCTTGTCGGCGAGCGCACGCGGGTTGGTGGCCGCCGGCTTGGCGAGCACCATCGCCGCATTGGTCGCCAGGTCGCCGTGGCTGGCGTCGCGCGGCGGCTCCACCGTCACGTTTCGCCGCTCCAGCCCACCCGGCAAGTCACCAGAGGCGACCAGTGCATCAAGGGCGGCATCGATATGCGCGGCAAACCGGTGGTAAAGCGTCATTGAGTGTTCCAATGCTTGGTAGGATGGCCCCGTTAGCGGATCGCGGCGTGCGGAGCAAAGGGGCTGGACTTGACACGCAAGCGCCATGCCGCGTCACTGCGGGGCGTTGTTCTCGTCAATCTTCCCGTCACCCCGGACTTGTTCCGGGGCCCACCGTGGTCAATAAACCGCAAGCGTTGCGTGGTCACCACGGTAAGCCCCGGAACAAGTCCGGGGTGACGAAGAAATTGGTGCCTTAATCAACGCGCAAACACCGGAGACTGTCGCATGCGCCTTCGCCACGCCGCCCTCATCGCTTCGCTGTTGGCCTCGACGCCTGTCCTCGCCGCCTCAACCGGCAAGAATAGCCCCGTCTGGAAGGCAGCGGCGGCGGCCCGTGCCGATCAGCTCGCGATGCTCGAAAAGCTGGTCAACATCGATTCCGGCACCGGCGACAAGGTCAGCGGGCAAAAGGCATCCGAATTCGTCGCCGAACAATTGCGCGCGCTGGGCATGACGGTGGAACTCGTGCCCGCTGAGCTCCCCACCCTGCCCGATAATGTCGTCGCCACGCTGAAGGGGACCGGCAAAGGCCGCATCCTGATGATCGCACATACCGATACGGTGTTCGGTCCTGACACCGTGGCCACGCGCCCCTTCCGCACCGACGCCACCCGCGCCTATGGCCCCGGCGTGTCGGACGAAAAGGGCGGCGTGATCGAAGGGATTTTCGCGATCCGCCTGCTGCGCGAGCTGAAATTCAGTGACTTCGCCCAGATCACTTTCCTGATCGAAACCTCGGAGGAAGGCGGGTCGCAGGGCACGCGCGGGCTGATTTCCCGGTTGCTGAACAATGCCGATGCCGAGCTAAACCTGGAACCCGGTGATGCACCGGACCGGCTGACCGTGTGGCGCAAGGGCAGCAATGCCTTCACCATTTCAGTCAAGGGCCGTCCCGCCCATGCCGGCGTCGCCCCGCAGGACGGGCGCAATGCCGCGCTTGAGCTGGTCCATCAGATCCAGCTCGCGGATTCCCTTCCCAAGACCGGCGACGGTGTCACCGCCAATCTGACGCTGATGAAAGCCGGTTCGCGCTACAACATCATCCCGGAAGACGCAGAAGCCATCTTTAATGTGCGCATCCGCACCAAGGCGCAGGGGGACGAGATCGACGCTCAGTTCCGCCGCAATGCGCAAACGATTGCCGTCCCCGATACCGCTGTCTCCGTCAGCCGCCGGGTCAGCTTTCCGCCGCTGCCCGACAATGGCGCCACGGATGATCTCGCCGATCGCGCCGAACGCATTTACGCGGCGGCGGGGTTAAAGATCACCCGTGGTGGCAATGGCGGTGCGTCAGAATCCGCACTTGCCCATGAAGCAGGCGTTGCCGCGCTCGACGGGCTTGGCCCAGTCGGCGGCGGGTTCCATTCCGAGCTGGAATTTCTGGAACTCAGCTCGCTCCCTCCGCGCCTCTATCTGCTCACGAGCCTGATCATGGACCTGGGCCGCAATCCACCGGCACGCGCGCAATAAGCTAAAACCCCTCGGGCAGATCGATTGGCCCGACAATTTCACGGTAGCGGCCAATCGCATATCGGTCGGTCATCCCCGCGATGAAGTCGGCGATGTGGCGGCTGCGCTGTGGCTCATCCGCGGGCAAGCGGGCCGCCCAGCCATCAGGCATCCGGGTGGGATCAGCGCGGTAGGCCGCGAAGAGTCCGCCGACAATGCCCTCGGCAATCGTTGCTGCCGCCAGCTGGCGGGGATGGTGATAGAGCTGCGCATACATGAAGCGCTTCAGCACGCGCTCCTCTTCGCGCATCGCGTCAGAAAAGCCGACCAGACAGCGGCCAGCCCCGCGCACATCATCGACTGAACCAACCCCGGCACCGGCAATCCGCGCCCGTGTCTCGGCAATCAAATCGGCGACCATCTCACCAATCTGGGTACGGATCAGCTCGCCGATCAGTCGGGTTGGCGGCACATCGGGAAAGCGATCGCGCACATCGCGCCAGATGCGGGCAACGATTGGCACATCCAGCAGCTGATCGAGCGTCAGCAGGCCTGCGCGCAAGCCATCGTCGATATCGTGATTGTCATAAGCGATATCGTCCGCAATCGCCGCCACCTGCGCCTCAAGCGACGGCCACCGCGTCAAATCCAGCGGCAATGCAGCATCCGCCTCCGCCAGCGCCCAACCGGGCGCGGTCACCGGGCCGTTATGCTTGGCCAGCCCCTCCAGCATTTCCCAGCTCAGGTTCAGCCCAGTCCAGCGCGGATAGGGGGCCTCGATCGTCATCAGCGCGCGCAGCGTGTGGCCGTTATGGTCAAAGCCGCCCTGCCCCGCCAGCGCCGTGGTCAGCGCCGCCTCACCGGCATGACCAAAGGGCGGATGGCCAATATCATGCGCCAGGCACAGAGCCTCAGTCAGATCCTCGTTCAGCCCCAGTGCCCGCGCAATTGTTCGCCCGATTTGGGCAACTTCCAGGCTATGCGTCAGCCTGACGCGGAAATGATCGCCATCGGGGGCCATGAACACCTGGGTCTTGTGGCGCAGGCGACGAAAACTAATCGAATGGATAATCCGGTCGCGGTCACGCTGAAACACGTCGCGCGGGCCCCGAGGAAGGTGGGGCACGGTCGCGTTTTGTTCTTCGTGGAGCCGACCTTTGCTGCGCGCCGGGTGGGAAGCCCAGGGCGCATGCACGCTCATTTGGCGGGTAGCTTGTCGATCTTCTGCCCAGCTTCGCTGGCGAAGACAAAACCCGTCAGCCCGGATTTGGCGATCTGATTGACAAAGCCCTGCGCCTCATCGTCGCTCTTGAAGGGGCCGGCCAGCAGGCGATTGGTGAAGCGCAGCGGCGTCGTATAAGCACCCCGCGCCTTGAACGCCGCCGGCGCTTTGTCGCGCAGTTTTGCCCATTCACGCGGCAAATCGCGCACGCTGGAGCCCCCGGCCACCTGTACCCAAATCCGTGCCGGATTAGCCTTTGCCACTTTGGCCTTGGCCGCTTTTTCGTCGGCCGCTTTCTTGTCGGCGAGCTTCTTTTCTGCGGCGGCCTTTTCGGCGGCGGCCTTCTTCTCGGCTGCCTTTTTGTCAAGAAGAGTCGGCTTGCTGGCAACTGCAACCGCGGTCGGCGCTTCGGCAGCGTCCGCCTCTGCGGGCTTGGCAACCACCGGCCCAACGCCGAGTTCAGACGCAGGCACGCCAATGGTAGCAATGATCCGGGCCAGGATCGATTCCTCGCTCGCAATCGGCTTTGGTCGCGCCGCTTCCGGGGCTGGCACAGGCGCGGCAATGATCGGCGGCGCCTGCACAGCCACGGTGTCCACGGGCGTCTGTGGGGCAGCGGCTGGTGGTGGCGAAACGGGCGTCGGCACCGGCGTTGGAACGGATGCCGCGACTTCCTTGACTACTGGCGGCGGCGCAACCCGCTCAAGTGTCGCCAGTTGGACCGGTGGCGCAGCGACACGCGGCGAGGCTTCAACAGGCACAGGCGGTAACGGCCTTGCCTCTGTGGTAGCAACCGCCACAGGAACCTCGCGCACCGGCACGATCACCGGTGGGATTGACCGCGGCGGTGGCGGCGTCACCAGCGTTGGGACCGGTGTAGCGTCCAGCGCCCGCGCTGACCGGCTTGCCAGCACGACGGGGGACTCAGCCGCTTGCGCCGACACCTGCGGCACATTCACCTGCGCAACAGTTGGCGCTACCGATGGAGGCGTTGGACTCGCTCTTGGTATTGGCGACACCATCGCCACGCGCGGCGGCGGCGGCAATTGCGGGATAGGCGGCGGCGGCGGTGCAACGGTCGCGACCGCAACCGGCTCACCACGCCCCCGTCGGCGGTCGCGCTTTAACGTCGCCCGATCGCGCACCGGCACCGCCTGCGCAGCGACCTGCACTGGCGGCGCTTCATAGGGCAAGGGCGGCAATACCGGAATCAACCGCGCATCGGCAATCCGCTCAGGCGTCGCCCGCACCTCGCCAAAATGGACAGCAAAGGCGCGGTCGGCGGCGCTCAGGGTCGGCAATATCCGAAAAAACGGCAGCAAGCCGCTCGCCATTTCGCCCGGCAACATGCTGGTGGCAATCCGTTCCGCCCCCGGTACATCGCCCGTCATCGCCAACACAAAGGCGCGGACCCGCCAGGCGGCGCGATCGCTCCGCCGCAACAGCGCGTCGATCTGCTCAAGTGCCAGATCGCGCTTCCCCGAAATCCCCAGTGACAGCGCATATCGGCGCTGCGTTTCATCATCATTCCGGCGCTTGAGCGCGCGACGATAGGTGCGTTGCGCGCGTTCCTGTTCGCCGATCAGATCAAAAGCGAGCGCCCGTTCGGCACCGATGGATTCGAGATCATAGCCAAGCGCCTCTGCCTCAGCGAACAGGCCCAGCGCCTCGCCGGGGCGGCCAAGCTGCACCAGGGTGCGCGCCTTGCCCGATTTGATCTCCCCATTATTGGGGCTGATCCGCTCCGCGCGCTGGAAAAAAGCCGCCGCGGCATCGATATCGCCAAGCTTCAGCGTCAACTCGCCAGCATTGATCAATGCCCGCAAATCAAAGGGATTGCTCCCCAAAATCCGCATTTCCGCCGCCAGCGCATCGGCATCGGGGGTTGGCCCCGGCATCATCTGCAATTGCCCGGCCATTGCGGGCGCAATGCTCCACAGCACCGGCGCAGCCAGCAAGACAGCGGCAAAGGGGAGCATCCGCGCGTTCATCAGATCTCCGCTAGAACCGAGCAGGCGTGATCGGGCAATGTCCCCGATCAGCACAAACGCCAGAACGAGGCGTGCCGGCGGTGAACCGGCACGCCGCGTGCGTTACTGATTATTCTGGCGGTGCAGGAAGCGAGGGATATCAACCGGGTCCTTACCCAGGGGATCGTCATCGCGCCCGGCACCCCGGGTGACGTTGGACATCCGTTCGAACAACGTGCCGCCGATCTTGCCGCGCGGCGGCGCTTCTGGCGCGGGCGGCGGCGTTCCAGCAACGGGTTCTGGCGCTGGCTCGGCTGCATCGGCGGCGCCCGGCGACAACCACCGCACGCCTTCGCCCTCGGCAACCGGCTCGTCGCCAAAGCTCGGCATGCTCGGCACAGCGGCGTCGGCACCCAGCACGAGTTCGTCATCGACTGATTCAGCGACGGGTGCCGCGTCCGCCATGGTTTCATCGGCAGCCGGATCGAACGCAACCGGCACGGGCGCGCTGACCGGCTCGCTCACTGGCATGGGTTCGGCGGCAACAGGGGCTTCGCTGCGGCGCGGCGTTGCAAAGCTGAAGGCGCGCGAAGGTTCAGGGGCGGCCTGTGGACGCGCCTCGGCTTCGATGCCGGTCGCGACAACCGAAACGCGGATCTTGCCATCGAGATCGGAGTTAAACGCCGATCCCCAGATGATGTTCGCTTCTGGATCGACCAGTTCCCGGATATGATTGGCGGCTTCGTCGACTTCGAGCAGGCGCATGTCCTCGCCACCCGTGATCGAGATGATGACGCCCTTGGCCCCCTGCATCGACACCCCGTCGAGCAGCGGATTAGCGATCGCCTTCTGCGCCGCCACAATGGCGCGATCGTCGCCTTCGGCTTCGCCGGTGCCCATCATCGCCTTGCCCATTTCCTGCATCACCGAACGGACGTCGGCGAAATCCAGGTTGATCAGGCCGGGCATCACCATCAAATCGGTGATGCCGCGCACACCCTGCTGCAACACTTCATCAGCCATTTCAAAGGCTTCTTTGAAGGTCGTATTGGCGTTGGCGATCAGGAACAAATTCTGGTTGGGGATGACGATCAGCGTATCGACATATTTCTGCAGTTCTTCGATGCCCGCTTCAGCCGCCTTGGCGCGGCGGTTGCCCTCGAACGCGAAAGGTTTGGTCACCACGCCGACGGTAAGGATACCAAGATCCCGCGCTGCCTTGGCGATAACCGGCGCAGCGCCAGTGCCCGTGCCGCCGCCCATGCCGGCGGCGATGAAGCACATATGCGCGCCTTCCAGCATCTTGGTGATCGACTCAATCGTCTCTTCCGCTGCTGCGCGGCCGATTTCCGGCCGTGAACCAGCGCCAAGTCCCTGGGTGATCTTGGCACCAAGCTGCACACGCTGCGGCGCGGTCGATTGCTTCAGCGCCTGCGCATCGGTGTTGGCGACGAGGAAATCGACGCCCTGCACATTTGCCCGCATCATGTTGGTGATGGCATTGCCGCCAGCGCCGCCGACCCCGATAACCGCAATGCGCGGGGTCAACTCATCAACGTCGGGTGGAAGGAATTCGATGCTCATCGCCCTGTCTCCGTGGCGGCCCGGCGACACCGGACCCCTTATTTATCTCCGCCGTTCTGCACCAAGCAAACCGGCGACTCTAGCCCCTATCACGATGTTGCTGTCGTAATTCTTTAATAATTTGCCTTGAACGTCTGAATCAGCCGCCCAAACAGGGCAAATCCCTTGGGCCGAACCACCATTTGATGCGCTGCTGATACTGATCGCAGATCGACCGGGTTTGACGCTGCATAATGGGCCAACCCCGCCAGCGTTGCAAAAGCCGGGCCGCTATGCGCCTCTGGCAGTGCCGTCAGCCCGCGTGGCCGTCCAACCCGCACCGACCGCCCAAGGGCTGCCTGCGCATAATCGGCAATGCCCTTCAATTCCGCGCCACCGCCGGTCAACACCACCTGGCGGCCCACAGGCCCTTCAAAGCCAAGCTCGGTCAGCGCCTTTTGCACTTCGCTCATCAGATGATCGAGCCGCTGGCGGATCACCGCGATCAGCTGCGCCCGGGTAATCCGCGCGCCGTCGCTATTGTCATCCTCGGCGGAGATCGGCGCGACGTCGATCATGTCATGATTGTCGCGCGGCGACGCGTTGGCCGAACCATAAAAACACTTCATCCGCTCGGCCTGAGTCCGTCGCGTGCCAAAGGCGCTGGCGATATCGTCGGTGATGTCCGCCGCCCCGATCGGGATCGAGGTGAGCCCCACCAGCATGCCCCCGGCGAACAGCGAGACATTGGTGATGCCTGCCCCCATTTCGACAAGCGCCACGCCAAGTTCGCGCTCTTCATCGGACAAACAGGCCATGCCCGTCGCCACCGGCGAGGCGATGATCGATTTCACCTCAAGATGCGCCGATCGGACGCAGAGATCGAGGTTGCGGACCGGCGATCCGTCCGCTGCCACCACATGAATGTGGACGCCCAGCCGATCAGCATGAAGGCCAAGCGGCTTCTTCACCCCCGTCAGCCCGTCAAGCGTATAGAGCGTCGGCTGTGCGTGCAGCACCATGCGTCCTGCCGGATCGATTGAATCGCGCCCCGCCGCCAGCAGCTCATCGATATCGCCCTGCTCGATCCGGTGGCCGCCCAATTCAACCTCGACCGAGGCGACATCGGACACCAGACTGCCCGCCGAAAAGCTCACCCAGACATTCTCGATGTTGAGGCCGGCAATCCGCTCGGCCTGCTCGACGGCTTCCCGCACCGCTGCCTCGGTCGCGGCCATATCGGCGATATAGCCACGCTTGACGCCGCGGCTTTCGCGCTGGCCGGTGCCAAGCACCACCAATTCGCCGCCTTCGGCTTTTTGCGCGATCATCGCCGAGACCTTGGACGATCCGATATCGAGCGCGGTGATCAACCCTTCGGGAGCCGTTTTCGCCATGATCTTATCCTTGTCTACCGCTGGCGATTGCCATGCGCGTAATCGGGAGGGGCGCATCCGCCTGGGTCGCGGTCGTGTCGGTAATCGCGCGCTGAGCCTGCTGGCCGGGCCTGCGCACCACCAGCCGGGTCGGATCGCGCATGTCGAAGCGCAGCCAGCCTTTGCCGAGCAACGCCCGCGCACCATCAAGTTCCGCGAATTTGACCAGCGCCTTGGCCGGCTCCTCTTCGGGCAACACCAGTGTCTCGCCGGTTTCGAACACCAGGTTCCAGCGGCGGTTGCCGACCCAGGTCGCTGCCTTGACCAAAGGTCGCAGCGCGGGTGCCGCGTCCAGCAGCGCGCGGTAAGATGGGGCCTGCCAATTCGCCCCCTCGCCAATCACGCGCGGCAATTCGGGCAGTTCCTCGGCTGAAATCTGCTGCAGCGGCTCGCCATTGGCGTCGATCAGCGTCAACTGCCCCTTATCCTGCCACACCGCTGCTGGTTCGCGTTCGATGATATGGACGACCAGCTTGTCGGGCAGCCGCCGCGAAACCTGGGCATCGGCGACCCAGCCATATTTGAGCAGCTTGGCCCGCACCGCCGCCAGATCGACCAGTGGCATCGCCCGCGATTGCTGATCGAGCGCGACGGCATAGACCGCCATCGGGTTCATCCGCTTGACGCCCGTCACCTCGATCCCGCGCACGCGAAAACCGGCGCGGCCAATCTCTTCAGCAACCGCGACGCCTGCCGCCTGCGGCACGCCGAACAGGGTCGCCACGCCCAGCGCGGATGCGCCGATCACGGTCATGATCGCCACGGTCGTGATCCGCTGCAGCGTCTGCTGGCTGATCGGCAACAGCGCGATCAGCCGATCGATCGACGATGGTTTGTGGACCTTGGGCGCGCGGCGTTTGGGCTGCACGGCGCGGCGCTGGGGTGCCGGACCAGGGCGGATGGATTTATTCACAACGCTGCCTCCACGATACGCTGGACGAATTGGGCATAGCTCATCCCCCGGTGGCGCGCCTGTTCCGGTGCCAGGCTCAAGGGCGTCATGCCCGGCTGGGTGTTGACCTCCAGCAGGAACAAACCTTCTGCGCCCTGGCTGTCGTCCCAGCGAAAATCAGATCGCGAACAGCCCTTGCAGCCAAGCAACCGGTGCGCTTCCAGTGCGATTGACATACAGGCGGCGGTGATCTCGTCGGGAATGGCGGCGGGATAGACATGCTCGGTCATGCCATCGGTATATTTGGCGTCGTAATCATAAAAGCCGCTCTTGGGCTTCAGCTCGGTCACGCCCAGCGCCTCTTGCCCCAGCACTGCCGTCGTCAGCTCGCGGCCGCGGACAAAGGGTTCGGCCAGCAGCTCATCGAATTCCTGCCACGGACCCTTGCTGCCCGGCGCAATCGGGTTGCCATAATTGCCCTCATCCGTGACGA
Organism: Sphingomonas sp. 28-62-20; assembly: GCF_002281505.1. Lineage (NCBI taxonomy): Bacteria > Pseudomonadati > Pseudomonadota > Alphaproteobacteria > Sphingomonadales > Sphingomonadaceae > Sphingomonas > Sphingomonas sp. 28-62-20. Next base: position 47,577 of record NZ_NCGH01000021.1, read on the forward strand.
TCGCGACGCCCACGGACGACCCTTCATTGACAGGCTTGAGCACATAAGGCCGCGGCAGTGGATCGCCCGAAAAGAGCGTCTCGGTCTTGACGATCCGCCCGCCCGGCATCGGGATTCCGTGCGGCACCAGCAGCAGCTTGGTAAGTTGCTTGTCAATCGCGATCACGGAGGTGGCGAGGCCCGAATGGGTGTATTTCAGCCCCATCAGATCGAGCATGCCCTGCACCGATCCATCCTCGCCCGGCGTACCGTGCAGCGCGTTGAAGACGACATCGGGCGCAGCCTCGGCTAGCCGCGCGGCGACATCGCGGCCCATATCGATCCGCGTCACCCGGTGGCCATTCGCTTCCAGCGCCTCGGCGACGTTCGCCCCCGTGACCAGCGACACTTCGCGCTCAGCGGACCAGCCGCCCATCAGCACGGCGATGTGGAGGGGGACGCTCATGCAATCCTCCCCTGCAAGGGGAGGGGGACCGGCCACCGGCCGGTGGAGGGGGCTGGCCGGCAGCACAGCGCCTGAGGAAGCCCCCCTCCGTCACGCTTCGCGTGCCACCTCCCCGTTCCGGGGAGGATGTAGTGAAGGGCGGTCATACTGCGTTCCCCACCCGCTGGATTTCCCATTCCAACGTTACCCCCGAATGTGCCTTCACCCGTGCAATCACTTCGTCCCCCAACGCTTCAATATCGGCACTTGTCGCAGCCCCCAGGTTGAGCAGGAAATTGCAGTGCTTTTCGCTGACCTGTGCATCACCGATCCGCAGTCCCCGGCAACCGGCGGCATCGATCAGCGCCCAGGCCTTGTGCCCGTCGGGATTCTTAAAGGTCGATCCGCCAGTTTTAGACCGCAGCGGCTGCGATTCCTCGCGCGCAGCGGCGATGCGGTCCATTTCGGCTTGGATCGCGGCCGGATCGCCGGGCGTGCCAGCGAAGGTCGCGTCGACCACGATCGCGCCCTCAGGCAACATCGAATGGCGATAGCTATAGCCCAGCGCCTCGGCAGGCAGCGTCGCGACCTTGCCATCTCGCAGCACGACCGTGCAGGCGATAAGGACGTCCTTGGTCTCGCGCCCATAAGCCCCGCCGTTCATCCGCACGAACCCGCCGACGGTACCCGGAATGCTGCGCAGAAACTCTAACCCCGCAATCCCTGCATCACGCGCCGTCGAAGAAACAAGAATGCCCGACGTACCGCCGCCACAAGTCAGCATCGTTTTGTCGCTCTGTGTGCGCGCAAAGCTGAACGCTTTGCCCAGCCGCACCACCACACCGCGCCAGCCGCCATCGCGCACGATCAGATTGGATCCCAGCCCCAGCGGCATGACGGGCGTGGCGGGATCAAGGTTGGCGAGAAAATCGCTCAGATCCTGCACGTCCTTCGGCTCGAACAGCCAATCCGCCGATCCGCCCGACTTGAACCACACAAGCGGTGCCAGTGGTGATTGTGGAGAAAGCTTGCCGCGCACGGATGGCATATCCACCACCGCGATCACGACCGCACCGCCACAATCGCATCGGCCAGCCCAGCCGCCCATTTGGTGATGTCGCCCGCGCCCAGACAGATCACCATATCGCCCGGCTGGATCGTCTCCGCCAGCGTCGCTGCCAGCGCCGCCGCATCAGCCACTACCGCCGCCGACCGATGCCCGCGCGTCTTCAGCCCTGTGACCAGCGCTTCGGCATCGACGCCCTCGATCGGCGCTTCGCCCGCCGCGTAAACCGGCGACACCAGCACCACATCGGCATCATTAAACGCCTGCTGAAATTCCTCCATCAGATTGCCAAGCCGCGAATAGCGATGCGGCTGCACCACCGCGATCACGCGGTTGGTCGCGCCTTCGCGCGCCGCCGACAGCACGGCGCGGATCTCAACCGGATGATGGCCATAATCGTCGATGATGGTAACGGCACCACCCTCCAGCGCCACTTCACCCACCTTGGTGAAGCGCCGTTTGACGCCGCCGAACTTCGCGAAACCCTGCTGGATTGTCGCATCGTCAATGCCAAGCTCAAGCGCCACGCCGATCGCAGCAAGCGCGTTCTGGACATTGTGGCGGCCCGGCATCGGCATTTCGATCCCTTCGATCGATCGCTGGCTGCCATCACGGTGCCGGATGATCGCCTCAAACCGATTGCCACCGGGGATTGGCGTCACGTTCACGCCGCGCACATCAGCCTGCGCCGAAAAACCATAGGTCACGACGCGCCGGTCGCGCACCCGCGGGATGATCCCCTGCACTTCCGGATGATCGAGGCACAGCAACGCCGCGCCGTAAAAGGGCACATTTTCGACGAATTCGACATAGGCGTCCTTCGCCTTGTCGAAGCTGCCATAATGATCGAGATGCTCGGGATCGATATTGGTGACGACCGCAATCGTGCCGTCGAGCCGCAGGAAACTGCCGTCGCTCTCATCGGCTTCAACGACCATCCAGTCGCTCGCGCCAAGCCGCGCGTTGGAGCCATAGCTGTTGATGATCCCGCCATTGATCACGGTCGGGTCAACGCCGCCGGCATCAAGCAACGCCGCGATCATGCTCGTCGTTGTCGTTTTGCCATGCGTGCCCGCCACCGCGACGGTCGATTTCAGCCGCATCAATTCAGCGAGCATTTCCGCGCGGCGCACCACCGGGATGCGCCGTTCATAGGCCGCTTCAACCTCTGGATTGTCGCGCTTGATCGCGGTCGATGTGACGATCACCGCTGCATCGCCAAGATTATCGGCGTGCTGGCCGATATGGACGACGATCCCTTTGCCCCGCAGCCCGGCGATCACATAGCCCTCGGCGACGTCCGACCCTTGTACCTTATAGCCCAGATTGTGCATCACCTCGGCAATGCCAGACATGCCGATCCCGCCAATGCCGACAAAATGGATCGTGCCGATATCGGTTGCCACGCCCCTCATGCGCGCAAGTCCTGGCGCAAATGATCAAGCATAAGCCGCCTTGTCACCGAATTTGATCGGGCGATTAAGCCCCACCATGATGTCGCTTTTGGGCGCATCAAGGCTTTCGACCAGATCGGCCAGATCGCGCGCGGCATCGGGACGACCGCAGCTGCGCGCGCGACCAGCTGCATTTTGCAGCGCCGCCGGATCAAGCCCCAATTTCTGCATCTGCTTGGCGAGTTCGATCGGCGTGAATTGCCGCTGATCGATCGTCCGCGCGCCCCCTGCCTTGGTCATTTCGCGGGCATTGGCGGTTTGATGATCATCGGTCGCGCTCGGCAACGGCACCAGGATAGCGGGCCGACCCGCAGTCGTCAGTTCGGCCAATGTCGACGCACCAGCGCGCGCGATCACCAGATGCGCCCAGGCAAGCTGTTCAGGCAGATCGGGCAGATATGTCGCCAGTTCGGCGGCAATCGACAGTTCGGCATATTTGGCGCGGACCTGATCAATATCCTCAACCCGCGCCTGATGCGTCACCTGCAAGCGACGACGAAAGCTGATCGGCAACAGCGCAAGGCCATCGGGTACCACCTGGCTCAAAATACTCGCCCCCTGGCTGCCACCCGTCACCAGCACCCGAAAAATGCCGTCCTCCTCAAGCAGGGGATAGGGCCGGGTGCGCAGCGACAGCACCGAATCGCGCACCGGATTACCGACCAGATGGGTCTTGCCGCGCCAGCTATCCTTCAGCCGCTCGACATCGGGATAGGACGTGGCGATCGCCGCAACCCGGCCACCGACCAGGCGGTTGACACGGCCAAGCACCGCATTCTGCTCATGCACCGCCGTCGGCACGCCCAGCGCAAAGGCACCCAGCAACGCCGGATAGGCGGGATAGCCACCAAAGCCGATCACCGCCGCCGGGCGCTGTTTGCGGAATAAGCGCTTGGTCATGCTGCGACCGCGCAACATGTTCACCCCCGCCCGCGCCCAACCGATCGGTCCACCGGCCAACCGGCTGGCCGGCAGGATGTGCGTTTCGATCCCGTCGAACAGGCCGGGGAATCGCACCCCGCGCTCGTCACTGATCAGCGCGACCGAATGGCCCCGCCGGATCAGCTCGGCCGCCAGCGCGGCGGCGGGCACCATATGGCCACCGGTGCCGCCGGCAGCGAGAACGAAATGGCGTGCTTTGCTCATTGGCCGCTCCACCGGACGATATAAGGAGATCGCGTGAGGAATGGATTGCGCCGCGTAAAGGCAAGCAGCAAGCCCATTGCGACCGACAGCGCAATCATTGACGATCCGCCATAGCTGATAAACGGCAGCGTCATCCCCTTGGACGGCGCAATCCCGGTGTTGACCGCCATGCTGACCAGCGCCTGCGCGCCAAATTGGGTGGCGAGGCCAGCAGCGGCAAGCATGCGGAACGGGTCAGGCTCGTCGAGCAGTTTCACGAACACGCGCACCACGATCGCCAGAAACAGCAGGGCGATCACGCCACAAGCGATCAACCCGAATTCCTCGCCGATCACGGAAAAGATATAGTCGGTGTGCGCCTCAGGCAGCCGGAATTTCATCGCCCCGCCCCCCGGCCCGGTGCCCGTCACGCCACCAGCAGTCAGCGTCGCATAGGCCATGTCGGTTTGGTAATGGTCGATCGCCCCGCCATCGCTGCCGCGTGACAGGAAAGCGTCGATCCGAATTCGCGCGGTATCATAAAACATATATGCAGCGATAAGACCAACCGGCGCCGCCGCAACCAGACTGCCCATCACCTTCAACGGCGTACCGGCGATCATCAGCAAGGCCAGCCAGATCACGCCAAAAATAATCGTCTGGCCCAGATCGGGCTGCATCATCAACAGCCCGCCGACCAGTGCCGTCATCGCCGCCGTGATCGGCACCACCGGCAGATCGGCTTCTTTCGCCTTCAGCGACAACAGCCAGGCCATGCTAACGATGAAAAAGGGCTTGAGGAATTCGGATGGCTGGAATTCGGAAATGCCCAGCCCGATCCAGCGCCGCGCACCATTATGCTCCACGCCGATCAGTGGCACGGCGGCGAGCAGGCAAAGGAAAACCGCCCCGCCGATCAGCGCCATCCGCCGCGCAACCGGCACGGGCAGCATTGACACGACAAACATCACCGGCAGCGACACGCCCACCCACATCACTTGCCGCCAGAAATAATAGAGCGGCTGGATATGCGTCTTGTCGCCGGAATAGCGCAACGCCGAAGCCGGGCTGGCCGCCGCCACCGCCAACAGGCCAATGGCAATCAGCAACAGCGCCAGCAGCAACAGCACGCGGTCAATATCCCAAAACCACATGCCAATCGGGCTGCGATCCCCGCGCCCCCCGCGCGGCTTGACCCGCGCCCACAGCGCTTGGCGACGGTCCGCCCGCATCGACTCTGCCGTGATGTCGGTCATGCCAGCGCCTCCACAGCAGCGCGAAAGGCATCGCCCCGCGCTTCGAAATCACGAAATTGATCGAATGAAGCGCAGGCCGGCGAAAGCAACACCGTCTCACCCGATTGCGCTTTACTGGCCGCCATCATGACCGCCCGATCCAGCGTCTCGCAATATGACACGGGCACAAGCCCGTCCAATAGCTCGTAAAATTGCTGGCCCGCCTCGCCGATTGTGTAGGCCGCACGGATATGCGGAAATCCTGGGCGACAGGCATCGAGCGAAGGCGATTTGGCGCGCCCGCCCAAAATCCAGTGAATCCCGTCAAACGCCGACAGCGCAGGGGCCGCACTTTCAGCATTGGTCGCCTTGCTGTCGTTGACGAAGCGGACGCCGTTCCTGGTCGCGACGGTCTCCATTCGATGCGCAAGGCCAGTGAAGCTCTCCAGCCCCTTGTCGATCGCCGCCTGGGGTACGCCCAGCGCCTCGCAGGCATTGATCGCCGCCAGTGCATTTTGGGCATTATGCGGGCCCTGCAGGCTCGGCCAGCGCGATTGGTCCATGCAAAATCCGGAAGCGATCTTGGTGAGATGCTCGCCGCGCGCCGACAGGCTACGCGCAATCGCGGCAGAGGGCGCGTCGAAGATCGAAATGATCGCCGCATACGTGGGCGACTGCATCGCGAACAGCCGTGCCTTGGCGGCGGCATAAGCGTCAAACCCGTCATACCGATCAAGATGATCGGGGCTGATGTTGAGCAGCACCGCGACATCGCAATCGAGGGTGAAGGTCAGATCGATCTGATAGCTCGACAGTTCCAGCACATAGACACCGCCTGCTGGCAGCGGCTCCTGCGCGAGGATCGGCAAGCCGATATTGCCGCCCATCAGGGTTGGCACGCCAGCGGTCTGCAGGATGTGGTGGATAAGCGCGGTCGTTGTCGACTTGCCGTTGGTGCCGGTGATGCCAACCACCTTATGCGGCGGCAGCGCAGCGCGCGCCTGCGCGAACAGTTCGATATCGCCGATGATAGGGACACCCGCCGCACGCGCCTTCGCGGCGATCGGGTGGCGGTTGATCGGCACACCGGGGGAGACGATGAGGCCGTCGAAACCGGTCAGATCGATGGTCTCTGGATCGGCAAAAGTCAAAAGCCCCTCCCCTTCAGGGGAGGGGTTGGGGTGGGGGCTCTCAACTGGCGCAGCGCTCGGGGACAGCCCCCACCCCCAACCCCTCCCCTGAAGGGGAGGGGCTTGAAGAAGAGCCAAACGCCGCCCCTCATCGCTATCCCACGCGATCACCTCCGCCCCGCTCGCCACCAGCGCGCGCACCGTCGCCGCGCCCGAGCGCGCGAGCCCCAGCACCGCAAAGCGTTTGCCGCGCCAGAGGTCGCTAGTGATCACCGCAATTTCAACGTCGATAGCCCGGCGAGCGCGAGCACGATCGCAATGATCCAGAACCGGATCACCACGGTCGATTCCGCCCAGCCAAGCTGTTCGAAATGGTGGTGGATCGGCGCCATGCGAAACACGCGCTTGCCCGTGCGCTTATAGAAAAACACCTGGATGATCACGCTCAGCGCCTCGACCACAAACAACCCGCCGATGATGCCCAGCACGATTTCGTGATGCGCGACGACCGAGATCGCGCCCAGCGCGCCGCCCAGCGCAAGACTACCGGTATCGCCCATAAACACGGCGGCGGGCGGCGCATTGAACCACAAAAACGCCAGCCCCGCGCCGACCATCGCCCCGCAGAAAATCGCCATGTCGCCCGCGCGCGCCACATGCGGGATGCCGAGATATTCAGCGAATTTCGCGTTACCGGCCAGATAGGCGATGATCACAAAGGCAACGGCGGCGATAATCACTGGCATCGTCGCCAGTCCATCCAGCCCATCGGTAAGGTTCACGGCATTGCCGAACGCAACGATCGTGAAAGCGGCAAAGGCGATGTAGAAATAGCCCAGATCGATCACGGACCCGCTATAAAACGGCAAATAGAGGTGCGTGCCATTCTGGCTGGTGATGATCCAGCTTGCCACACCAGCAATCGCGAATTCACCAATCAACCGCATCCGTCCCGAAATGCCTGCCGTGCTCGCCTTGCGGACTTTGTCATAGTCATCGAGGAAACCAATCGCACCAAAACCCAGCGTCACGAACAGGCAGGCCCAGACGAACGGGTTGGTCAAATCCATCCACAACAGGATCGAAATGACCATCGATGTCAGGATCATCAGCCCGCCCATCGTCGGCGTGCCGCGCTTGGCGAGGTGAGTCTGCGGGCCGTCTTCGCGGATCGGCTGCCCCTTTCCCTGGCGCACCCGCAACCAACCGATGAATTTCGGGCCAATGATCAGTCCGATGATCAACGCCGTCGCGACAGCCCCGCCACTCCGAAAGCTCAGATAGCGCACCAGATTCAGGATGCCGGGAAAGCCGAGTTGGGCTGCGATGAAATATAGCATTATGCTTTATTGCCCCCTAGCGCCGCGACGATCGCCGCCAGCCCAACGCTATTCGATCCCTTGATGAGTACCGCATCACCGCCCGACAGCATCGTTTTCAGATGCGCCAACGCGGCTGCAGCGTCCGGCACATGGACGAAATCCACCTGCCCCTCAAGCGCGATTGCGAGTGGCGCCATGTCCGCGCCGACCAAAATTGCGACACTGACGCCAGCCGCGATCACGGGCTCGGCGAGGCCGGCATGAAAGTCAGCGCTGGCCATCCCCAATTCGCCCATTTGGCCGAGCAACGCCACCCGCCGACGGACTGGTTCCTTGCCAAGAACGGCAAGCGTCGCCCGCATTGATGTCGGATTCGCATTATAGCTTTCGTCGATCACAAGCGCCGTTTCGCCACCACCGACATCAACCAGGAAGCGCGCGCCCCGCCCGGCCAGCCCGCCCAATTCGGCCAGCGCCAGCCCGGCCACGGCGACATCGCCCCCGGCCGCCTCAACCGCCGCCAGCACCGCCAGCGCGTTAGACACAAGGTGGCTACCGGGCTGACCAACCGTGAAGCTCAATTCGCGCGCCAATAATTGCGCGGTAACAAAGGTGCCGCCGGTTGGCGTGCGCATCGTTTCCAGCGCCCGCACATCGGCGCCGTCCCTGCTGCCAAACGTCACGATCCGCGCACTTTGTGCCTGCGCCGCCGCGATTAGTCGCGCGCGGTGGACATTATCGAACGGGATGATCGCCGTGCCGCCGGGCTCAAGCCCCTCGAATATCTCAGCCTTGGCGTCCGCAATCCCCGCCTCGTCCTTGAAAAATTCGATATGGACCGACGCCACCGTTGTGATGATCGCCACATGCGGGCGCACGAAGCGGGTCAGCGCTGAGAGTTCACCGGCATGGTTCATGCCCATTTCCAGCACCGCAAATCGGCACTCCGCCGGCATGCGTGCCAGGCTGAGCGGCACGCCAGTGTGGTTGTTATAGCTTTTCACCGAACGATGAACTTGCCCGGGCACACCACGGTCGAGCGCGGCGAACAAAGCCTCTTTAGTGCCCGTCTTGCCGACTGATCCGGTCACGCCGATGATCGTCGCCTGGGTCCGCGCCCGCGCCGCGATGCCGAGCGCCTCAAGCGCCGCCATCGTATCCCTGACCAGCACATGCGGATGCGCGACGGGCGTGCTGACGATCGCCCCGGCCGCACCCCGCGCAAAGGCCTGATCGAGATAAAGATGCCCGTCGGTCGCTTCGCCCTTCAGCGCGATGAACAGATCGCCGGGGCCCACTTCGCGCGAATCAAAGGTCACGCCATCGGCGGCAAAATCGGCAGAAGCCGTGCCCCCAGTCGCTGCGGCAATTGCGGCAGATGTCCAGAGCGGCCCGGTCACTGCGCGCACTCCCGGGCGACACTGACATCGTCGAACGGCAGCACCAAATCGCCGACAATCTGGCCCTGCTCATGACCCTTGCCGGCAATCAGCACGATATCGCCGTCGCGGGCATCGGCGATGGCCGCGGCGATGGCCTCGCGCCGTCCGGCAATATCGCTCGCGCCCGGCGCGCCAGCCATGATCTGCGACCGGATCGCCGCTGGATCTTCGCTACGAGGATTATCATCGGTGACGATCACCAGATCGGCGAGCCGCGCCGCGACGTCGCCCATTGGCGCACGCTTGCCCGAATCGCGGTCACCGCCCGCTCCAAATACCAGGATCAGCCTGCCCGCTACATGGGGTTTCAGCGCCATAATCGCCGCCTCGATGGCATCGGGGGTATGCGCATAATCGACATAGACCGGCGCACCACTGGGCGTAATCACGGCGCGTTCCAGCCGTCCGCGCACCGGCTGCAACCGCGCCAGCGCCATCAGCGTCGGCTCGACATCGCCGCCGGTAGCGATCACCAGCCCCGCCGCCGTCAAGGCATTGGCCGCCTGATACGCCCCGATTAGCGGCAGGTTGACCTTGTACTGCTTGCCCCCGGCGTCGATCACCAGCCCCTGGCCCAGCAACGTTGGATCGCGCGACACCAGGCGCAGGCTTTCGCCCTTTTCGCCAATCGTGATCAGCTTGTTGCCCCGCTCGCGCGCCAGATCGATGACGCGCGCCGAATAATCATCATCCGCCCAGACGACAGCCGTGCCATCGGTCGCGAGGACTTCAGTGAACAGCCGCATTTTGGCAGTGAAATAATCCGCCATGTCACGGTGATAATCCAGGTGATCGCGGCTCAGATTGGTGAAGGCCGCCGCCTGCACCGGTAGCCCTTCGGTGCGATATTGCGACAGGCCGTGGCTCGATGCCTCGAACGCCAGATGCGTCACGCCCTCGCGCGCCAGCCCGCCGACATTGGACAGAAAGGTGACGATATCGGGCGTCGTCAACCCGGTGACCACGCGATCATTGGCGGTGGTGACGCCCAGCGTGCCGATTGACGCGGCATGATGGCCCAGCATCCGCCAGATCTGCCGGGTCATTTCGACAATGGAGGTTTTGCCGTTGGTCCCGGTCACCGCGACAGCGGTTGCAGGAAAGGGTGCAAAAAACTGCGCGGCCAGCGCCGCAAATGTCGCGCGCGGATTGTCTGTGGCGATGTGCACCGCGCCGTCGATGGACACCTGCGGCCGCGCCACCACGGCGATCGCGCCGGCAGCAATCGCGGCGGGCACATAATCCTCGCCGTTCACCCGCATGCCTTCAAAGGCGCCAAAGATCGTGCCCGGCGCGACTTTGCGGTGATCGATCGCAAAACCAGTGACGGTGCGGGCATCATCCCCGCCGATCAGCGCGCCCAGCTTCATTCGGGATCGCCCGGATTTTCACCCGGCGCATGCCACAGCAACGGGGTGAGTTCGGACACGTCCACATCGCGGCGCATATCGGGCATCACCCCCAGCATCTGGCCAGTGCGCGCAATCACTCGGCTGACGACAGGGGCAACCGTCCAAGCCGCCGTCGTCTGCCCCTGCGATTGCGCATTGGCGACGGGCGAATCAAGCATGGCGATCACCACGTACCGGGGTGCGTCCATCGGGAAGGCAGCAGCGAAGGTTGAAACATTGCGACTCCGCGAATAGCCGCTCTTCATTGCAATTTCAGCAGTGCCGGTTTTGCCGCCCACCCGATATCCCGGTGCTTCGCCCTTGCGCCCGGTGCCGTCGAGCACGACCAGCCGCAAAAGCTGGCGCATCCGGTCACTCGTCGCCTGGGCAATCACGCGGCGCCCCTCGCTGGCCTTGCCCGGCGCGACCCGCATCAGGGTCGCCGGCCGCCAGATTCCCCCATTCACCAGAGCGGCATAGGCGCTGGCCAAATGCAGCGGGGTTACCGCAATCCCGTGGCCATAGCCGCTGGTCATCACGGACACCCGCGCCCAGTAACTGGGCCAGAGCGGGCGCTGTTTTTCCCGCAATTCGATATCGGGGCGGGTATCGAAGCCGAGTTTGCGGAACATCGCCTGCATCCGATCGGCCCCCAGTTCATCAGCGATCCGGGCGGTCACGATGTTCGACGAATGAACCAGTGTTTCGGGAATATCCAGATAGCGGCGCTGCGGGTGATCATCCTTGATCTGAAACCGGCCGATCTTCAGCGGCGCACGCGCATCAAAGCGGCGCGACATTGAGGTGACCACTCCGGAATCGATCGCCGCCGCCATCGTGATCGGCTTGAAGGTCGATCCCAGTTCATAAACCGATTGGGTAACATTGTTGCGCAGCCCGTCCTGCGATGCGCCGCCCACCTTATTGGGATTATAGGCGGGGAAAGACACCATCGCGATCACTTCGCCGGTGTGGACGTCCAGCATGACGCCCGCCGCGCCCTTTGCCTTGAAGGACAGCATCGCGTTGCCAAGCTCGCTCTCAAACGCCGCCTGGGCGCGCGAATCGAGCGACAGGGCAATGGGCGTCGATCGTTCGATCGGGTTGGTCAGGGCGCTCTCAAGCGTGCGCTCCATCCCGCTGACCCCCACGCCATTGGCATCCAGAAAGCCAATCGCATGCGCGGCCATGCTCGATTGCGGATACAACCTTTCGGGCTCGCGCGCGAAATCAACGGCGGGCTCCCCCAGCGCATTCACCGCCTTGACCAGCTCCGGCATCGCCCGGCGCTGCAGAAAGAAGAAATTCGCGCCCGACCGGAGCCGCGCCAGGTACCAGGCGCGGTCATGCTCGGGCATCAGCGCTGCAAACTTGCCGGCGAGCAGTTCAGGCGAATTGACCAGCTTGTTCGGGTGAATACCGATCGACCAGGCATCAATCGTGCGGGCAAGCGGCGCGTTGTTACGATCGACAATATCACCGCGCAACGGCACCAGCGCAGCGGCCCCGGCACGGGTCGTCGCGGGTTCGGCAAAGGCGGCCAGAAACGCCAGGCGCAACAGGATCAACGCCACCCCGGCAGCAATCATCAACATCAGCATCATCAGCCGCACTGGCGCAACCACCGTCATCGGGTGGCGCTGGCCAGTCAGCCGACGCGGTGCGACGGGTCTGGCGACCAGGACGCTCAACGGGCGCCGATCGCTTCAGCGCGCGCGCTACTGACCAGATCGCCGATCGTCGAATCGCTCAACAGCTTGCGATCGAGCATCGCAATCGTCGCCCCACGCTGGCCACCCAGGTGCGGCTGAACCGTCGCAACGCTGGCCAATATCGTCCGGCTAGGATGGGCAACCGGGGCGATTGGCGCGGTGGCGGGTTCGGGCGCTGGCGCAATCGCCTCAACGGCACGCGGGGCAGCGGGCACGATATAGGACGCAACCTGACCATGGCCTGTCTGGCCAAGCGGCGCCTGCAAATCGATTGAGGCAAGCGTCGCTTCGTCGGGCACGAACTGGTCTGAACCAGGCGCCGTCAGGGCAAAGACATCGCCATTCCAGCGTTCAAGCTGGGCGAGATTGGCGCGGGTATCAAATTCGGTTTCCAGCGCGCGGATATCGCGTTCGGCCAGAAAAATCTTTCGATTGGTATCGGCCACACGCTTGCGCTCTGCCGCCACCTGGAGCGACACCAGATAGAAGCCGAGCACGACGATGACGCCGCTCAGAAACCAACCCAGCCCACGCAACCGATACGCCGCCGTCATGCTGTCTCTCCCTTTGGCCAGGGCGCAGCAGCGGTCCGCTGCGCCACCCGCAATGTTGCCGACCGTGCCCGCGGGTTGCGGGCAATTTCTTCCTCATCAGCGCGCACCGCGCGGCCGACGGTTTCAAAGCTTGGCGCTGCCTTGGCGGCGACCTGCGGCAAATGCCGCGATCCACCGGGCAACGCGCCGCTGCGTTCGCGAAAAAAGCGTTTGACCAGCCGGTCCTCCAAGCTGTGAAAAGTCACCACGGCCAACCGGCCACCCGGCTTCAGCACCCGTTCCGCTGCCGCCAGCCCGTCGGCCAGCTCACCAAGTTCGCGGTTCAGGTGAATACGGATCGCTTGAAAAGTGCGCGTCGACGGATCCTTCTTGTCATGCGGGCGATACCCCAATGTGCGGCGCACCACCGTGGCGAGATCGAGCGTCGTCTTGAGCGGGCGGGCAGCGACGATCGCACGAGCAACGCGACGGGCGCGCGGTTCCTCGCCAAACTGGTGGAGCACATCGGCAATCTCTTCCTCATCGGCTTCGTTGAGAAATTCAGCCGCACTGGTGCCCGACTGACTCATCCGCATGTCCAGCGGGCCATCAGCCTGGAAGGAAAAACCGCGATCAGGCTGGTCGAGCTGCATTGACGACACGCCGATATCCATGACTACACCGTCAACCGGCACGGCATCGCGCTGCGTCAGTTCCGCCTCGATCGCCGAAAATACCGCATGGACCAGCGTCAAGCCGCCGTCCGCCGCCTCAGCCAGCCCTTGACCACCAGCAATCGCATCGGGATCGCGATCAAACGCGATTACCTGCGCACCGCCAGCCAGCATCGCGCGCGTATAACCGCCAGCACCAAAGGTCGCGTCGACATGGCGCTCACCCGGCATGATCGCCAATGCGGCGATCACGTCATCAAGCAGCACGGGCACATGCGGCGCCGTCACAATTTTTCCCCGCGTTCGCCAAGGAAATGGACGACCATGTCCTTCATCATATCGGTGGCGCGCGGCGACGCCATCAGCATGGCCGGGTCCCAGATTTCGAAGTGATTGCCGAGCCCGTAGAAAAAGGCATATTTGCCAATCTTCACCCGGTTGCGCGGCCAGCTGGGCAGGATGAAGCGGCCGCTCGCATCAAAAGCCAGCGTATCAACCGCCATACCGCCGCGCAGAATCACGTCATTCGGCGCGCCATCGGGACCGGCATGATCGCGCGCGCGCGCTTCAAGATCAGCAAAGCGCTGGGCACCATAGGTGATGTCGAAGCCAATCAGGCAATGGTCGCTCTCATGCACGCCGACCACGACATAGAGCGAGTCCTTGGGATCGGGGCCGGCTGGGTTGCGGGCGATCAGCGTTGCGCGCAGCGACGACGGGATCGCAACGCGCCCCTTGTCGTCGACCTGCTGCAGCGCATAGCCCTGATAAATGCCCTTGATCGACACGCCCACCTCATTCGTGGCGCGCACAGCTCTCTTATTCTGCGAAGTGGCATTTTTACCGCCCGCAGCTCCTGGAATCGCCAACAAGAGAGCCCGCCCCTGTTAACCAAAGGTCTAACAAGGGCGTGGTTGGGATGCAATGGGAAATTCGGGGAATTCGCGGGAAACTAGGCGAACCTCGGGGAACTACTGGTCAAGGCGGGCCGCCATTACTATCAATGTTCTTAATTTGTTCTGGTAATTCGTGGTTAATCATGGCCGTATTTGGCGCACACACCCCTGCGGAACGCGCCGATTCCCGGCGCGTGGGGCAAATTCCCCGACGAGTTTCGGCGCTGACCGGCATCATTTCTGCTCAGGATAATTGGGGGCGGGCGTAGTGGTGTTGAGCGCCTCGGTCTCGGCGCTGGGCGCAACGCCTAGCTCGGCCAACGGCTCCTTGACGGGATCGGTTACATTGTCGGCCGGGCTGGTGAGATTGGCAGCCAATGGTGGCCGGACGCCATCGGCAATGGTGACCGGGACCGGCTCTCTGCTCGCCGAACTGAAGATTGCGCTCGCCAGTCCGATTAACAGCATGACAAAGGCAAGCCCCGTCATGCCGACCTTGACCCGCTGTATCGCCTGAGACGGTTCCTGCGCGCTTTTCATACCAACCCCAAAGCTAGCGGAGTCGGCAGCATTTGTCGAACACCGGGGTGAAACCGGTAGCATCAAGGCGTAAATTTATGGATGCGAGCGATCGAGCGTCGCGAAGGCGGATCATTACCTTGCCCGATCGCAACAGAGCAAAGCCAATGCTGCGCCCAGACTTGCAGCCGTCACATGAGTATGGCAGCCAGGTGCGCTATCTGGTTGATCAGGTTGAGGGGTGATAATCATGAAATCACAGATGTTTCGGGTGGCTGTTGCGACCGTTATGGTTCTATCGGCGCCCGCTATAGCGCAAACAACCCCACTTCGCTTGTCGCCGGCCCAAGCTGTGATCAACGCCGCCGAGATGCCGGCTGGAATCGGGGGCGTGTTCGAGATGGTCGTGCGGGCAACCGGACGACAGAATGGGTTTTTATACCTGAACTCAGAGGCAGATTACCGCGACCCGAGAAACCTGACGATCGTGGTGACTCCCTCTTTGGAAAAGGAACTCAGCGACCGACTTGGCGGTCCCGTTGACACCACCGTCCTGAAAAAAGTGATCGCGGTGAGGGGCATTGCCCGAAAAACGAGGATCGACTTCACGGCCGACGGTCGCCCGACCGGCAAATATTACTTCCAGACCCATTTGCGTATCAGGTCCGCGCGCGACCTAACCGTTGAAGGGGAACGCCCCATGCCGTGATCGGTGCCCCGCTCTTTTGCGTCATGGCCGCCGCTGAGAAAGCGCACAAAGCCTATCGAGATCCGAATGTGGAGCGAGACCCAGGGGCTATTTATACCGCCGCAACCGATGTCGGCAGCACCAGCCCCTTGGCGGCTAACCAGGCCGGATTGTAGAGCGTTGATAAATACCGAAAACCTGTGTCGCACAGGATCGTCACCACGCGCTTGCCCGGCCCCAGATCGCGCGCCAGCCGCACCGCACCGGCAATGTTGATGCCCGATGACAGACCCAGGCAGAGCCCCTCTTCATCGAGCATCCGGCGCACCCATTCATAACCCTCGGCATCTGAAATCCGGTATTGCGTGTCGATTGGCGCGCCTTCCAGATTGGCGGTGATCCGCCCCTGCCCGATCCCCTCGGCAACTGATGACCCTTCGGACTTCAGTTCGCCATGCGCGTAATAGGCATAGAGCGCCGCGCCGTGCGGATCGCTGAGTGCAATCGTCACCCGCTCGTCCTTGCTCTTCAGCCCCATGCCAACGCCCGCGATCGTGCCGCCCGTCCCCGCTGCACATGTAAAGCCGTCAATCTGCCCGTCCATTTGCGCCCAGATTTCCTCGGCAGTGCCCATGATGTGGGCGCGGCGGTTGGCGATATTGTCGAACTGGTTTGCCCACACCGCATTGGGCGTTTCCTCAGCAATCCGGCGCGACTGGTGGACGAAATGGCAGGGATTGGAATAGGGACAGGCCGGCACCAGCACCAATTCCGCCCCCAGCGCGCGCAGCGTGGCCATTTTCTCCTGGCTCTGCGTATCGGGCATCACGATGATGGTCTTATAGCCCTTGGCATTGGCAACGAGTGCCAGCCCGATCCCGGTATTGCCTGCCGTGCCCTCCACGATCGTACCGCCGGGCGCTATCGCGCCGCGCGCCTCGGCATCCTCGACGATATACAGCGCTGCCCGGTCCTTTACCGACGCGCCAGGATTGGCGAATTCGCACTTCGCGAAAATCTCGCCGCCGCTGGCCGCACTGGGGCCGGCGAGCCGAACCAGCGGGGTGTTGCCAATCAGGGCGAGGCTATTGGGGATCGTTGTCATGGCGCCATCAATGGCGACGCGAGCCGCGCGCTGCAACCCACCGAAACTGTCGATCGGCCAACAACCACTATCGAACGCCCGCTATCGCGAAGCCACCCCAGCCGCCGCCAGATGCCCAGGCAGCCGCCCGCTCAGCCACAGGAAAAACATCCGATAATCGCTCACCAGCGACCAGAGCGGATAGGTGAAGGTGGCCGGCCGGTTCTTCTCCACCGCGAAATGCGCGGGCCAGGCCATGCCATAGCCGGCCAGCGGCACCAGTGCCCACCACCATCCGCCCAGCACGATCGCTAGGCCCGCAAAGCCGAAGGTCATCGCCGTGCCGATATAATGCAGCATACGGGTTTCCGGCTTGGCGTGCTCGCGCAGGTAAAAGGGCCAGAATTCGGCATAGCTGGTGATCGCTTTCGTGCTCATTTCGGGCGTCCCGAAAAGCCAGCGGCCTGGCGCAGCTCGTCGGCGTTCATCAGCGCGCCGTCGCTCATCACCCAGACAGTGCGTCGCATCGCGCCGATATCCTTTGATACATCGCCATCGACCAGCACCAGATCGGCTTCCTTACCAACCGTGACTGATCCGGTCGCCTTGTCGGCGCCAACCAATCGGGCAGGCATGATGGTTGCGGTCTGGAGCGCTTCGCCGGGCGTGAATCCCGCTTGCACGTACAGCTCGAGTTCGCGCACGATTTCCAGCCCGCTGCCATCGGTGCCCGCGACGATCGGCACGCCAGCGTCGTGCAATGCCTTCACCAGCGCCACCAGCTTGGCAAAGCTCGCGCGCCAATCGGCCCGCGTCACGCCCGCCGGCGGTTGGAACCCGCCCGCGCGAAAGCCACGCTCCACCGCTGGCGGCATGGTACCAACATAGGGCGCATAGGACGGCGACAGATCGCCATTTTCAGGCACGTAAAGCCCCTCAAACACGCCCAGCGTGGGATCGACGACGGTCTTTTTCGCCGCCATCAGCTTGATCAGCGACTTCATCGGCTCGGCGTTGAGGTCGACATCTTTGGCGTATTTGCCGGGCCCATAGAATCGCTGGATGCCGTTATCCACATTCACCACTTCATCGGGCAGCGCCTGCATCATCACGAAGTTGATATGGGTGATCTCATCATAACCGCCCGCGATCACTTCGGTCGGCCGCAGCGACGCGGGGATATGGCCGTGAACATGAAGGCTAAGCTGCTTGGCCTCCTTAATCGCTGGCCACAGCCATTCTGGCTTCATCGAGGTGTAGAATTTGACGGCGGTAAAGCCGTTTTCCTTCGCGCGCCGCACCGCCGCAATCGCTTCGTCAGCGGACCCGACGCTGATCCCGCCCTGCGCCTGCAGCGGTCCCTTGCCGTCGATCAGCACCGATGAATAGACCGTCGGGAACAGCAATTTGCCCGCCGCGATCTGCTGGTTGCGCAATAATGTCGGCTGGATATCGGCGCCAGGATTGCGCGCGCTCGTCTCGCCCTGCGACAGCAACTGCAAACCCGTCAGATCGGAGCCAACATGCATGTGCGCGTCCCAGATACCAGGGGACAGCGTCTTGCCCTTGCCGTCGATCACACGGGCGTTGGCAGGCAGCTTCACCGTCGCCGCAGCACCGATCACGGTGATCTTGCCCTTGTCGGCAACCACGGTCTGGTCGTCGATGAACTTGCCCGTTAGCGCATCGAACAGCTTCACATGCGTGAAAGCGACCGGCACTGGCGACACCGTGCCAAAGCGCGCTTTGTACGCCGGATTGCGCGCGGCCAGCGCGTCAATCTGCGCCTTTTGGAGCTTGAGCATGTCGCCGATATAGGCGTCGGGCAACAGCGCAATGCCATTCACGAAGCCGAAAAAGGTGCCGTCGGCGTTCATCACTACGGGGATCGGCTCGTTTGAAACGCCTTCGAGCGTCCAGACCGTCACCGTCTTGGCGGTCGCGCCGCTGCCGACCGCGACATCGACCAGCTTTTCGAGCCGCGCCACCCCGCCCGGCAGCAACGGCACCTGCCGCCCCGGCGCCTTCATGATCGCTTCGACGAAATAGGCGTTGGCCGCAAACGGCCCCCCAAAGCTGGCATATTGCGCCTTGCCGTCATAGGCCGCGCTGCCCTTGTCGATCGGCGACTGCCAGGTCGCGGTCCCGTTGGTGATCGCGAA
This sequence comes from Sphingomonas sp. 28-62-20, assembly GCF_002281505.1. Classification (NCBI taxonomy): domain Bacteria; kingdom Pseudomonadati; phylum Pseudomonadota; class Alphaproteobacteria; order Sphingomonadales; family Sphingomonadaceae; genus Sphingomonas; species Sphingomonas sp. 28-62-20. The sequence continues at coordinate 66,434 of NZ_NCGH01000021.1, forward strand.
AGTCTCCGCCGAATCGCCATTGGGGGTAAAGCCGCGAATGACGATCTTGTCGGGCTGGCCATTGGCGGCGGTGTGGATCACCTCATCCTGCTCGAACACCTGCCCGCGCAGGTTCATGCTCTCGCGAAACGCAAAACTGCCGTCGGCGAGCCGCCACACTGCCGCGCTGCCATGTTCGCCCGCCGCCGAAACGAGCTTGAACTGCTGCGCATCGCCCGGGGGCACCAGCAATTGCTCCTTGGGAAGCTGGGCAATGGCCGGGACGGCTGCCCAGACCAGGCTGATCGCTGCACTGGCTGCCAAGATGGTGATGCGACTCGTCATCAATCTGCTCCCCCCAAAGGTGTGTGACTCATCTACCACACGACCTGCCGGCTGCAAGCAAGCTTTGCGGCCATCGCGCGACCTATCCACCCTGGTCCCGTCAGGTCTTTCGCTGCCGCCTATGTCTGCTTCTTGGGTCGCAACACCCACTCTATTCGCTTCGCCTTTCATCGCGCTTGGCCTTGTCGACACCCATAACCGACGCCCCTGCCCGCCCACATAACCTGCCGGTGGACGGGTCGATCGAACGATTTCATGATTTGGTTGAAACGCGTCCACACGTCAGAAATCATTCAAAACAATAGCATAGCACCGAACGATTCAGTATGAACCTTCGGCACGGCTCGACGACTTATTTGGGTGACCTGATGGCAAAGCATCTGTGGTGGTGGGTTGCGATATCTGCATGCGCAATGATTCCAATGCCATCTCAGAGTCATATGCTGCCGCCGCTCGCCAAGGCGCAGCAAAGTGACGGAACCGAACCGACCGCTCCCGAAAAACTCGGTGAACCCGACATCGTCGTCAGCGGCCTCATCAACAAAAAAAAGGGCCCCTGGAAGCGTGCGGAGGCCGAACACGTTATCGTTATCGCTCAAAACAGCGTTGATGAATTGAGAAGAATAACGCGAAATGTAGAAAGCCTCCATTATTTGCTGTCGAGGCTTTATCGCCGTGGCGACACGTCTGACGTTACCAAAAAGGTCGAAATTACATTATTTGACCCATCGACAAAGCTTTCCGATCTGGGGATCGCCGATATATCGGCAAAAAGCGGATATTATCCATCAGGATTTTCAAGCCCAGCTTACTATATAGCAGGTGAGAATGGACCAATTCTAACGATCGTCCAGAAATATCAGTTGATTGAGCTCAACACGCAGAAAGCATATAATGAAGAATGCGACGACCGTCACGCAGCGGGAGAAATAGGACTGTGTCCTGAACCGTATTATTTCCCTATCGTAAGGGAATGGGAGGCGGAACTTTACGCGCTATACACGCAACATTTTATCAATACATACCACCCGTTGGCTTATCCAAGCTGGTATGTTGAAAGTATCGGTGCCTTATTTTCAACTGCCGATATTCATAAAAATGGATCGATAAATTATGCGCGGTATCCAACGCAGTATAAACAATTTTTCAGATCATATGAAAATTTAAATGTCGCTGACATCCTTACTGGTAAATACATCACTATAGGCCGAGAAAAGTCGCGCTGGACTCCATACCACGCTTGGTTGGTCGCTCATTATTTCGTTTATTCAAAACTTAAACCCGAACGTGCCGCGCAGTTTCGCCAGTATATGGGTGATATCAGTCGCGGCAAACCAATGGCTGAAGCCGCAAATGTGTTTGGCAATTTGTCGAAGCTGCAACGGGAAATCCTTTCCTATTCCAGGTCCGACTTTTATTTCGCCCAGGCCAAGCCGCCAGCGAACCCGATTGGCGAGCCAGTGATCACGCCATTGTCCCCCGCCGCCGCCGCCCTGATTGCCGCGAAAATCGAACTTGGTGCGCGGCTTGCTGCGCAACCGATCGCTGCCGGATCTGCCCTGCCTGCACCCACACTGGTCGACGCGCAGCGCAGCGTCGATTGGCTGGCGCGCGTACGCAGTGTGGCTGATCTCTACAGCGATGGCGATACGCTCGCGTTTGCCGCCGAGGCAGAGTGCCGGGCTGGCAACGCTGACAGGTGCCTTGCCTATGCCGAACGGGCGCTGGACAAGGCACCGAATAATGTTCTTGCTCTGACGTGGAAAGGGGTCGCGCTAACGGACAAAGCCGTTATCGCCCCCGTCGCAAATCAACCGGTAATGCTTGCCCTTGCGCGCAAGACTATCCAACGCGCAGTAGAACTTGACGGCCAATCGCCTATCCCCCGGATCGCCTATTTCCAAAGCTTCACCAAATTGGGCGAACGTGCTCCAATGGATGCCATGGCCGGATTGGTCGACGCCATTCGGCGCGTGCCAGCCGCACCGAAGCCGCGCCTTTATCTTGGCGAAGAACTGATTCGCCGGGGCGAGATCGAAGCGGCGCGCCAGATCCTGCATACCGTGCTCTTTGCCCCCTATGAGTCGCCCGAAAGGACCGCCGCAAGGGCCTTATTCGCGATGCCGCCCACAGGGACGGGTTCGGGAAACTGATAGCCCGATGGTGGCGGCCACACGCCGCTGGCGGCCCTTTCCTCCGCGGCGTCGTTCCGCTATGTTCTTCAGATGTTCTCGGCAGATGCCCTTACCGATTTCGTTTCCGCTGGCCCCACGCCCGGGGCGTCTCCACAGGAGCAATGGCGCCCCGTACCTTCCGAAACCTTATCCACCGGCGCTAGGGAAAATCTGACCCTACCGCCGCGTCCGCTTCGCTGGCTGTTCCTCGATCTCAACAGCTATTTCGCCAGCGTCGAACAGCAACTAAACCCGGCGCTGCGCGGCAAGCCCATTCTGGTCGCGCCGGTCGATAGCGACACCACCGTCGCTATCGCCGCCAGCATTGAAGCCAAGCGATTTGGCATCAAAACCGGCACGCCCGTATGGGAGGCGAAACGGCTGTGTCGCGACATCATCGTCACGCCGGCCCGGCATGACAAATATGTCGAGTTTCATGACGCGATCATCGCCGAAATCTGGCGGCACATTCCGGTGACCAAGGTTTGTTCGATTGATGAGGTCGCCTGCCACTTGCTCGACAATGAAAACAGCGTCGCCGCGGTGACGGCACTGGCCCACCGCATCAAGGCGGGTATCCGCACCAATATCGGCGATTGCATGACCAGCTCAATCGGCGTCGCCCCCAACCGGCTGCTTGCCAAGCTGGCGTCAGACATGATGAAGCCCGATGGGCTGATCATCCTGCATGCCGAAACGCTGCCCCACCGGCTTTATGACTTACCCTTGCGCGACATTGCCGGAATCGGCGCGAAAATGGAGCGGCGGCTGGCGCAGGAGGGGATCAACGATATCCGCCAACTATGTGAGCGCCGCCCGCGCGACGCGGGCAATGCCTGGGGCGGCACCAATGGCGATCGGCTCTGGTATCTGCTCCACGGCGTCGATCTCCCCGAAAAACCAACGCAAAGTCGCACGATCGGGCACAGCCATGTGCTGTCGCCGGGCAAGCGCGGGCTGGAACCGGTCCGGCTTACCGCGCGGCGCCTCGCGCTGAAAGCCGCCAGCCGGCTCCGGCGCAAAGGCTATCGCAGCCGATTGCTGGTGCTCCATGGCAAGTTTGAGGACGACAAGAGCAATTGGCGTGTGGCAACGAAATTGCCCGCAACGCAGGACAGTTTCGTGATCCTCGCCGCGCTTGACGCGCTGTTTCCGCAATTAGCGGCGGCGGGGCGCAAGCGGGGTGGCGGATTTCAGCTGCGGATGGTTGGCGTGACGCTGGGCGAGATCGAACCGGTTGCAGGCGAACAGCAATCGCTTTTTGCGCATCTCGATCCCGATGACCCACTGGCCCGTGAAACGCGCGGCCTCGCGCTCAGCCGTGCGATGGATTCGATCAATGAAAAATTCGGCCGCCATGCCGTGTCGGTCGGCCCAATCCATGGCGGCCGCATCGATCGGGTCGGCACCAAAATCGCCTTTGGCCGCATTCCAGAGGCGCATGAGTTCCACGAATAAGCATGGCGGTCACGCGACGATTTCATGACAAAAATATTGCAACGCAAAAGCGAAAGTCGGCAGAAAATATGGCCTCTTGACGAAACTTACTGCGTACGCGAAGCATTTCGACGCTATGAAAAAAACCCTCCTCATCGCCGCCGTCGCTCTGCTGGTTTTCCCGCTCGCGGCATGTGAACAAAAGCCCGAAACGGTGACCGATCAGGCACCCGATCCGCAGGCCGAGGCGCTGGCAAAAGCGCCAAAGGTTGTCCTGCCGCCGTCAATCAAGGCGACAGTCACCTTTCGGTGCAAGGATCACAGCCTTGCCATGGTCGATTTCTTCTCGGGCAATATGCAGGTCAATTTGCGCGGCCAGCGCGACGATGCACCGATCAAGCTGACCGCGGAAAAGGCAGGCGATCCCTTTGTTGCCGATGGCTATTCGCTGACCGGCACGCCCGACGCGATCACGCTGGCTCAACCTGGCAAGCCCAGCCAGACCTGCAAGAAGTAAGAACAGCACCACATTCCGGCATCATCGCCGCATCAAGATTTGGGCCGGGGTTCATTGAACCACCGGCCCTATTTCTGTGCAGGCACCGCAATGGGTTGCGCCCGCGCGCTTGGTTGGGCACGATGGCTTGCCAACCACGGAGGATGAAAGCCCCTTGGCGACTATTGCGATCTACAGCCTGAAAGGCGGCGTCGGCAAAACGACGCTTTCCGTTAATCTTGCCTGGTGCGCAGCGATGCTATCGGCGCGCCGCACCTTGTTGTGGGACCTTGATCCACAGGCCGCCTCCACCTTCATGCTCACCGATCGCAAGACCAAGGATCAGGCGCAATCAATCTTCACCAAGGATGTCGATCCGGCCAAGCTGGTCCGCAAGACCGCGATAGAACGGCTCGATCTGATCGGCGCGGATTCGTCGCTGCGTGGCCTCGACGTGCTGTTTCATGAAATCGACAAGAAAAAACTGCTGACGAAATTGCTGGCGTCCGTCGGCAAACATTATGATCGCGTGCTGCTGGATTGCCCGCCGGGGCTGACCGAGACGAGCGATCAGGTGATGCGCGCGGCCGACCTTATCGTCGTGCCCGTCATCCCATCGCCCCTGTCAGAGCGCGCCTATGCCGAAGTGGTCGATCAGCTCGGCAAACGCGCGCAGCTGATGCCCGTGCATTCGATGGTCGACAAGCGCCGCAAGCTGCATGGCGAAGCGCTGGCCCGTCATCCCGATTGGCCAGTCATCCCGATGGCGAGCGTGGTCGAATCGATGACGGTGCGCCGCGCCCCGGTCGGCAGTTTCGCGGCAAAATCGCCCTCGGGCCAGGCCTTTGCCCAGCTCTGGCAGATCATCGAGAAGCGGTTGGCAACCCCGGCCAGCAAAGGCTGACAGCACCGAAACGGATGACGAGTCTCGATCCCAAGCTGGTGCTGGGCGCCTATGCGGTTGGCGTTTTCCCGATGGCCGACCATCGCACCGCGGACAGCGTCTATTGGGTTGAGCCAAAGCGGCGGGCGATCCTGCCGCTGGATGGATTCCATCTGTCGCATTCGCTGAAGAAGACGGTGGTGGGGGATCGCTATCGCGTCACGGCCGACACCGCATTTGCCGACATCATCGCGCTGTGCGCCGATTCGGCCGTCGATCGGCCCGATACATGGATCAATCCCGCGATCGAGGCGGTTTTTACCGAACTGCACCACAGGGGATATGCCCATTCGATCGAATGCTGGGACGATGATCAGCTGGTCGGCGGGCTGTATGGACTGGCGCTGGGCCGTGCCTTTTTCGGCGAAAGCATGGTCAGCCGCGCGCGCGATGCGTCAAAAGTGGCGCTGGCCTGGCTGGTCGCGCGGCTGCGCGTTGGTGGCTTCACGCTGCTCGATTGCCAGTTTCAAACCGATCATCTCGCCTCGCTCGGCGCAACCGAGATTAGTCGGCGCGATTATCTCGGGCTGCTGTCCGCTGCTGTCGATGGCGCTGTCGCGGGCGCGCTTGGCGCTGCTGCGGTTTCGGCGGGGGTCGCCTCGCCATCCGAACTCGCCGTCGGCGACTTCTTTGCGCTCGATCGGCTCGCGCCAGAAACCGCTTCGCCGCCCTCGGGGAAGCGCATTGCGCAACTTTTGGTCCAGACGTCATAGATCGGGTGCTGGACGACGTTCAGCGCTGGTCGCTCCTTGTACAGCCAGCCTGAAAAGGCGCGCCGCCAATTGCGGTCGGGCTGCTGGACATCCATCTGGACGAACGCGCCGGTAAATTCTTCCTGCTCCCAGGGGGCGGTGTGTTCGCACGCCCGCAGCCGCACCACGACATCGCCCACGCGCACCGCTTGGCCGGGCTTCAAGGTAATATCGCGCGCCACGCCGTTGCGCTTGTTGAGCAGGCCGAGCACCGCGACCCGCTCCGCCATCGGTGTTGCGCCCTTCAACTGCAGCAAATCGGGGGTCACATCGACAGTAACGATATCGGAACCGGCCTGGACCTGGTCGAGCACGCTGGTGCCAACCGATTTGATCGCCACATCGTCCCCAGGCGTACCACCGAAAAAACGGATGCCCGCCCAAATGCACAGCGCAAGCAAAATCGCGCCGCCCCCGGCCAGCAGCCAGGGCCTCACTCGCCCGGCGTCCACGCTTCGTAATCACCGGTTGCGGCGGCCCGTCGGCCACCCTGCTCAAGCGCACCTGCCGGGCGATAGGCATGCGCCGTGCCGGTTTGATTCGGCAGGGCCGGTTTTTGCCAGCGTCGCGCCGGTGGCAACGCCTGATCGGGCAGCGCCTCAACCTGATGATGCAACCAGCCAAACCACTCCGGCGGCACGCGGCTGGCGTCATTGGCGCCGGCATAAATCACCCAGCGCCGGGCAATGCCGTTCATGTCGACACCGCCCTGATAATAAACGTTGCCGAGCGAATCCTCGCCGACACGCGTCTTGCCCCGCAATGCCCAGTTGGTGCCGATGGTGGCCCCGTTCCACCAGGTGAAGATCGATTGAAGAACGCCCATAGCCGCCGCTTAGCCGTTGGCGGCGCTAGCAGCAACCGCCTCTCGCGCCTCCGGGATCAATTGCTGGCCGCGCCGGCAGATGCAGTGTTGGCCACGGCATTGGCTGGGCGGGCCGCGCGTCCTTGCCAGTCGACCATGTCATCCTCGGCAATGCCCAATTCTGCCGATCGGCCACCAACCAGTTCAAGGACCGCTGCGACCGGCTCACCCGATGAGATCGGCGCTTCCGAAAACGGCGTGGTGTTTTCTGCGATACGCGCGATCGATCCGTCAGCACGAATGAAGATGATATCAAGCGGCGTTGGCGTGTTCTTCATGTAAAAGCTCGCCTCTTCCGGCGTCCCGCTCGGCGGATAGGGCGCAAACAGCATCCCGCCATCCCGCAAAATATCCGTCCGATACATCAGCCCGCGCTGCTGTTCCTGCTCGGTCTTGGCAGTTTCTACCTGGAAGCGGTGCAGGCCATTGCTGCTCTTGATCGTTACCGCGATCGTGGCCGCTTTGGCCTCGCTCGTGGCGGTTCCGGTTAGCCCGTTGCCCGAACAGCCCGGCAGCAGCACAAGCAGCGGCACGATCAGGCCGAACGCCGCGGCGGCACGGCGATGCTGCATCAATGACATGAAGTGTCAGCCTTCTCGTTCGACCAGCACCGCAAGCGGACCCTTTTGTCCCTCGACAATCCGCGCACGCAGCGGCTGATCGGGCTCCACTTCGCCGATATTGGCACGGCGGAGCGTTTCCATATGGACGAATATATCGGCTGAATCGGCATCACGCACCAGAAAACCATAGCCTTTGAGCCGATTGAACCATTTGACGGTCACCGGTTCAAATTCGCCAGCGTCGGCGATCAGCGCGTCCGGATCAATTCGTACACCCGTAACCCGCGCGCGGGGCGGCGGTTCAACCGCATTGGTCAGGTCAATCTCAACAATATCGCGCGCCTGAAAACCGCGATCGCGCTTAACGGCGACGCATTCAATCACCGTGCCCTCTGGCAAGCTACGGCGACCATGCGCCTGCAGGACTGAAAAATGTATCAAAACGTCGCCGATCGCAGGATCGTCAGCGACCAGAAAACCAAATCCGCGGGTAATATCGAACCATTTCAATGTCCCTTTGACGGTGCGTTCAATCGCTCCCGACTTGTCGGACATAGGTTCGCCGCCATCGGCACATTGCCGATCAAGTGTGTCCGCAGGCTCAAGATTGGCGTGCGGCCCAACCCGCATAAAACTTACTCCCCCGTAACGATTATTAGCACACAAAATCAGAAGGTAAATCCTTGGCAATTTCGCAGCGATCGCCCGCTTTCCTGCCGTTGAATTACAGCTGTTATGCGATCTCGCTGGTGTCATCCCCCGGCGCCATCGACGCAATCCGACGAGCCAGGCCAAAATCATGGCCGCTGCGGATCATCGCGGCGATCTGCTTTTCTCGCACGGCGCGGTCTGGTATTTCAGTGGCATAGGGGCCGATCCGGCGCTTTCGGGCAAAGGTCAACGCAGCCTCAATCGCGCGATCGGCAATGGCGGGTGCGAGAGCGGCACTATCCTCGCTGCCAATGCCCGCATGATGCAAAGCCCCCGCCACTCGGCGCGCGCCAAGCCCCCGGCGTGCCATTGCCTGCGCCCGCGCATCGCCAAAGGCGCGGTCATCAATATACCCCGCCGCCGCGAATCGCTCGGCAATTGCTGCTATGTCGGGCACTGCACCGTCAAAGCCGCGCTGCCTTATCTTGCCGTTCAAATAGGTGGTCAGCCGCGCCCTTGTGGTCGCGAAACGCTCGACATAGCGGAGCGCCAACCGTTCCAAAGCGGGGCTATCAAGGGGTTTGGTTGGCGGCCTGGCAACACGCATGCCATCATTGTGCCACACTCACACTGGATTTTGAACGCTTGCTCGAGGCAGAGTGATCGACTTATCCGCGGCTTCGGTTCAAGAAGTCGCGATCAAGGGTAGTAAACATGGGTTCGGAAATGGCGCACATTGATAAGGTCGCGGCGGAAACTTCGCCATCTGCGCCTGTGCCCACCGCAACTTTTGATGATCTGCCGCGCCGGTTTGCTGATTTTGATACGCTTAACGAAGCGCTGGATTACGCGGCCGCTGGCAAGCGGGGATTAAACTTCCACGATCCCCGCGGGTCGCTCTCGCGTCCTTACCCCTATGCCGAATTGCGCAGCGATGCGATTGATACAGCCCTCCGTCTGGTCGCCATGGGCGTAAAGCCGCTCGATCGGATTGCGTTGGTCGCCGAAACGGGACCGGAATTCGCCGCGCTGTTTTTCGGCGTGGTCTATGCCGGTGCCTGGCCAGTGCCATTGCCCCTGCCCACCTCTTTTGGCGGCCGCGATTCCTATATCGATCAAATCCGCGTTCAGCTCGGCAGCTGCGACCCATCTTTGCTGATTTACCCACCTGAACTGGCGGACATGGCCGGCGAAGCGGCGCGACTCGGCGGTGTTGCGGGCATGGATTGGGCCGAACTTGCCACGCGCCCTGCCACTGCGGCTCCCCTGCCGCAGGCAAAGCCCGACGATATCGGCTATCTGCAATATTCGAGCGGCTCTACGCGCTTTCCGCATGGCGTCGCGGTTACCCACCGCGCCTTGCTCAACAATCTTGCCGCGCACAGCCATGGCATGAATTTGATCGAGAGCGATCGCGTCATTTCCTGGCTGCCCTGGTACCACGATATGGGCTTGGTCGGCTGCTTCCTGTCGCCAGTCGCCAATCAGATTTCGGTCGATTATCTGAAGACAGAAGATTTCGCGCGCCGACCGCTCGCCTGGCTCGATCTCGTCACCCGCAATGCCGCTACCTCGGTTAGCTATTCCCCCACCTTCGGCTACGATATTTGCGCGCGGCGCATGTCGAGCCAGACCAAGGCGTCGGGCCGGTTTGATCTGTCGCGCTGGCGGGTTGCTGGTAATGGCGCAGATATGATCCGCCCCGATGTGATGCAGGGCTTTGTCGATGCCTTTGAAGGGGCCGGCTTTAAGGCGAGCGCCTTTCTTCCCAGCTATGGTTTGGCCGAGGCGACGCTGGCTGTATCGATCATGCCGCCGGGTGAGGGCATTCGCGTCGAATTGGTTGAAGAAACTCAATTGTCCGGCGTTTCAGCCGGGCAGGACCGCCCGCAGCGCTATCGCGCGATCGTCAATTGCGGCAAGCCGGTGCGCGATATGGCGGTCGAAGTGCGCGAAGAAGATGGCACCCCGCTGCCTGACCGCGCAATCGGCAAGGTCTGGTGCAAGGGTCCATCGATCATGGATGGCTATTTCCGCGATCCCGATTCAACCGCTGCCTGCATGGTCGATGGCTGGCTCGATACCGGCGATATGGGTTATATGTCAGACGGTTATGTCTATATCGTCGGACGCGCCAAGGATATGATCATCGTCAATGGCAAGAATCATTGGCCGCAGGATATCGAATGGGCCGTCGAACAGCTGCCCGGCTTTAAGGCAGGCGACATTGCAGCGTTTGCGATCACTACCCCGGGCGGCGAAGAAACCCCAGCAGTCCTTGTGCAATGCCGCAGTTCAGATGAGCATGAACGGGTCCGGTTGCGCGAAGCCATCCGTGAGAAGGTCCGCTCCGTTACCGGCATGAATTGCGTGATCGAACTGATCCCGCCGCGCACCCTGCCCCGCACCAGTTCCGGCAAACTCAGTCGCGCCAAGGCGCGCAATCTGTATCTCAATGGTGAGATCAAACCCTATGCGATTGCTGCCTGACCGCAGCCTAAAAAAGCACCCGACGTCTCTTTTTTCTAACCATCTGCTAACCAACGGCGATGTAAAATGGCCTTGTGCCATCAAAATCCGCCTCGCAATTTGCTCAGCCGAAAATAGATGCCCGCGCATTGCTGGGCATTTATGATCCAGCGGATTCAACGGATTGGGGCCCGATCCGCGCTGCTCAGTTACATGCCGGTCGCCAATTGGCGCTCTTCATGCTGGCCACCAACGTCATCGGTGCAGCGCTTGTCATTTTGCTGGCCGCCCGGATCCTGCCACCATGGGCGCTGGTGGGCTGGGGTATCGTCATTGCGGCTGTCAGTGCGACCATTACCTTTCGCCGGCTAAGTCCAACCTATCTGCTCGCGCCGACGGCCCCGATTGAAGCAGTCCAGGCGACAGCGTTGGAGGGCATTGCGCTTGGGGCGGTATGGTCCGTACCACCGATTATTCTGTCGATCATGGCGGAAATGGGCGATTCGCTGGGCCTATGGGTCATCCTTCCGGTGCTGATGACGGCATCGTCGGTAGCGATGGCAGCATTACCGCTCGCCACGATGAGTTTTCTGGCGCTGTTAGGCGGCACGATCAGCATCGTGCTCGCCTTTGCCAGTGGGCCGCTGATGGCCGCCACTGCCCTGTTGTTCACCCTGCTGCTGATGATTGGATGCTTCAGCAGAGCGAAATCGCTGGTGATCATCCGCGCGAACGAAATTGCCTTGGCCGAGCGCGACGAGACGGTGAGCCTGTTGCTGAACGAAGAGGAAGACCAGAGCGCAGATTGGCTGTGGGAAATCGATTCGGCCAAGCGGATCGTGCGCGCATCGCCGCGCTTTGCCTATGCCGTCGGCATGGATCCGGTAACGATCAACAAAATGCCTTTCCTCCAATTGCTGGCCGGTTCGGCCTGGGAATCGGGCAATTTTTCGGCGGGGCTGCGCATCCTTGCCGAAAAGCTGAAGAATCGCGAAGCCTTTCGCGACCTGGTCGTACCAGTGCAGATCAACGGGGTTGAACGCTGGTGGGAAATCGCCGCAACACCGCGCACCGACGAAACAGGCAAGTTCATCGGCTTTCGCGGTGTGGGCTCCGACATTACCGAAGCGCGCGCCTCCGCCGACAAGATCAGTCGCATGGCTCGATTTGATGCGCTCACCGGGCTTGCCAACCGGCTATTGCTTACCGAAACGCTCTCCCGCGCGATGGCCGATGCAGAGCGCTGGAATTCCCGCTGCGCCTTTGTGATGATTGATCTCGATCGCTTCAAAGCGGTGAACGACACGCTTGGCCATCCGGTTGGCGATCGGATGCTGATTCAGGTCGCCGATCGGCTGCGCGGTCTGGTGACCGATCGCGAAATGGTGGGGCGGCTGGGCGGCGACGAATTTGCCATCGTCATCAGCGACGCCAGTGACAGCAACCGGATCGAGCGTCTCGCCAATGCGATCATCGAAGCGATCGCCCAGCCCTATGATATCGATCAGAACATCCTGTATATCGGCGCCAGTCTAGGCATGGCGATCGGTCCACGCGACGGCCGGACGACCGAGATGCTGATCCGGTCCGCCGATCTGGCGCTATACCGGTCCAAGGACGCGGGCGGCAATGTCTGCCATGTTTACGAGCCGCAGCTTCATGCCGTTGCGGAGGAACGCCGCGTGCTGGAAATGGCGCTGCGCAAGGCGCTGCCGAATGGCGAACTGCATTTGAACTATCAGCCGGTCGTCAGCGCCGAAACCGGAGCGCTGACGGGTTTTGAGGCGCTGCTGCGCTGGACCCACCCGGAGCTCGGCAATATTTCACCAGTGAAGTTCATCCCGCTGGCCGAAGACACCCGGCTGATCGCGCCGATTGGCGAATGGGTGTTGCGCACCGCGTGTGATGAAGCCGCCCGCTGGGACTATCCAGTGCGCGTCGCCGTCAATGTCTCGCCGGTGCAACTGACCACCCCCAGCTTTGTCAACGTGGTCGCGTCCGCGCTCGCCAATAGCGGGTTGCCGCCTGACCGGCTGGAACTTGAAGTCACCGAAAGCGTGTTCCTGCATGAGGGCGCAGGCGCGATCAAGGTGCTCGAAAAAATCCTGGCACTGGGCGTGAAGCTATCGCTCGACGATTTCGGCACCGGCTATTCCTCGCTTGGCTATCTGAGCCGTACGCGCTTCTCGTCGATCAAGATCGATCGCAGCTTTGTGCAGGGTGCGTCCAAAAAGGTGCCCGAAGCGATTGCCATCATCCGCGCAGTGGTCGCACTGGCCCAATCGCTCGGCATGGCCACCACCGCCGAAGGCGTGGAAACCGAGGAAGAACACCGCATGGTCTATGAACTTGGCTGTACCAAGGTGCAGGGCTATTATTTCGGCCGCCCGCTGCCGGTGGAAGAAGCCCGCGCCGTCGTCAACCGCGCCGCCCGCGCCCAGGCAGCCGCCTGAACGCGCCGCGCAAGCGCTCGAAACTCACCCGACATATCGCCGCACACAGCGTTCTTGCGTCCGCCGCAGGGCGCGGTTAAGGGGTTGGGCAGCGTAGGGGTGTAGCTCAGCTGGTTAGAGCGTCGGTCTCCAAAACCGAAGGCCCTCGGTTCGAGTCCGAGCTCCCCTGCCAATTCCCCAATTCCCCCACTTCCCCAATTCAACCGCATCTGCCCGCTGGCCTTGCGTTTCTGCAGGGGGCTCGCTAGATGCTTTTCCTATTCCGAAAATGGGGATGGGCGCGGCCGGTTCGACAAGGACCGGGCGGCGGCTCTTTGCCCCGGACGCGGGGCTTTTGAACAGGTTTTAGCAACGTGGCAAAGACAACCCCTCTCGAATTCCTCCGTCAGGTGCAGACCGAAACCAAGAAGGTTGTCTGGCCCACCCGGCGCGAAACGATCATGACCGGGGTGATGGTGATGGTGATGACGCTGATGCTCGGCGTCTTCTTCTTCACGGTCGATTCGTTTTTCGAAGCGATCGTCAAACTGTTGCTGTCGTTCGCAAAATAAGCGTGGAAGCAAGGACGCATTAACGCATGGCACGCTGGTATATCATTCACGCCTATTCGGGTTTCGAGGGCAAGGTTCGCGATTCGATCATGGCGGAGGCGACCCGCATGGGGCTCGATCGGCTGGTCGAAGCCGTCGAAGTCCCCACCGAAACGGTGACCGAGGCACGGCGCGGCAAGAAGATTCAAGTCGAACGCAAATTTATGCCGGGCTATGTGCTCGCCAAGCTCGACATGAATGACGATGTCTATCACCTCGTCAAGAACACGCCCAAGGTCACTGGCTTTCTGGGATCGATGGGCAAGCCCCAGCCAATCAGCGAGACCGAAGCGGCCCGGATGCTCTCCACCAAGGAAGAAGCCGCCGCCGCCAACATCAAGCAGCAGGTCAAGGTCGATTACGAGATTGGCGATGCCGTAAAGGTGCTCGACGGCCCGTTCGCGAGCTTCAACGGCACCGTAGAGGAACTCGATTTCGACAAATCGAAGGTCAAGGTATCGGTATCGATCTTCGGCCGCGCGACGCCCGTGGAACTGGACTTCGAGCAAGTCGAACGCGTAAAATAAGGCGCCGGGCGCACAGGATTAGCGCAAGCTAATCCTGAGACGCCCCAGACCGGCCGGCGGGCGGGCAACGCCCGGCCCGTCCGACGAAGACGCGGGATTTATTCCCGCGTCGCTAGCGGCTCCCTCACCAATTCCATCTCGGCCCGCTGTTCCTGCAAAATGGAACCGGCCATTGCAAAAAGCGACCAGAACTAGCGGGTCAAACAGCGGACATTTGGTAAATCGCCGTGCGGTAGCTCCAAGCGAGGCTCGGCTCGCCGACGCCCGGCCTTGGAATAATTCATCTGGGACGGCCCGCATGATCATTGATTAGGGCCCGCGGAACAAATGCCATAAATCTGCGTTGTCGGTTATATCGGGGGCGTAACATCATCAGTTGAGGGTGTCGTCCGCGTTGATCGGCGGCTTATTTCTCTGAGCAAAGTTTACCAGCGCCCATTTCCGCGCAGATTGCATGCGAGAGGCTTCACGCTTGTCGGGGCGGTTTCCTGGCGTCGGTTCCGCGACAAACTGGATTTGACGCCTTCGTGATGGATATCCATGCGATCGCCCTTGAGTACCCTTCGGGGTCCGCGTGTTCGCCCGCTCCAAATCTGCGCGAACGCTTGCGAGAGGCAACGAGCGAGGTTCACGAAAGGCTCCACAGCCATTCGGGGCTCGCGGCAGTTCAATCGGGCACTATTGGAAAAGCCGCCTACACCGCATTGTTACGCCGCCTGTACGGCTTCCACCGACCATTCGAGGTGGCGGCCAATCTTGTGCCCGATCGCACGGTTTGGCTCGAACATGATTTAATTGATCTGGGTGTCGATCCCAGGTCCTTGGCCGCATTGCCCCGCTCCATAGCCTTTCCAGCAAAAGCGTCAGCCGAGTATTTGCTGGGCGCGCGCTATGTAGTGGAGGGTTCTGCGCTTGGCGGGCGCGGGCTGGCGCGACAGCTTGACGCCTTGCTGGGCGCCGGCGAGACCAAGGGCCGCTGCTTCTTTGCTGGCCATGGCGCAGAAACCGGGGCGGTTTGGCGTGCCTATCTCGACCAATTGTCGAGCGCACAAGCCGGGGCGTGGGCCCAGGCGGCCATTGTCGCGGGAGCAACCCACACTTTCGCAATATTCGAGCAATGGCTCGAGGGATGGAACGATGGGTATGACTGACCGGACACTAAAGCGCGACCAGGTCGATTTGACGAACTGCGATCGCGAGCCGATCCATATTCCCGGCGCGATCCTCCCCCACGGCGCGATGTTGGTGCTGGAAAGCGGCACGCTGCACGTCCTTCAGGCGGCAGGCGATACGCTGGCATTACTGGGCCGCCCCATCGACGCGCTGCTCGATCGACCCGTCGATACGCTGTTTTCCGAAGGCCAAATCAATCATCTCCAGGCGCTCTGTAACGAAAGCGACCTCGTCAAGCCGCGCCATCTGCTCGATCCGCTTCTGCGCGTCATGCCCGATCGTCCGCTCGATGCCAGTGCGCACCGCGTCGATGGCAATCTCATTATCGAATTCGAGGCGGGCGAGCCGGGTGATCCGTTCTTCACTGATCCGCTCTCCGCAGTACAACTCATGGTCGAGGGGTTTGGGGTAGCAACGTCGCTGAGCGCCTTATGTCAGATGGCGACCGCCAGCGTCCGGCGTATGGCGCGATATGATCGGGTGATGGTCTACCGTTTCATGGCCGACGGATCAGGTTGGGTCATTGCCGAAAGCCGGGCGCCTGAACTGGCTCCTTTTCTCGACCTTCATTATCCTGCGGCCGATATCCCGCAACAGGCGCGCGCGCTGTACCTGAAAAGCTGGCTGCGGCTGATTACGCAGGTCGATTATGATCCGGCACCGCTGACGCCCGCCCTGAACCCCCTTACCGGCAAGCCGCTGGACATGAGTTTCGCGATCCTGCGCGATGTATCGCCAATCCACCGCGAATATCTTCGTAACATGGGCATCGATGCGTCGATGTCGATCTCGATCATCGTCGATGGCAAGCTGTGGGGACTGATCGCCTGCCACAACAATAGCCCGCGTCTGCTGCCGCGCCACTTGCGCGCGGCGTGCGAGCTGTTCGGCTCGATATTCTCTCTTCAGATCGAGGCACGCGAAAAGAGTGAGCAGTTCGAGACACGGCTTGCGAGCCGCAAGATCCTCCAAGAACTGATGCTCAACCTCGCGGGTGTTGGGGATTATGCTTTTGGTCTCACCCAGCAAACACCCAATCTGCTCGATTACATCCACGGCGGGGACATCGCCCTTGATGGCGCGCACAACGGCGGCGTTGCCGTGTGCGTTGAGGGAGAAATCACCTTTCTAGGGGTGACCCCGGATCGCACACAAATCACCGAGCTGACCGAATGGCTAACGTCGTACATGGTCGAAACCGAAGGCACCTTTGCCACGGATCGTTTGAGCGAAATCTATCCGCCTGCACAGGCGTTCACTGAAGTCGCATCGGGCCTTCTGGTCATTGCAGTATCGCGCGATCCGGCAGATTTTATCCTCTGGTTTCGGCCTGAATTGGTCGAAACGGCTTTGTGGGCGGGCGACCCGGCCAAACCAATGACGACCGGCCCCGACGGAGATCGACTCTCTCCGCGTAAATCATTTGAGGTATGGAAACACACAGTACGCGGACGTGCGCTACCATGGACGTCGGCGGAAACTGATTCAGCATTCGATCTGCGGATCTCGCTATTGCATGTGGTGTTGCGCCGAATCGAGGCGGCATCGCGAGAGCGACAAGCGGCGCACGACCGCGACAAACTGCTGATGGCCGAACTCGATCACCGCGTGAAAAACACGCTCGCGAACATCCAGGCGCTTGTCACTCTTTCTAGCCGAAGTGCTGAATCGTTAACGAGTTTTGTCGAGGGGCTCGACAAGCGCATTCACTCGATGGCCAAGGCGCATAACCTGTTGACGCAGAGCAGGTGGGAGGGTGTTTCAGTCGAGGGCCTCCTGCGACAGGAAATTGAAGCCTATGGCCACGCACCCGGCGGCGTTGCCATGAGCGGCGTCCATGTGGTGCTGACCCCAAAATCGGCACTGTCATTGTCACTGGCGCTGCATGAGCTTGCGACCAATGCCGGAAAATATGGTGCGTTCTCCGTGGTCGGCGGTCGTGTCGATGTCACCTGGCAATTGCGCGAAGACGGTGGCCTGGGCTTGTCCTGGACCGAATCAGGCGGTCCGCCTGTCAAACCGCCGACACAGCGGGGGTTCGGATCAAACCTCATCGAACGCGCGTTGGCGCTCGAAACCGGGGGCGGCGCGACCATTCGCTACGAACCCGGCGGTGTTATCTGCGACATCATCTTGCCCAAATCGTCGCTGGTCGAACTAACGACCATCCCTGTCGCAAAGCCGCTGACCGCCACGAGGGGAGATGCGACACGGGCGATGCCCGAACACCCTCGGCTTTTGGTGGTTGAGGACTCCTTCCTCGTGCTTCTGACCGTTGAGGGGATGTGTGAAGACCTTGGCTGGCAAGTCATTGGCCCCGCCACGCGGCTCGATAAAGCGATCGCGCTTGCCAAGGCCGAAACGTTTGACGCGGCGTTGTTAGACATCAATCTTGACGGCGAAATGTCGTGGGCCGTCGCTGAAGTGCTCAACGAACGGGGAATCCCGTTTGCGTTCAGTTCTGGTTACGATCAATCCAATGTGCTGCCGGACTATCTCGCGGGCAGCGAGATCATCGCAAAGCCGTATCGGATCGAAGAACTTACCAATCGGCTGCGCGAGATGATGATGCGGCCTCGTTTGCCTTGAGCGTCGCTACCCACCCATCGCAGGCGTAGATCCCGCGTCGTCGGATGGGTTGGCTTTTCCGCCCTCCGACCGGGCCTTTGCCGTCTCCCGGCCAGCTGCGCTGGGCGGGTTTGGCGTCCGCGCCCGCTCCATACCGAAAACCCCGGCTCACTGCTCGCGAAATGACGCCCAAAGCCTGCCCAACAAGGGCTCCAGGATATAATCCAGCGCGGTGCGCTTTTTCAGGGGGATCAGCACCTCGACAGGCATGCCGGCGCGCAGGGCGAAATCATGCCCGCGCACCGTGCCAATCAGGTGCAGCTGATCACGGGGCACCGTGACTTCGCCAGTGAAGAAACTGCCGCCGGATCGCTCATCCGAAAAACTATCAGCGGACAACCGCGTGAGCTTGCCTTCCAGGGTGGGCAGGGTGCGTTCGTGCAGGCCGGGAAAGCGGATGAGCGTGCGCTGGCCGATCGCCAGATCATCGGCGTCATTGGGCGATATGCGGGCCTGGATTTTGAGCGGGGTTTTCTCCGGCACAATGTCCATCAGTTTTTGGCCGGGGGAAATCACGCCGCCGGGCGTGAAGATCGACAGGCCAATAATGGCCCCCGTGGCGGGCGCCCTGATCGCGGTGCGGGCCAATTGATCGCGCGCGGCCGCCCATTTGGGGAGCAGCTCGCCCAGACCATTGTCGATATCGCGCAGGTCTGCGGCGATGCGTTCGCGGAAACTGCGCTGCGCCTCCAGCATCTGTAATTCGCTCTCGCGCGCTGCCTCCCGCGTTTGCGCGACGCTGGCGCTGAACTGGCCCTGCTGGCCGTCGAGCTGGGCGCGCGCGCGTTCCAGCTCACGCATGCGGGTTTGCGAGACAAAGCCTTTTTCCGCGATCGGCCGCAATGCGTCGATCTGTTCGTCCATCAGCCGCAATTGCTCCTTGGTGGACACTGCCTGGCGGCCATAGCCGCGCCCCTGCTCTGCCGATTGCGCCACGCGCTGGCCAAGCGCGCCACGCTGTGCCTGCAGCACCGCTGCACGGGCGGATAGCTCGGTTTGTTGCAAGCGCAGCGCGATGAGCGATTGCGCGCGATCCTCTGGCTCGAGGGTCGCAAATTCCTGCGGAGGGGTGATCCGCGTTTGGCCCAGTTGCTCCGCCTCCAGCCGGGCGCGCTGCGCCAAGAGCCGGATGGATTGGGATGCCAGCGCGCGTTCCTGCGCCTGCACCTCGGCTGCGGCCAGTTGGAGCAATATCTGGCCGCGCACGACGCGCTGGCCTTCGCGGACGAAGATCTTGCCGACCACGCCGCCATCGCGGTGCTGCACCGCCTGGCGCTGACCAGAGACGACCAAGGTGCCCGGTGCATAGGCAGCAGCATCAAGCCGAGCGAACGCCGCCCAGCCGAGGAAAAGCACGAAGAAGAGCGCGGCAATGACGCTGCCCGTGCGAATATCGCGGGCGGGATCGGCAACGTTGGGGGCGGCAGGCGTAGGGGTAGCTGGCGCGGGAAAAGCCGCCTGCGGGGGTGGGACGAAGGGCGCGTTCATGATGCGGCCGCCATTGTTGCAGGCACGACGCGGCGCAACGCTGGCGGCGTCACCTTGGGCACAATCTCGTCGCGTGGCCCGTACAGATCGACCCGACCATCGCGCAGGACCAGGATTTTGTCGACAACGGGGAGGATGCCGAGCTTGTGCGACACGATCAGGATCGTGCGCCCGTCCGCCTTCAACGCCTCCAGCGCGGCGACCAGTGCGCTATCGCCTTCGCCATCGAGATGCGCATTGGGTTCATCGAGCAGCAGCAGCGCCGGGTTGCCATAAACGGCGCGCGCCAAGCCAATCCGCTGCGCCTGCCCCGCCGATACGCCGCGACCGCCAAGCGTGAGCGGGTAATCATAGCCGCCCGGCAGGCGGCGGATCAGCGCGTCGGCGCCGACTTTATCGGCTGCTTCAACCACCGCCGCATCGATCGCGGGGCGATGATCGCCAAGCTCCCCGCTGAACCGCGCAATATTTTCCGCCACGGTCCCGGCAAACAGGGCCGAGTCCTGCGGCAGATAGCCGATATGCTGGGCGAGCCTTTCGGGGTCCCAATCCTGCGCATTCGCGCCGTCAATCCGCACGATGCCGCGATCGAGCACCAGCGCGCCGGCGATCGCGCGGATCAATGTGGATTTGCCCGCCCCGCTTGGCCCGATCACCGCGACGACCTCCCCCGGCTCGATCCGGAGCGACACGCCGTTGACGATCGCCCCGTCGCGCGCCGCGTTCAGCACCGTCACGCCGTCGAGCACCAGCGCACCGCGCGGGGGCGGCAATTGTGTCGCGGGCGCGCGCGCAACCGTGCTGGCGAGCAACTCGTCCAGGCTGCGATAGCTTTGCCGGGCCTGGCTGATACTCTTCCAGCTGCCAATCAGCAGCTCGATCGGCGCGAGCGCGCGGGCGATCAGGAAGGATGCGGCAAAAATGGCCCCGCCTGAAATCTGGTTTTCAATCGCCAGCAACGCGCCGATCCCCAGCGCCAGCGATTGCAAGGCCAGCCGCGTAAACTTCGTCACCGTCAAAAAGCCACCCGCCGCGAAGCTCGCATCGGTTTGGGCGACCAGCATCGCGTCGCGTTGGCGCAGCTGCCGGGCAACCATGGCCCGCCGCATGCCGAGCGCGCGCAGACTGTCCGCCGAGGACAGCAACCCATCCTGGCTGGCATAGGAAGCGGCGGCGATCCCCTGCGCATGATCAAGCCGTGCCCGCGTCGATCGCTCGGTTGCCCAGGCGATCAGCGGCAGGATGGCGCACCCCAACAAGGCCACCAGCCCCAAAAAGGGGTGCACGACAAAGCACACCAGCACATAAATCGGTGCCCAGGGCGCGTCGAACAGCGCCATCATGCCGGGCCCCGTCAACGTACTGCGCATCGTATCAAACTCGCGCAGCGCCTGGCGCGCAATTGGCAGATCGGGCCGCCCCAGCGTCGCATCCAGGATCAGCGGGGCAAGGGCCGCATCAAGCTGCACCCCGGCGCGCACCAACAGCCGCGTCCGCACCTGATCAAGCAATGCCAGCGTGATCAACGCAAACATCAGGACAAGCGTGAGGAACGCCAGCGTTTGCAGCCCCTGCGTCGGCACAACGCGATCATAGACTTGCAGCATGTAGATCGTCGGGACGATGTAGAGCAGGTTGACGAGCGCGCTAAAGGCAGCGGCGGCGACAAAATGCCGCCGACACAGCGCAAGCGCCGATGCCATCACGGCCACAGGCTGGGCCTGCGTCATCGCGATGCCCAGGGCGCGGCGACCCGCGCGACCATGCAGGCCGCGCGGTTCAAGGTCACCGCTGCCCTGCCCCGATTAGGCGATCTGTTACAAACCATCGGCGCGTTCATGATCAAAATCCGGGAACAAGGGGAGCATCGGCACAGTAATGCCGCACGCCATCGCCGCTAGACGCCAGCGAACCCCAGACGCCGGGTTGGGCGCCGGAAAACACAATCGGGATCGCAAGCGTAACGACACCGCCAACCCCTAAATCGCGCGGCATTACCCAAAGCTGGCCAAAGTGGATGAACGTCGCATTCACCGCGCGGGATTGCGCGCGACAAGGGCTTGGGGCGGCGCGCGGGGAATTGTTGCGGCCGGGCAGAGCATTGGCCTTGGCGCGGTGCGGGCGGAGGGGAAGGGCGAACCGGCGACGCGAATTTAGCTGGCTGGGCTGCGTTTATTGAGTGGCTTGCGGATGGCCGGGCGCTGTTTTCGGCGAGTGTGACGGTGGTGGCGGGGTTTTGGTGAGGTGAGGTGCGGGCGGCTTTGCGCTCCAATGGTGGCCATTGAACTAAAATCGCGAAGATCCTAAGAACCGTCATTCGCTAAAGATACAGCTGTGCCAGCCCATTTAGTCGCATATCTTGCAATTGCTTGACCCTCGGTCACTCACTAAACAGGCAGCGATGGCACGGATCAACCTCAAAAAATTCATCGCCGAGCATTACAAGGGCGGCGTAACGGCGCGAGACGTCATCCGCGAAGGCGTGACCAATTTGGTCTGAGCCCCGCGTTTTCCTCCAGATTTGAGTAGAGTCCGGCCCACCAAGGGAGTCGGATGATGAAGGCAAGCAGGTTCAGCGAAGAGCAGATTAT
>NZ_NCGH01000022.1:0-53493 GCF_002281505.1 Sphingomonas sp. 28-62-20
TTCATCCATGCTGGCCTCCCTACCAGTGGACAGCTTGAATCACAGATCAGCGCGCCTGGGAATCCCCATCGATTCATTCAACTACAGAAAGACTCTAGAAGGTGATGACGTGGGATTGGATCAACCCATACCCCGCTCGCCCTGAGCGAAATCGAAGGGCATGCGTAGCGCGTGGGCTTCGACTTCGCTCAGCCCGAACGGGGGGCGAGGTTCAAGCAGCCTAACGTCGCCACGCGCTAAAATAACCGCCCGCCATTGGGCACGGGCGTGGTCGGCCGCACGAGCACCACCTTGCCTTCGGTATCGGGGAAACCCAGCGTCAGCACCTCGGACATGACCGGCCCAATTTGCCGGGGCGGGAAATTCACTACGGCGGCCACTTGCATGCCCGGCAAATCCGCCAGCGCATAATGGTCGGTAATCTGCGCTGAGGAGCGCTTGATCCCGATCACCGGGCCGAAATCGATGATGAGCTTATAGGCTGGCTTGCGTGCTTCCGGGAAAGGTAGCGCCTCGATGATCGTGCCGATCCGGACGTCGACCTTCAAAAAATCGCCAAAGCCAATCACTGGCGACGCTTCAGCGGCCAGATCGTGGTTGGCGTGCATCAGAAATCGAAATCCACATCGTCATAATGGGCGGGCGGGGCGATGCCCTCCATCCGTTCCGACAGCATCGGGCGAAAGCTTGGTCGGCTTTTGAAACCACGATACCAGCGCGCGGTCTGTTCGTGCCCCTTCCAGTCAATCCCGCCGAGATAATCGGCGACTGAAATCTGTGCCGCCGCTGCCAGATCGGCGAGCCCCATCGTCGCGCCGCCCAGCCAGGTGCGATGATCGAGCAGGAAATCGGTATAATCGAGATGACCGACCGCCGCCTTCATCGCTTCGCGCAGTGCCTTGGCATCGGGGGCGGCGCGGTGGACGATCCGCTTTTCCATCCGCTCCTGAAGCAAGGGCGCGGTGATATCACGGTAAAATTGCGTATCGAACCAGGCGACCAGCCGCCGCGTTTCGGCGCGGTTGGTCGCGGTGCCATTGATCATTGCTGCCTTATCGACGGTTTCCTCAAGATATTCGCAAATCGCCATCGAATCGATCAGCACCAGCGACCGGTTGGGCTCGACCATGACCGGGGTCTGCCCGGCCGGGTTCATGTCGAGAAATTCATCGCGGCGGGTCCAGGGCGATTCGCGCACCAGATCATAGCCCACCCCCTTCTCGCCGAGCAGGAGCCGGACCTTGCGCGAAAACGGGCAGAGCGGGAATTGATAGAGTTGCCACATAGCCAGCGACTCTTAACGCCCGTGCCCGCCGCGTAAAGCGCTTGCGCGGTGAACCGCGCCGCTAGTCCGCTGCCACGGCTTCCATGCTGTCATCAAGCGGATAGCTTAGCCGCATCAGCATTTCCTTCGGCACGACCTGCCAGAAATGGCCGACCACGCGGTCCCAATCGTCAAGCAAGGCCGCTGACCATTTGCTGTCGGTCTTGTCCTGATGGGCCCGGATCAGCCCCAGCAAAACCGATTCCCAATGCCGTGAGGCAATGGGCTGCCAGACGATGCTTTCGGGGTTGGCGCGCGCTGGGAAATGGCGATCGGGATCATAGACAAACGCCATCCCGCCCGACATGCCTGCGCCAAAATTGGTGCCCACCTCACCCAGCACGACAGCGATGCCGCCGGTCATATATTCGCAGCCATTGGCGCCGCAGCCCTCGACCACGACAGTCGCCCCCGAATTGCGCACCGCAAAGCGCTCGCCGGCCTGGCCCGCTGCGTAGAGCTGGCCCGATGTCGCGCCATAAAGCACGGTATTGCCGATGATGGTGTTATGCTGGCTGA
This sequence comes from Sphingomonas sp. 28-62-20, assembly GCF_002281505.1. NCBI lineage: Bacteria > Pseudomonadati > Pseudomonadota > Alphaproteobacteria > Sphingomonadales > Sphingomonadaceae > Sphingomonas > Sphingomonas sp. 28-62-20. The sequence goes on from NZ_NCGH01000022.1 coordinate 1,844, forward strand.
TCAGCGTGGAACTCACCACCGGGCGCACCGCGATGATCCCGCCCGACAGCCCTTTGCCGACATAATCATTGGCGTCGCCGAACACCTCCAGTGTGATCCCCTTGCACAAAAAGGCGCCAAGCGATTGCCCCGCCGACCCGCGCAGCCGGACATGGACATGGCCGTCAGCAAGTTTCGACATGCCAAAGGTACGGGTGATCTCGCTCGACAACCTTGTGCCAACGGCGCGGTGGGTGTTGCGCACCGAATAGGTCAGCTGCATCTTTTCCCCGCGAGAGAATACCGCTGCTGCATCGCGGATCATCTGCGCGTCCAGGCTGTCGGGCACTTCGTTGCGCCAGGTCTTCAGGCTGAAGCGGCGCTGATCGTCATCGGCATCGACCTTGGCGAGAATCGGGTTCAGGTCGAGATCGTCGAGATGCTCGGCACCGCGGCTGACTTGGCGGAGCAATTCGGTGCGACCGATCACTTCATCCAGGCTGCGCAGGCCAAGCTTGGCGAGGATGTCGCGCACTTCCTCCGCAATGAAGGTCATCAGGTTGATGACCTTTTCCGGCGACCCGCCAAACTTTTCGCGCAAGCGTTCGTCTTGCGTGCAAACACCGACTGGACAGGTGTTTGAATGGCATTGGCGCACCATGATGCAGCCCATCGCGACCAGGCTGAGCGTACCGATGCCGAATTCCTCGGCGCCAAGGATGGCGGCGATCACAATGTCGCGCCCCGTGCGCAGGCCGCCATCGGTGCGCAGCTTGATGCGGTGGCGCAGGCCATTCAGGGTCAGCACTTGATTGACCTCGGACAAGCCCATTTCCCAGGGCGTCCCGGCATATTTGATGCTGGTTTGCGGCGACGCTCCCGTGCCGCCGACATTGCCGGAAACCAAAATCACATCGGCATGCGCCTTGGCGACGCCTGCCGCGACGGTGCCAATGCCTGCCGAGGAGACCAGCTTGACGCACACTCGTGCGCGCGGATTAATCTGTTTCAGATCATAGATCAGCTGCGCCAGATCCTCGATCGAGTAGATGTCATGATGTGGTGGCGGGCTGATCAGCGACACGCCTGGTGTGGCGTGGCGCAATTTGGCGATGAATTCAGTGACCTTGAAGCCGGGCAGTTGCCCGCCCTCGCCGGGCTTTGCCCCTTGCGCCACCTTGATCTCGATCTCGTCGCAGGCGTTCAGATATTCCGCCGTCACGCCGAACCGCCCACTGGCAATCTGCTTGATCACCGAATTGGCGTTATCGCCATTGTCATAGGGGGTGTAGCGCGACGAATCCTCGCCACCTTCGCCCGATACCGCCTTGGCGCCGATCCGGTTCATTGCGATGGCGAGCGTTTCATGGGCTTCGGGGCTGAGCGCGCCCAGGGACATGCCGGGCGTGACGAAGCGTTTGCGGATTTCGGTGATCGCTTCCACCTGGTCGACCGGAATGCCCTCGGCCGGATAGTTGAACTGCAGCAGATCGCGCAGATAAACTGGCGGCAGATCAGCCACACCGCGCGAAAACTGCAGATAGGTCGAATAGCTGTCGGTGGCGACCGCAGTTTGCAGCAAATGCATCAGCGGTGCCGAATAAGCGTGCGTCTCGCTGCCCAGCCGCTGGCGGTAAAAGCCGCCGATCGGCAAGGTGGAAACAGGGCTGTCATAGGCCGCATCATGCCGCAGCATCGCGCTGAGATGCAGCGACGCATAGCCTTCGCCCGATATCTTGGCGGGCATGCCGGGGAACAGGTCATTGACCAGGCTGCGCGACAGCCCGACTGCCTCAAAATTATAGCCGCCACGATAGCTGGAGATCACCGCGATCCCCATTTTCGACATGATCTTCAGAATGCCTTCCTCGATCGCGGTCTGATGCCGCATCAGGCAGTCCTCGATCGTGCGATCGCCGAACAGCCCGCGCGCATGGCGATCCGCGATTGCGGCCTCGGCCAGATAGGCGTTCACTGTCGTTGCGCCGACGCCGATCAGCACGGCGTAATAATGCGTGTCGAGGCATTCCGAGGTACGGATGTTGACGCTGGCATAGGAGCGCAACCCCCGGCGGACGAGATGCGTATGCACCGCCGCTGCGGCAAGGACGCCAGCGATGGCGACACGGTCCGGCCCGGCATTTTCGTCAGACAGAAACAGATCGCTGCGCCCTTCACGCACGGCCTGTTCGGCCTGGGTGCGGATTCGCTGGATCGCCGCGCGCAGCGATTCCGGGCCGCCATTTGGTTCAAAGGTGCAATCAATCTCGGCGGCCTGCGTGCCAAAATGCGCCTTTAATCGGTCCCAATTGGCGCAGGTCAGCACGGGCGAATCGAGCACCAGCACCGGGCTTTTTGCACCGGCCAGATCAAGGATATTGGCAAGATTGCCGAAGCGCGTCTTCAGCGTCATCACCTGGCGTTCGCGCAGGGGATCGATCGGCGGGTTGGTCACCTGGCTGAAATTCTGGCGGAAAAACTGGCTGATCAGGCGCGGCTTGTCCGAAATCACCGCCAGCGGCGTATCGTCGCCCATGGAGCCGATGGCTTCCTTGGCCCCATCGACCATCGGCGACAGGATCAGTTCCATATCCTCGATCGTCTGCCCCGCGGCGATCTGGCGACGGATCAGCTCGGCGCGATCATAGCGGCGCACCGGTTCGCCCGGAGGCAGCGGCAAATCGTCAAGCCCGATAAATTCGCCGATCATGCCGGCATAATCGGCCTCGCCGGCAATCCGATCCTTGATCTCGCGATCCTTGAATACCGCGCCGGATTCCAAATCGATGGCGATCATCTGGCCGGGGCCAAGCCGACCCTTTTCGATAATCGTCGTCTCCGGCACCACCACCATGCCGCTTTCCGAACCGACAATCAGCAGCCCGTCATTGGTGCGGGTATAGCGCAGCGGACGCAGCGCGTTGCGGTCCATACCCGCCACTGCCCAACGGCCATCGGTCATGGCCAGCGCAGCCGGGCCATCCCAGGGCTCCATCACGCTGGCCAGATATTCATACATGGCGAGGTGGGCGGGCGGCATACCACTATCGGCTTGCCACGCTTCGGGCACCAGCATCAGCTTGGCGGTCGGCGCATCGCGCCCCGATCGGCAGATCGCCTCAAAAGTCGCATCGAGTGCAGCGGTATCGCTCGCCCCCGCCGGGATCACCGGCTTGATGTCCTCTGAATGCTCGCCGAACGCCAGGCTCGCCATCTTGATCTCGTGGCTCAGCATCCAGTTCTTGTTGCCACGGATGGTGTTGATTTCGCCATTATGCGCCAGGCAGCGGAACGGTTGCGCCAGCCACCATTGCGGGAAAGTGTTGGTCGAATAGCGTTGGTGGAAGATCGCCACCCGGCTTTCAAAGCGCAGATCGCGCAGATCGGGATAGAAGACCGACAGGCTCTCTGCCAAGAACAGCCCCTTATAGATGATTGAGCGGCAGCTGAGCGAGCAGATGTAAAAGCCCTGTATCTGCGCAGCGATCACCCGCTTTTCGATCCGGCGGCGGATCAGATAAAGATTCTTCTCAAATTCCTCGATGCTGGCCGTGTCGGGCATTGGCCCGGCGATCATGATCTGTTCGATTTCGGGCCGCGTCGCCTGCGCCTTTTGCCCGATCACCGACACATCGACCGGCACCTGCCGCCAGCCATAAATGGTATAGCCTTCATCGATGATCGCGCTTTCGACGATCGTCCGGCAGGCTTCCTGCGCCGACAAATCGGTGCGTGGCAGAAAGATCATCCCCACCGCCAGCCGATTGGGCATGGGCCGGTGGCCCGACATCGCGACCGCATCGTCAAAAAATGCGGTTGGCAGGTCGATATGCAGACCCGCGCCATCGCCGGTCTTGCCATCGGCATCGACAGCGCCACGGTGCCACACCGCCTTCAGCGCATCGATTGCCGATTGCACGACGCGGCGATTAGGCTTGCCATCGGTGGCAGCAACCAGACCAACACCGCAGGCATCGGATTCCATATCGGGGCGATACATGCCCTCTGCGGCAAGGCGCGCGCGTTCCTGTTCGGTTGCCATCACGCTGCCTTCCTTTCTGCTGCGGCCTTTGCCTTCAGCCATGCATGCATCCGCTCGCTCACGTCGCGGGCATCACGGATCGCCCAGACGACCAGGCTCGCCCCGCGGACAATGTCGCCGGCGGCGAACACGCCATCCAAATTGGTCATCATCGACTTGGCTTCGGTGCGGACCGTGCCCCAGCGCGTGACGCCAAGCTGCGGCGCACCGAACAGCATGGGCAGCGCTTCGGGATCAAAGCCCAGCGCCTTGATCACCAGATCAGCCGCCAGCACTAATTCGCTGCCCGGTTCGGGCTCGGGCGAGCGTCGGCCACCAGCGTCGGGGGCGCCCAGCCGCATCCGGCTCGCCCGGACCTCCGTCACCTCAGCATCGCCTCCAAAGGCCAGAGGCGCGGACAGCCAGACAAACTCGACGCCTTCTTCCTCGGCATTGCCGACTTCGCGTTGCGACCCCGGCATATTGGCGCGGTCGCGGCGATAAAGGCATTTGACTGACGCAGCACCCTGGCGGACGGCCGTGCGCACGCAATCCATTGCGGTATCGCCACCGCCGATGACGACAACATGCTTGCCCGCAGCGTTGAGTTGGCCATCGTCAAAGGTCGGAACAGCATCGCCAAAGCCTTTGCGGTTCGACGCGATCAGATAATCAAGTGCTTCGACCACCCCGTCGCGTTCAACGCCCGCCGCCGTGATCGCCCGCGCTTTGTAGACGCCGGTCGCGATCAGCACTGCATCATGGCGCGCACGCAGATCGTCGAGGCTGGCATCGCGGCCAACCTCAAAACCCTGATGAAAGACGATGCCCGCCGCCGCCAGTCGCTCCACCCGGCGCATCACAACGGGCTTTTCCAGTTTGAATCCAGGGATGCCATAGGTCAGCAGCCCGCCGGCGCGATCATGCCGATCATAGATATGCACGTCATAGCCCAGCACGCGCAGATATTCGGCCGCGCTCAGCCCCGCCGGCCCCGCGCCGATGATCCCCACCGATTGGCCGCGTGCTTTGCCAATGGCGATCGGCTCGACCCAGCCATTGTCCCACGCCGTATCGGTAATGTATTTTTCGACCGAGCCGATCGTGACCGCGCCGTGGCCGGAAAATTCGATGACGCAATTGCCCTCGCACAGCCGGTCCTGCGGGCAAATCCGGCCACATATCTCGGGCATGGTCGATGTCGCATTGCTCAGCTCATAGGCTTCCCGCAGCCGTCCTTCAGCCGTCAGCCGCAGCCAATCGGGGATGTGATTGTTGAGCGGGCAATGCACCGCGCAATAGGGCACACCGCATTGCGAGCAACGCCCGGCCTGTTCTTCGCCCTGGCTGGTAGCATAGCGATCAGCGATTTCGGCGAAGTCTTCGGCCCGCAACGCGGCTGCGCGCTTGGCCGGATAGGCCTGCCCGGTCCCCACAAATTGCAGCATCGTCTCGTCAGCCATCGTCAATCCCCAGTGAGGGCAATCTTTTACGGCAGAAAAACGGACGAGTCACGCATCTTTGTAGATTTAGGACAGTTTATATTACCTAAATGGTCATGAAACAAGGCGGGTTGATATAAGGGCCAGTCGGGCTGAGGCAATATACGCCCGTATCGGCCCTACTTTACCAGCAGCCAGATCAGCGCAGCGCTACCCGCCACGATCCGGTACCAGGCGAAGGGCGCAAAGCCATGGGTGCTGACAATCCCGACAAACCAGCGCACCACCAGCAACGCGACGATAAACGCAACGACAAAGCCGATCGCAATGCCAGTGATGCCGATGCTGTTGGCGGCCGTCAGCTCCTCATGATGCTTGATCAGCTCCAGCGTGGTCGCCCCCAGCATCGTCGGGATGGCGAGAAAGAAGCTGAACTCAGCGGCCGTGCGCCGATCAACGCCCAGCGCGCGCGCGCCCATGATCGTCGCGCCTGATCGGCTGACCCCCGGGATCATCGCCAGGCATTGCACCAGGCCAACGCCAATCGAAGTGCGTATCGGCAGATCAGCGATGCCTGTTACGGCGCCTGCCTTCACGACCCGCTCAATCACCAAAATCGCCACCCCGCCCAGAATCAACGCCACCGCCACGACGACAGGTTGCAATAACAAGGCTTCGATCTGCTTGAGGAACAGCAGCCCGATCACCACGGCGGGCACGAAAGCGATCAGCAGATTGCGGACAAAGCGGATCGATACGGGGTTGAGTTTCACCAGCCCGAGCATCACCGCCCAGAACGTCCGCCAATACAGCACCACCACCGCCAGAATTGCGCCGAGCTGGATGACGATATTGAACAATTGCCAGCGCTGATCATCATAACCCAGCAACGCGCCGGCCAGAATCAGGTGCCCGGTTGAGGATACCGGCAGGAATTCAGTGATCCCCTCGACAATGCCGAGCAGGATGATGGTGATGAGATCGGTCACGAGGCTCCCTTGCGCTGATGTCGGCTTGGCCTCGCGGCCAATTCACCTCTTTGCCCGGATCAGGCGGCGGCGTCGCTTGAAAAGCGTCCATTGCGGCGATAGCGGACCAGCCAAGTCGGCGCGACGCTGGCCAGCGGCGTCGGCACGATCCCAAAGCCGCTGAACTGCTCAGCGTCCGGTGCGACGACATTGTCGCTCTGCAGCATCCGCCATTGGTCCTGGGTGATCGGCGCGCCAGGCAGAAACCCCAACATCGCGATTAGCCCACCAATCGAATCGGGCAGCTCGATGATCGCCGGATGCCGGCCGATCGCGTCGGCAATCCAGCGGATCAGCGCGCCCATCGAGAGGACGTCCGGGCCGCCCAGTTCGATCATCTTGCCGCCAAAGCGCGCTGGATCGGCCAGGCTCGCGGCAATCGCGCGCGCCACATCATCGACATAGACCGGCTGAAATCGGGTGGCGGCGCGAAGCACCGGCACAACAGGCGCGCTAGCAATCATCCCGGCAAAGCGATTGACGAACTGGTCTTCGCGCCCGAACACAATCGAAGGGCGCAGGATCGTCGCCGCGGGAAACGCCGCCCGAACGGCATCATCGCCTTCGCCCTTGGTGCGGCCGTATTGCGATGCCGATCGGGAATCAGCGCCAATGGCAGAAACATGCACCAAGGAAGTGGCGCCCACCGTGGCGGCGGCGACGGCGACATTGCGCGCGCCCTCAGCCTGAATGGCCTGGAAATCGCCCTTCAGGATGCCGACCAGATTGACGACGGCATCGCTGCCCTGCAGCGCGCGCGCCAGCGATTCAGGTTTGCGGATATCCGTCGCGACGAACTGCGTCTGGCCAAGGCCACCAAGCGGCCGCAGAAATTCAGCGCCGCGTGGATCGCGCTGGGCAATCCGCACCCGCGCGCCCTGCTGAAGCAAATGCTGTGCGGCATATCGGCCAAGAAAGCCGCCGCCGCCAATCAGCGTGACAAGTTTATCCTGCATTGCCGTTTCATTCCTTGCCTGGCTTGGGCGCGCTTGCTCCATGCCGCCCGGACACCGAAACGGCAAGACCGTCCGAAAGTCTGTACCGCATGATTGACAAGCTCCTCCCCCCTCCCTAGAGCCCCGCGCCTACCTGATAGATAAGTCTCTGGGGCCCAGATGGCGGAATTGGTAGACGCACCAGCTTCAGGTGCTGGCGCTCGCAAGGGCGTGGAGGTTCGAGTCCTCTTCTGGGCACCACCTATTTTTCGACCAGACTCCCCGGCAAAAGGGCATGGCAGCGCCCGATCTGGTTAGAGCCCCATCTCGGTCAGCCCGGGATGATCCGCCGGGCGCGGGCCGAGCGGCCATCGGAACAGCCGGTCTCCTACTGCAATCGCGACATCGTTGACCGATGCTTCGCGCCGGACCATCAGCCCGGTTGCATCAAATGCCCATTGCTCATTGCCATGGCTGCGCCACCACTGGTTGTTGGTGTCATGCCATTCATAGACAAAGCGCACCGCGATCCGGTTATCGGTAAACGCCCACACTTCCTTGACCAGCCGGTAATCGACCTCAACGGCCCATTTGCGCGTCAGGAAATCGATGATCGCGTCGCGGCCAGTGAAAAAATCGGATCGCGTCCGCCAGCGGCTGTCTTCGCTATAGGCGAGCGCGACGCGTGCAGGATCGCGGCTGTTCCACGCATCTTCGGCAAGGCGCGCCTTTTGCGCGGCGGTTTGCGCGGTGAAGGGCGGCAGGGGCGGACGGGACATAGCGATTCTCCAAAGCAATGGCAGCGTGGTAATCAGTTCGGCTGCGCGATAGAATGGCGACAATTCGCAAGATATTATTGCCGAAAGAGGAATGAATGGACCGGCTGCAAGCCATGAAAATCTTCGTCACGGCGGCCGATGTCGGTGGATTCGCTGGCGCTGCGCGTCAGCTCCATATGAGCCCGCCAGCGGTGACGCGTGCGATCGCGATGCTTGAGGATCATGTTGGCGCCCGGCTCTTTGTCCGCACCACCCGGATGATCAAGCTAACCGAGGCGGGCCAGCGCTATCTTGCCGATTGTCGGCGCATCTTGGCCGAAATCGCTGATGCTGAAGCCGCGGCGGCGGGGCGCTATGCAACGCCCAGCGGATCATTGGTAGTGACGGCGTCGATGCTGTTCGGGGAGATGTATGTACTCCCGATTCTGCTCGACTATCTCGATTTCTATCCCGCCGTCATTGGCCACGCGCTGTTCGTCGATCGCGTGACTAATATTGTCGAGGAGGGGATCGATGTCGCGGTCCGGATCGGCAATTTGCCCGATTCAAGCCTGAGTGCGATCCGGGTGGGATCGGTTCGGCGCGTGATTTGCGGGACCCCGGCCTATTTCGACAGCCATGGGCGCCCCACCCAGCCGGGCGACCTGGCCAGTCACCGGATCGTCGCGGCCACGGCGTCGGCATCCGCGCTGGAATGGCGCTTTGGCGGCCCGGGCGGCCGGTCAGTCAAGGTCGAGCCACGCTTGCGCTGCCAGACCAACGAAGGGGCGATCGCCGCCGTGCAGGCGGGATGGGGTCTGTCGCGCTTGCTCAGTTATCAAATCGCCCCCGCGCTGGCGGCGGGCACGCTGCAAACCGTGCTTGCGGCGGATGAGGAACCGCCGCTGCCGATCCATATCGTCCATCATCAAGGCCGCCGCGCGTCAGCGACGGTGCGCAGCTTTGTCGATCTTGCCGTCGATCGGCTCCGCGCCAATCCGTTGATCAACTAATCTCATTATTCCGCCACGGTGAATGGTTCTGGCCAGATTCCGTAATTCTCCGCACTGAACGGAACGATTAGAACGGCTCCGATACGGTCAGGAGCCAGCCCATGCATGTTGAGACCCCAAGCGACATTTTCTTCAGCCCAGCGGTGAAGGCGATCCAGACCGAGCGCGGATCGCGCGACGGCTATGCCAAGATGGCGGCGCGCGGCGGCTTCCGCACCGAAATCGACGCCGATCTTGCCGCCTGGCTGGAGTCGCGCGACAGTGCCTATCTCGGCACCGCCAGTGCCGATGGCCAGCCTTATATCCAGCATCGCGGTGGGCCGCCGGGTTTCCTGGCGGTGCTTGATCGCCACCGTTTTGCCTTTGCCGACTATAAGGGCAATCAGCAGTTCATCTCGACGGGTAACCTGGCTGAGAATGACCGGGCGACGATGTTCTTGATGGATTATGCCAATCAGCGTCGGATCAAGATCTGGGGGAGCGCGACGACCACCCGCGATCCGGCGATCATCGCGCAGCTGATGCCCGAAGGCTATAAGGCGCGCCCTGAACAGGCCATCATCTTTACGGTCGAGGTGTGGGATGTGAATTGCCCACAGCATATCCCGCGCAAGCTGGCGGTTGCCGATGTCGCGACCCTGGTGAGCGAATTGCAGGCGCGGATTGCCGACCTCGAAGCCGCCCTGGCCGCCAAAAACAGCTAGAATTCGTGACCCGTGCGGTCGCGTTTGGTGGCCAGATAGCGTTCATTATGCGGATTGGCGGGCAGCTTGTGCGGGACGCGTTCGATGACAGTAATGCCGGCCGCTTCGAGTTGGGCGACCTTTTGTGGATTATTCGTCAGCAGGCGCACTGATCGCTGGCCGAGCAGCGCCAGCATGCGCGCCGCCACCGCGAAATCGCGGGAATCCACCGCAAAGCCCAACCGCGTATTGGCGTCTACCGTATCAAACCCCTGATCCTGCAGCGCATAAGCGCGCAGCTTGTTGATCAAGCCAATCCCCCGGCCTTCCTGGCGCAGATACAGTAATATCCCCCAGCCGCTGGCGGCAATCGCAGCGATTGCCGCGTCAAGTTGCGGCCCGCAATCACATTTCAGGCTGCCCAGGACATCGCCGGTCAGGCATTCGCTATGCAGTCGTACCAGCGGCAGCGCGCCATTGGGGGCGCCGATCAGCAATGCGATATGCTCGCCGGGCATTTCCGGGGTGCGAAAGGCGACAATCTCTGCCGATTCGGCACCAGCAACGGGCAAGTGCGCGCGCGCGGCGATCGTCAGTCGGACGGCATCTTCATGGTCGTTGATATCAGCCGGGGAGATTTCCTGATCGGCACTGCCGCCGGCAATCGCAAAAAACGCGGGCAGCACGCCGGCCAAGGTCGCCAACCGCAGCGCCGCCGCCGCCGCCGGCCGGTTATCGATTGATAGGGCGCGATAGGGGCCCTTAAGCGGGGTCAGCAGATCAAATTGCGGATCGGCAAGCGCGGTGGCGGCATCAAAATCCAGCCAAGGAACGCGTTCGACCATTACCGGGCATTCCGGTGCCGCAGCCGGTGCCTGGTTGGCGAGTTTGAGCGTCGCGGCACGCCCTGACGAGATCAGCACCGGGGCGATGCCCCGCGGATCGAATGCCGCCAGTCGCGCAGCATCGCCGGTCTCGATCGCCAGCAGGGCGAGAACACCGCTGTCGGACCGGATCGCAATCGGCCAGCCGCGACGCAGCGAATCGATCGCCTGCGCCACGCTCCGTGCGCTCACAGCGCGAATTCCGTCATGATCGGGATATGGTCCGATGGTTTCAGCCAGCTGCGCGCTTCTTCGAAAACATGGTGCCCCGTGGCGGCGCTCGCCACATCCTTGCTCGCCCACATATGATCAAGCCGCCGACCACGATCAGATGCCGCCCAATCCTTCGCGCGGTAACTCCACCAGGTATAAAGCCGCGCCGGTGGCGGCACGAATTGCCGCCCCAGATCAATCCAGTCGCCCGCCGCCTGCAGATCAGCCAGTGCCGTGACTTCGATTGGCGTGTGGCTGACGACGTCGAGCAATTGTTTGTGGCTCCACACATCGGACTCGAGCGGCGCAATATTGAAATCGCCTACCAGCAAGGTCGGCCCCGTGCACGATTCCGACCAGCGCGTCATCCGCTCCAGAAAATCCAGCTTCTGGCCGAATTTCGGGTTGAGATCGCGGTCAGGCACGTCACCACCGGCGGGCACATAGACATTTTCCAGCCGAAGCCCGTTGGCCAGCCGCACACCGATATGACGCGCTTCACGATTCGCCTGCCAGTCAAACCGTTCGTCCGCCGCCAACGGGTGTTTGCTGATGATCGCCACGCCGTGGTGCATGCGCTGACCATGCAGCGCGATATGGCGATAGCCGAGCGCGTGAAACACGCTTTCGGGAAAGTCACCATCCATCACCTTGGTTTCCTGCAGGCACAGGATGTCGGGCATCGCCTCACGCAGGAATCGGGTGACGATGTCGATTCGGAATCGCACCGAATTGATGTTCCAGGAAGCTATCTTGATCGTGTCGGCCATGCGGCGATGTAGCCTCGCATTATTGGCTTCGCTAGCCCGCTCTGGTGTTGGCCTTGAAGTGTTTCCGCCGGACAAGGAAAGGCCCTCGCTCCGGGGGCATGGAACGAGGGCCGACCTAGCGTTCGTCACGCAGGCAGAATGAGATAGGGAGCCGGGTAACAGGGGGGAAATCCCGGCTTGATCTCATTCGCCATTCCCCTCTAGCGTGGCAAAGCTGTCGCCAATATGAATGAAAATCGGGCTGTCAGAAATTCAGTTGCGGCCCCCTATGGCGGTCGGATCGCGCCAGCGAAAGGCGTTGTCGGCGACAGCGCCGTTGAACACTTGGCGCGACAGCCGGATCGTGGTGCGGTTATTCTGCGCATCCAATGCTATCCAGCCTTGCAACATCAGCCCGCCTGGCGCGGCGGGGTTGCGCTGAAAAAACAGGGTGATCTGGCCATATTCGGGATGGCGCGGATCGCGCGCCTCGACTGAAATCGTGCGCGGATCGCCGCCTCGCAGCACTTTGGCAAAGCGCGTTGCGTCCTTGCTCGGATCAAGCAACACGCCCAGCGGCGAATTTCCAATCGGCCAACGCTGCTTCTGTCGGACGGAATAATCCAGAAACCACAGGGCCTTGCCGTCGCCCACGATCAGGATTGGCACACCCTTTTCATATTGGAAACGGATCTTGCCGGGCTTTTTCAAGGTCAGCACGCCCCCCAGGGTTTTGCCGTTGCGATCGGTCTGGGCGAAATCCGCGGTCATGCTGTCGACGGCGCGCAAATGATCCTGCACCTGCGCCAGCTCCCCGGTTGCAGGCGCGGCAATGGCAGCCGGGACCGCCAGCAGCAAGGGCAGCGCAAAAAGGGGCTTTAGGGTCACGTCATCAATCTCCGGCAATCAGCCTGGCGGCAATCTGTGGCTGCCATCGGCCATCAGCGTTGAACTGGTCGTGAACCATCTGGGTTCCGCATTGGCAGATCGGCATTGGCCAGCGTCCTATAGTGGACGCCCTTCCTGATCCATCAGCACTTCGCGCCGCCCGACATGATCGGGCCTGGAAACCAGCCCGTCCTTCTCCATCCGCTCGATCAGCCGTGCCGCACTGTTATAGCCGATGCGCAGCTGGCGCTGCAGCCAGGAGGTGGATGCCTTCTGGCTCTCGGCGACCAGCTGGCGGGCGTTGCGATACTGCTGATCCTCAGCCGAATCCTCGCCATCGGGCGCCCCATCAAGCGCGAAACCGTCTTCGGGCTCTTCGGTCACCGATTGGATATAATCGGGCTGGCCCTGGCCGCGCCAATGATTGGCGACCGCCTGGACTTCGTCATCGGTCACGAACGGGCCGTGGACGCGCGCAATTTGTTTACCGCCGGGCATATACAACATGTCGCCGCGCCCCAGCAGCTGCTCGGCGCCCTGTTCGCCCAGGATGGTCCGCGAATCGATCTTTGAGGTGACATGGAAGCTGATTCGCGTCGGCAGATTGGCCTTGATCACGCCGGTGATGACATCGACCGAGGGGCGCTGCGTCGCCATGATCAGGTGAATGCCTGCCGCGCGTGCCTTTTGTGCGAGCCGCTGGATCAGGAACTCGACTTCCTTGCCCGCGGTCATCATCAGATCGGCGAGTTCGTCGACGATGATCACGATCTGCGGCAGCGGCTGGAAATCGAGCTGCTCTTCCTCATAAATGGGCTGGCCGGTCGCTGGGTCATAACCGGTCTGGACCTTGCGACCGAGCGGTTGCCCCTTGGCCTTGGCGGCGCGCACCTTGTCATTGAACGAGGCGAGGCTGCGGACATTGACCGAGGCGAGCATCCGGTAGCGATCCTCCATCTGCTCGACCGCCCATTTCAGCGCGCGCACCGCCTTGCCCGGTTCGGTGACGACGGGGGCGAGCAGGTGCGGAATATCGGCATACATTGATAGTTCGAGCATCTTGGGATCGATCATGATCATCCGGCACTGATCGGGGGTCAGCCGATACAGCAGCGACAGGATCATGCAGTTAAGCCCGACCGATTTGCCCGATCCGGTCGTTCCCGCCACCAGCAAATGGGGCATCGGCGCGAGATCGGCGATGACGGGATCGCCGGCGATATTCTTGCCCAGAATGATCGGCAGCTGCGCTGATTGATCCTCAAAACTCTGGCTGCCGACCAGCTCGTGGAGATTGACCGTTTCGCGCTTGGCATTGGGCAGTTCGATGCCGATCACGCTGCGCCCGGGGATCGTCGCGACGCGCGCCGAAATGGCCGACATGTTGCGGGCGATATCGTCGGCAAGCTGGATCACGCGGCTGGCCTTGATGCCGCTCGCCGGTTCAAGCTCATACATGGTAACGACCGGGCCGGGGCGCACCTCGACGATGTTACCCTTCACATGGAAATCATCGAGCACCGATTCGAGTAGCCGGGCATTGCGCTCCAGCGCGGCCTTGTCGATCACGGTGTTGCCGGTCTTGGGCGCAGGTTTGAGCAGATCGAGCGGTGGCAGCCGGTAATTGTCGCGCAGATCAAGCGAGGCCTGTTTGGCGCGCGGCTTGGCGGTTGACGGGGCAACGGCGCGATCGGCGATCACCGGGCCGGGCCGGGTTTCCGGTGCCGCCACCGCGCGCGGCATCGGCTTGCGGACGGGCATGACCGGTTCATCGACGCGCAAATCGGCAACGGGTGCATCGTCGCGGGGCGAAGGCAGACGGAACTGCCATTGGCGATCGCGCAAATCGACATCATAGCTGAGCGCATAAACAACAATCCCGCCAAGCCCCGCCAGCAGGCCAACGCCGCGTCCGGTCCACAAGACGGCGGTCGGATCGCCAATCTGCGCGATTCCCCAGCGCAGCAGATTGGCAAGCCCCAGCCCGATCGCACCGCCATAACCAGCCGGCAGCGCATTCACGGCGCTGGCCGACACAAAGGAGAGCGCGGTGGCCATCAATGAAGCGCCAGCCGCGCCTTTCAGCAGCGTCCAGCCCCAGCGCCCGAGCGGAATATCGCGCCACAGTCGCGCTGCAAATACCAACCCAAAGGGCAGCATCAGCAGCACGGGCCAGCCGAGCAGTGCCAACAGCGCATCCGCCAGCATCGCGCCAGCCGCGCCCAGCAGATTACGCGCCGGTCCCGCCGCCGCGGTGCTCAGCGACGGATCGCCCGGATGATAGCTGATCAGGCTGCCGGCGATCATCACCACCATCACCAGAATCAGTATCGCGCCAATCAACGTCCCGCTGCGCCGGGCACCATGTCGCACGGTTTCGCGCCAAAGGGGCGATTGCGCCTGGCTCGCCATTTGCGTTTTCCTCAACCAATGTACGCTTGATGTTCCACAATCGCGCGCCGCGAGTCCGGCGTCAAGCGTATCCCACTGATACCGCTATAGGGCGGGGTGGCGCGCCGGGGAATTGGCAGCATGGATTGTCGCCGCTAGGAGGGGGGCCATGGATCAAGCAGATGTGATTATTTTGGGCGGGGGCCTGGTCGGCTGCAGCCTTGGGCTGGCGCTGGCGGCGCACGGCATCACCACGATCATTGTCGATCCGGCGGATCCAGCGGTGACGCTGGCCGCCAGTTTTGACGGCCGCGCCTCGGCAATTGCCAGTGCCAGCCACCGGATGCTTGATGCGATTGGTGTGGGCGCATTGCTCGCTGGCAAGGGCTGCCCGATCGAATCGATCCGGGTCAGCGACGGGCTTGCCCCCGGCGCGCTCGATTTCGCCCCGGCTGAAGCGGATGGCGCGCTCGGCACCATGTATGAAAACCGGCTGCTCCGCTTGGCCCTGCACCAGGCGGCAACGGCGCACCCGGCGATTGATCTGCGGATGCGCACCCGCGCCGTCACCGTCGATCGCGATTCGACGGGCGTGCGAATGACGCTTGAGTCGGGTGCCGAGATCGCCGCGCCGCTGATGATCGCCGCTGAGGGGCGCAATTCGCCGACCCGAACCGCAGCGGGCATCAAGATCGCACACTGGCAATATCACCACAACGCGATCATCACCGCCTTTGATCACGCCCGCCCGCATGACAATTGCGCGTTCGAGATTTTCTATCCCGCGGGGCCCTTTGCGATCCTGCCATTGCTGCCGGTCGATGGGCGCAACCGCTCGGCGCTGGTGTGGACGGTCAGCGAGCGCGACGCGCCGGGCATGCTCAAGCTTGGCGATCGTGGTTTTCTGGCTGAAGCGGAAAAGCGCATGGGCGGGTTTCTCGGGCCCCTCAGCAATCTCGCCCCGCGGTCCACCTATCCGCTCGGTTTTCACCACGCCGCCCAGATCACCGCCGAACGGCTCGCGCTGGTCGGGGATGCAGCGCACGGCATCCATCCAATCGCCGGGCAGGGGCTCAACCTCGGCTTTCGCGATGTCGCGACGCTGACCGAGGTGCTGGTTGACGGCAAACGGCTGGGGATGGACCTTGGCGATCCGCAATTGCTCGCGCGCTATGAACGTTGGCGCGGGCTCGACACGTTGATGGTGGCGATGGCGACCGACACGCTCAACCGGCTGTTCGGCGTGCCCGGCAAGGCCGCCAGCGCGGTCCGCCGATTTGGCCTGAGCGCGGTGCAAGCGATCCCGCCCCTGAAAGCACGCTTCATGGCCGAAGCGCGGGGCGAAAGCGGCGATTTGCCCAAGCTCCTGCAGGGCGAGATGGTTTAGGAAACGAGTCGCAACTGTCGCCGATCGCGAGCGTGAACAAACCCATGATCCGTCAGCGATGGATTAGCGCTCAAGATTGCCATCCGATCAGCCACCGCAACATGGGTCATATAGACGACCCGAGTCAGGGAACGAGCAGGGTCACACTGGAATTTAATTATGTATTTATCGTAAAGACAAACAACTAAGGTGCCATGGTCTGGATGCGTTTCCCGACTAATCTCGGTAATTCCAATGGCACTGCGGCATCCAGACTGACCATGGCGAGCCAAAATGTCATATATTTGGCGCTTAGTGCCTGCATTGATAGAGCAGTCTCGCCATCTATTGGTCACGAGCGCAAAAGATACGGCCATTATTTAGTTCTCCCTACCACTATTTGATCAACTAACGTGATCAATTGATCAACGAGGTCAGACAACGCTTCTGCAGCATAGCTCGCGTTATCGACTGCTGGCTCAGCAGATACCTTTCGTTCATCCGGCCAAAATCCCAATTCAGGACTTCTATGTTCAGTAACTGTCTTGCCAAGCGCAATCAATAGCCGCCTCATATCTTCTTCAGCGCTATTAGCCTGTTCGATCAGGCGTGAGAGTAGGAGATACAACTCCGGTGGAACAGCCTTCGTAGTGAGCTGAGCGAGAATCAAAGAGAAGACGGTTGTCACTTTAATCGGTCTCGGCAGATCGACGTCAATTTCACCACGATCAAGTGCCTGGGCAACATCAAGTACAGCCACCTGATATTGTCGCAGTGACTCAAGCAGGTCTATCGACAGGGCTCGAAGCCGAAGCAGCAGGGCATCAATCTCGTTAGTTTCCTTTTGCTTCTCTGAAAGGCGCTCGCGTGCGCGTTCCTCGCGATCGAATCGGCCTTGAATCAAAACAAACGCGCCGCCACCCACGGCCAATAAGCCGCTGACTAAGCTCTGCCAGTGATCCAATAAGGCAATGAAAGATGCACCCATCGCTCGAGCTTATCGACCGAACCTCTATCCGCCTAGCTCCCAATCTTAGGCAATGCTCGCGCTTCCTCGACCAGCATAACTGGCACGCCATTTCGCACGGGATAGGCAAGGCCCGCTGCATCCGAAATCAGCTCCTGCGCGGCCTGATCATACCGCAGCGCCGTGCGTGTCATCGGGCAGACGAGGATCGACAACAGCCACGGATCGATAGCGGCCAAATCGCTCATCGGATCGCTCATTGCAGCGTCACCGAATCCTCGCCGTCATGCCGACCGAAAAACTGCATCAGCTGAACGATCAGCTCGGCGCGGTCCTCCAGGCTGGCTGATTCGAGCAGCGCCTGTTTGGCCGCGACATCGAACGGGGCGATCTGGGCAACGCCATTGACGAGCGATTCGTCGTCCAGTCGGCCAACGGCCTCCCAATCGACTGCATAGCCCTGCAAATCGGCAAAGCGCCGCGCTTCCATCTCCAACGCGGCCCGGCCCGACAGCGACAGGATTTCCTGCGCATCGGGCATCGGCATCAATGCCGCCTCAACCTGGCGAAACGGCGTGGCGACATCGAGCTCGCGGACGATGCGGAACAGCGACAGCCCTTCGAGCACCAGATTATAGCGCCCGTCATCGAGCATCTCGAACTGCCCGATCTTGCCGACACAGCCAATCTCGAACAGGGGCGGCGGATTGCCCTCTGCCCGCGGCTGCACCATGCCGATCCGCCGATCACGGGCCATGGCGTCGCTCATCAACGCTTTGTAGCGTTCCTCAAAGATATGCAGCGGCAAATGCATGCGCGGGAACAGCAGCGCGCCGGGCAGCGGAAACACCGACAAGCGGGTGGTGGTGCGGGCGATCGTCATCCGAACAAAATCGCCGACAGCCGGCGCCGCTGCGCTGACACCCAGGGATCCTCCAGCCCAACCACTTCGAACAGTTTGAGCAGCCGTTGCCGGGCTGCCCCCTCCTGCCAGTCGCGATCGTCTGCGATCATCGCCAGCAGGCTATCGGCGGCGGCATCGCGGTCCCCAATCGCCATCTGCCCACCGGCCAGTTCATAGCGCGCCGCCATATCGGCGGGATTGGCAGCAACCTTTGCCGCCAGCCCGACCAGATCATCAACCGGCTTGGCTTCGCGCGCTAACGCAATCGCCGCCTTGGCGCGCGATATCTCGGGCAGCTTGGCAACATCGTCCGGCAAGGCCGCAATCGCTTCCTCGGCCGCATCAGTCTGGCCGATGGCAACCAGCGCCCGAATCCGCCCGGCCAGAACCGCGGCATGATCGGGCGCGAGCTCGATCAGTTGATCGAAGATCGATAGCGCGCGCTCGCCATCGCCCTCGGCCAGCACCTGTTCGGCCATGGCGATCAGCGGTTCAATCTCCGCCTCGGCCGCTGCCTCTTCATTTGTGATCGGCAATTGCCGCAGCAATTGATCGATCATGGTGCGCAGCGCTGATTCGGTCCGCGCCGGGGTCATGTCGGCGACCAGCTGTCCTTGGAACATCGCATAGACCGTCGGGATCGACCGGATCTGGAACTGGGCGGCGATGAACTGGTTCTTGTCGGTATCGATCTTGGCCAGCACCACGCCCTTGTCGGCATAAGCGGCGGCGACCTTGTCGAGCAGCGGCGTCAGCGCTTTACAGGGCCCGCACCATTCCGCCCAGAAATCGATGATGACCAATTTGGTCATCGACGGCTCGACAACATCGCGGCGGAATGCCTCGATTGCCTCGCGCTCGGCGGTGCTCATGCCCAGAGTAGCCACGTCTTGCTCCTGTGCCGTATCGGCTGAAAAGATGATCAGGCCTTATGTGGGGGGTTGGCGGTTGAAGCCAAGCCTTTTTGATGGGCGCAACCAATTGCGATCTGCGGGCTTGCCATCCCCGTAGACCGATGCTAGCAGCCCGCCCTCACCCGGTCCGCGTACGTAGCGGACCTAGGCGCCAGAGCGGGCGTAGCTCAGGGGTAGAGCACGACCTTGCCAAGGTCGGGGTCGAGGGTTCGAATCCCTTCGCCCGCTCCAGCGTGCCTCCCAGCTAAGGCTGGGCGGAGCCATCATCGACGATATTGCAGCGCTAAAGCTTTGCAATCCCCAACGCCGCCGCTTCGCTCTGCAACCGTGCCGCCGCCGCTGGGTTCGCCGCGATGGCGTCGGCCAGGGCGCGCGATGCCTTGGCTTCTTCGCCCAAGGTCTTGCGGCTGCGCATCAGCATCACCCAGCCATCAAGATTGCCGGGATTGGCGCGCAGCTTGCCCTCCAGTTGGCTGACCATCTGCTGCGCCATTGAATCCTGCTGGCTTGGCGTCAGGGCGGCAGCAGCGCGAATCTGCTCGGCTGACGGTCCCGGAATGGCCGCCCCGCCAATCAGGCCGCTGGGCATGGCGGGATGGTTGCTCGTCGGTGCCAATGCCGCCAGTTTTTCGGTCACGTCGATCTTGTTGATCTTGGCCACCTGCGTGATCGTCCGGCGGAGATCATTTTCCCATGTCGCACCGGGCGGCGTATCCTTCAGCAGCGCCAGCCAATCGTCGATTGCCCCTTGATGCTCGCCGCGAAGATCGCGCGCAACGGCGGTGAAATAGCGGCTGCGCGGATCCTTGGGATCGATCGTCAGCGCTTTGCGAAACGCCGTCAATGCCGCTGAGGGCATTGGATCACGCGGACTCGCCATCACGCGTGCCTCGCCCAGCGCTGACCAGATATCGGCGCGATCGGGCGCTGCGACGCTGCCTTTTTCCAGCGCGACAATGGCTTCATCAAACCGGCCTTTGGCGAACAGCGCATCACCAAGGGTAGCCCAGTTATTGGCGTCACCAGGCGATGCCTGGGCGCGCGCCTGCAGCAATTCTATGTCATTGCCCTGAGTCGGAATCGAGCCGGCTTTGGCGATTGGGGGCGCTGCTGATTCGGTACTTTTTTGCCGCATTACCGAATAACCGACGGCCAAAATCAGGGCCAAACCGGCCGCGAGAAGCACCCATTGTCCTCTTACTACGGGATTATTTTTCGTAACCATCACTCACCCATTGCGCGTGCCCATCAGGGGTGACGCGACGTAGCTTGCATGGTAGTGAATGGCCAGTTGCGGTAAAGCGCATTTCTGCTGTGGCCTGGGAGCGGGGGCTCCACTGGGTCGCTAAATGGGGGACATAGACAATGGCGGATCGCGTTAGAGTCGCGATAATTGGCTCGGGTCCCGCCGGGTTAAGTGCTGCTGCGCGTGCCGCACAGCTCGGCCTGTCGCACGTGCTGATCGAAAAGACCGATCACCTTTCTGATACGATTTATAAGTATCAGAAGGGCAAACATGTGATGGCCACGCCTGCCAAGCTGGTGCTGCGGTCTGATCTCGATTTTGATGCTGGTAAGCGCGAAGTCATCCTGAAAACCTGGGACGAACAGGCCGTCAGCAATAAGGTCAACGTCCGCTATCGCAGCGAAGTAAAGGCAATCACCGGCGACCGGGGCGATTTCGCGCTGGCGCTCACCGATGGCACGGTGATCAACGCCGAATGCGTGGTGCTAGCGATTGGCACCCAGGGCAATCCCAATTTGATGCGCTGCCCGGGCGCGGCATTGCCGCATGTCCAATATCAGCTCGATGACCCCGGCGAATATGTCGATGAACATATCACCGTGATTGGCTCGGGCGATGCGGGGATCGAAAACGCGCTGGGTCTGGCCGCGGACAAGGCCCAGGGCAATGTCGTCACCATCCTCAATCGGTCGGCTGATTTTGCCCGCGCCAAAAGCGCCAATGTCAAATTGCTCAACGAGGCGTCTGATCAGGGGCGGGTGATCGTCCGGCTGAACACGACGCCGGGCGAAGTGCGCGAAGGCGAATTGCTGCTGGAAACGCGCGACGGCACCGAAACGATTCAGTGCGACCGGATCATCGCGCGCATGGGATCAGCCGCGCCGCGCGCCTTTATCGAATCCTGCGGCATCGAATTCACCAGCGCTGATCGCGAAGCCTTCCCGAAATTGTCGCCTGAATTCGAATCGACCAAGGCTGGCATCTTCGTGATTGGCGCGCTGGCTGGGTATCCGCTGATCAAGCACTGCATGAATCAGGGCTATGACGTCATCGAGTTCATCAACGGCAATACGACGTTGAAGCCCGCCGATGAGCCCTTGCTGGAAGCCAAGTTCGAAGCGTTCAAGAAATCACGCCGGTCAGTCGATGAATGGCTTGAACTGCTGCGTACCAACATCACGATTTTGAACGACCTGTCGCCGCTGCAGATGCGCGAATTCGTGCTTGATTCCGAAGTGCGGCCCTACAAGGCCGGGGAAATCATCATCAAGCGCAACGAGCCGGGATCGTCGCTGCTGTGTATCGCGCAGGGATCAGTGCTGGTTGAGGTCAACCCAGCCGATCCGTCGATCACCATTCCGATCCCGCAAGGATCGATTTTTGGGGAAGTCGGCCTGATTTCGGGCCGTCGCCGGGGTGCCACGGTGCGCGCGGGCACGGATTGTACGATCGTCGAAGTGTCGCGCACCGCGGCGCTGAAGCTGATGGCGTCGGTGCCCGCGGCCAAGCGCGCGGTTACCCGCATCTCGGTTGAGCGGCAATTGTTGCAGATGTTCAAATCGGGGCTGCTGGCCAGCGATCTGGTCGAGGTGCTCGACACGCATGAGATCGTCAATGTCCGCGCCGGTGAAGCGATTATCACTGAAGGCGACACCAGCGACGATGTGTTCGTGATCCGGATCGGCAGCATGATCGTCGAGAAGAATGTCGCGGGCAAACCGGTATTTCTGTCCTATCAGCCGGCCAGCACCTATGTCGGTGCCTTGTCGTTGATTCATGGCGGGCGGCGTACCAAGACAGTGCGCGCGGCGGTCAAATCCGAAGTCATCAAGCTGCAAGGGGCGGCGTTTGCGCGGCTGCTTGCGGCCAAACCCGCGCTCATGGACAAGGTCCGCACCGACATGGCCGGGACGGAAAATGTCCACGCCTTTGTCGAAAGCCGCAAAGACAGCCATTCGGCGGTGTTCAACGTCCATTCCGAAACCGCGCGTTTTTTGGTCGACAATGGCATCGGCGAGGCGACCGACGTTTTGCTCATCGATGAGAAGCTGTGCGTTGGCTGCGACAATTGCGAAAAAGCCTGTGCGGATAGCCATGAAGGTCTGTCGCGACTCGATCGTGAAGCCGGCAAAACCTATGCCCACCTCCATGTGCCGACCAGCTGTCGGCACTGCGAGCACCCCCATTGCATGGCCGATTGCCCCCCCAATGCGATTCAGCGTGGTTCGAACGGCGAGGTCTTTATCGAAGACAGCTGTATCGGCTGCGGTAATTGCCAGCGCAATTGCCCCTATGGCGTGATCCGTATGGAGGCACGGCCGCCCGTCAAGCCGGGCCTGCTGAGCTGGATGATGTTTGGCAAAGGCCCTGGACCAGGCGAGCCATCGAAAAAATGGCGCTACAAACATGCCACGCCTGGCGTCGACGTGCCAAAAAAAGCCGTAAAATGTGACATGTGCTCGTCAATCAAGGGCGGACCAGCCTGTGTGCGCGCCTGCCCGACGGGCGCGGCGATCCGGATTGCGCCGGAAAGCTTCCTGACCATTGCCGGGTTGCAAGAGGAGGACCGGTCATAGCTAGTCGCGCTGCCGCCCGCGGTCCGCGGCACCAACAGGGCACTACTGAGCATGAAGGATTCCTGCGCTATGCAGGCTTCCGATGGCTCAAATTGTCGCTGGTGCTGTCGGCTACCGCGCTGCTCACTTATCTGTTCATCGACATTCGGCCGCGGCCCAATGGCGGTAGCTGGTATGGCTATACGCTTGGCACGATCGGGCTGTTGCTGATCCTGTGGCTGACGATGCTTGGCATTCGCAAACGCGCGATGACGAGTGGCCGCTGGTCGCTTAAGGCGTGGACCAGCGCGCATGTCTATCTTGGGCTTAGTCTGATCGTCATCGCGACGCTACACACGGGTTTTCAGCTGGGTTGGAACGTTCACACGCTGGCCTATGCGCTGATGATGGTGGTGATCCTGTCGGGTATCTGGGGGGTGAGTGCCTATGCGACCATCCCGTCAGCGCTGAGCAACAATCGCCAGTCGATGACCGAGGGGCAGATGCTGGAATCGATCCGCGCGGTCGATCGGCAGCTCCATGATGCCGCCCAGCCGCTCGATGCCCAGCTGTCGCGCGTGGTACTCGGCTCGCTTGAGCAGGATCCGTTTGGCGGCGGGCTGTGGGTGCGCCTGACCGGTCATGACCGGCGCTGCGCCACCCAGCGCGCCTATCGCACGGTACGCAAAATTTCGGCCGATCAGAGTGATGGCAGAGACCCAGCGATCAAGCGAGTCGATGAGCTGCTCGATCGCAAACAGGCGGCGCTTGGCCAAATGCGGCGGCATTTGCGGCTGAAAGCGCTGCTCGAACTGTGGCTCTATATCCATGTGCCCGTGACCTTCATCCTGATCGCCGCGCTCACTGCGCATGTCGTCAGCGTCTTTTTCTACTGGTGATTTCGGCATGAAACCTTTCCTGATCCGGCGCATCAGCACGACCGCCGATGGCCGTGAAATCATTCGCGATGCCCAGGCGGCCCGCGATGTCGTAACGGTCGGTCGCGCGGCAACCAATGACATCGCCCTGCCTGATCTGGGCGTCGATCCCGAACATCTGTATATCCAGCACAGCAGCGACGGGCGGGTGCAGGTGACGGCGACAGGATCGTCGGGATTCCTGGTTGGCCGCCGGCGCAGCAAAGAGGCGGTGGTTGACCCCGATCAGGGCGGCGATATCGCGGTGGGCGGCCACCGTATCGCGATGTCACGCGACATTGGCGGTGCCATTGTCCTGACCGTCCAGCGCGTGGCAGCAATTTCCAAGGCCGCCGAAGAACGCGACGAGACCAAGGCATTTTCGTTGCGCGGGCTGGTACCGGCCAAGCGCAGCACCGCCTGGGTGCTCGCTTTGTCGGTCCTGTTCGCCTTTCTGGCTATCCCGGTTTGGGCGGCGTTTCAGAAACAGCATCAACCAGCGCGCACCATCTATGCAGCTGCCAGCGACACCACCTGGACAAGCGGCCCGCTCAGCCAGGCGCATCACGCGTTGGAGGGCAATTGCGAGGCCTGCCACAAAAAGGCGTTCGTGTCGGTTCGCGATGAAACCTGCCAGTCCTGTCACAAGGACGTTCATGACCATGCCCTGCCAGGCAGACTGGCGAAGGCACGCGAGAATCCCGGTTTCGGGGGCAGGATTCTGGCCAGTGTCGCCAAGACATTTGGCAAGGAAGGCCCCGGTTCGTGCGTTGCCTGCCACACCGAACATGAAGGCGCCGGGCCAATGCCCGCCACGGCCCAGGCATTTTGCAGCGATTGCCACAGCACGCTTAACCAGCGGCTGACCGACACCAAATTGCCCAATGCCGGTGATTTCGGCACCCAGCATCCGCAGTTCCGGCCGTTGATCGCGATGGTGCCCGGCGAGAAGCCAGTGATGGCGCGCGCCTCGCTGGATAGCATGCCGATGGACGATAGCGGGCTGAAATTCACGCATAAGCTGCATCTCGACACCCGCGGCGGGGTGGCGGCGATGGCGCGCAGCCTGAAGTCGAGCAAGGGCTATGGCGACTCGCTGGTCTGTGCTGATTGTCACACCCCCACTGCCGATCGGGTGCGGTTTCAGCCGGTCGACATGGAGAAGAATTGCGAGGCCTGCCACAGCCTGGCCTTTGACAATATCGGCGGGACGGTGCGGACGCTGCGGCACGGTGACACGGCCCAGATGACGGCCGATTTGCGCGCCTTTTATCGATCGACCAGCCCGGCGCGGCCGATCAACCTGGGCGGAATGGAACGGCGGCGTCCCGGCACCTATGCGCAGGGCCAAGTGTATAATGCCTATTTCGGCGCGGTTGGCGCGCGGGGATCGACGGGAGACAAGGCAGTTCGGGCGGTCTTCTCGCCGGGCGGTGCATGTTATGACTGCCATTTGGTCAAGCCACCGGGGGCGGGATCGCCCGATTGGTCAGTCGTGCCGGTCAACCAGCCCCTTCGCTATATGATGCACGGCTGGTTCGATCATAACGCCCATTCGACCGAAACCTGCGCGAGCTGCCATACCAAGGCGGCAAGCTCTGCCAAGGCGACCGACTTGCTGGTCCCGGATTTGAAATCCTGCCGGAGTTGCCATGGCGGCGAAGCATCGGCAGCCAAGGTGCCGTCAAGCTGCGCGATGTGCCATGGCTATCACGGCAAAGAGGATGCGCCGTGGAAACCGAAACAAGGCGGCGCGGCGGCAAGCCCGATGCTGATCCGACCGCGACCGGGTGATACCGCGTCGCTCAATTAGGGATTGCCCGAAGTGTTGATCGCCCAGATTACCGATCTGCACATCGGCTTTGTGCCGAACACGCCAGATGAACCCAATCGCCAGCGGCTGGATCAGGTGTTGACGACGCTGATCGATGGGCCCAACCGACCCGATTTGCTGATGGTCACGGGCGACATTACCGATCGCGGTGATGAGGAAAGCTATGCGCGGTTGGCCGCGATTCTGGCGCGCTGCCCGTTCCCGGTCTATCCCTGCATGGGCAATCATGATGACCGGCGGCATTTCAGCCGGTATTTCCCCCAGGTGGCGTTTCGCGATGGCTTTGTGCACTATTGCATTAAGCTGAACGGCCTGCGGCTGATCGTGCTCGATACGCTTGAGCCTGGCCGCCATGGCGGCGCGTTTTGCCCGACGCGGGCGCGCTGGTTGCGGACCCAGCTTGACGCAGATCGCACCACGCCGACGGTGATTGTGATGCATCATCCCCCGATAGACGCGGGCATCGCCTGGATGTCTGGCGGCGCGGATGAGCCCTGGGTCAGCCGTTTCCGTGCGGCGATTGCCGGGCACGATCAGATTCGGGCGATCTGGTGCGGCCATCTCCACCGGCCGATCGCCGCCTCCTGGCACGGGATGACGGTGACGGTCTGCCCGGCCAGCGCGGCGCAACTCGCGCTTGATCTGCGTCCGATCGATCCGGAGACGCCCGATGACCGGCCGATGATCGTTGCCGATCCGCCCGGCTATGCGCTGCACCGCTGGCATGACGGCCAATTGGTCAGCCTGTTCGACACCGCCGAGCCGCATGGCACATTGGCGCGGTTCGACGCCAATTTGCAGCCGCTGGTCCGCCATCTGGCCGAGGAACGCGGCGGGTAATTGGGCTCGCGCGGGGAGATTTTACGTTGCTCCGTTTGTGCAAAGGAGCCCCTGGGCCTGATCACGGTATCGAAAGTTAGAATTTCGGCAGCTTCCCGAACGGGTGTGCTTTTATCCTCTGCTTTCGACTGTCGGCCTGTGATAGGTAGTGTGTCGTCGAACGGGGGATTTCATGGCCACAGCCGCTGCAGCATTGATCGCCCGGGCGAGGCGCGACATTCAGCATCATTTCTTTTCAGAAGATGCGGTTCGTGCAGATCGAGCCGTGGCGTTCACGCCCTCCAATTCCATTGAGGCCCGGCAATTTAAAAGGATGCTGGAGCGCGGGACCATTAGGCGAGAAGGCGCTGATCGGTATTGGATTGACGTCGTTGCTTATGACGTTGACCTGCAGCAGCGCCATCGTCGGGTCAGGATTGTCCTCATCCTCTTGGTCATTGTGCTGGCGGGGGCGCTGATCGCCCTCGAAGTTAGCGGTGGCCACGCCATCACGCGGTAGCAACGCGAGCCACTATATAGGTCGATCCTAAACTCCAGGACGCTAGCACGATCCGGTTCTGGGGTCGCAGCGCCGCATCTAAACGTTCAACTCAGGGGCGCATGCCGCCCGGCGGATAGCGCCCCACTCCCGGCCATTCGGCATGCGTAGTCCCGAGCATCGTTCTGAAAATATGATCCGTTTGCCCTGAGTAGCCATTGAGCTTGTCGAAGTGATCAGGTGAAACATGCCCCGCATGTTTCAGGATCGTCCGGGGGACGATCCGACCTGCTGCTCCTCGACAAGCTCAGCCCTACTCAGGACAAACGGGGTGGCGATTCAAACTTCAAGCACGTTGCTCTATCAGTGGCCCGGAGAACCCGCCGTGGAAGGCGGACGTTCAAAGTCATCCCGCCCCCGCCGTCACCGCACTGGGGGCTTGCCTGGTTGGAGAATGCCGCCGGCCATCCTGCCTTCGGGGTCGAGCGCCGCTGACATCAAAACCTCGCCGTTGGCGAACACCAGATTATAGGCGTCATCGCCCCTGGGGCCGCGCCCGCGAAACGTCACCGACTTCAGCTCGCCCAGTGATTTGAACAAGGGATGGGTCAGGGGTAAGTCGCCTCGGACGACGTCGGCGAACTGTGGAGAGAGCTTGCCATAGTCGGGCGAGCCGCTCGCCAGACCGGCGACAAGACGCCGCAAGGCAGTTTCGGTGCCAGCGGTCGGCACCATGCCAGCAGCGACTTTAAACCCCGGCTGGAGAATGCCGCCGACCATCCTGCCATCGGCGTCGAGTGCCGCCGACATGAATACCTCGCCATTGGCGAACACCAGATTATAGGCGTCGTCGCCCAACGGGCCACGCTCGCGGAAGGTGATCGACTTCAGCTCGCCCAGCGATTTGAACAGGGGGTGCGTCACGGGCAGGTCCTTACGGACAACGTCGGCGAACCGCGGCGCGAGCTTATCATAGTCGGGCGAGCCGCTTGCCAGACCGGCGACAAGACGCCGCAAGGCCGCCTCCGTGCCGGCAGTCGGCACCGAGCTTTGGGCCGTTGGTGATACAGATGTGACTCTTGCTGACGGGGTTGCCTGGCCCTCAATGGCGCCAGATGATTGAACCACTATGAGTAGGGCTGCTGCTGCAACGAAGATCATTAGCATTGCTCCTGAGACCACAAAAACAAGGTGCCGCCGGGTCATCCACGCGGTCTCGTTTCGCGGGGCGGCAATGGCGCCACCTTCATCGGGCCCAGCATGAGCTGGCGAAAGGTCCGACGAGCTGGGTCCCAGCCGACCGCACTGGTCCACCGACTCGACCAGTTTGGCCGCTTCTAGCGAAGAAGACAGGCCCAGCTTGGCGCGGGCCATTTTTAACCGCTTCTCCACAGCGTGCGGCGAGATACCAAGATCGATGGCCATTTGCTTCGCCGTCTGATGGTTCAGGCAGCGCTTGAGGCATTCCCGCTCGGCTATCGTCAGGCGCAGAATCGCTGCGCGCGTGCTCTCGTCTATTGCGTCCATCCTCATGGCAGCTAAGGTAATGGTTTAAGAGCCGATACCAACTCCCGCTGTCTGGTACCCTATCCCTCGATCCTATTCGGGGGTGCCCGTAAGGCCAGGATTAGCTGATGGTACGACCTGAGGCCGGCAAGCCTCAGGTTGCAGCCTCGCATGGCTGCAATGGGCGGGGCGGCCGTCCAACGTGGCGCACATCAGCCTACGCAGGAAAGGCAGCGCGGTTTAACGGGCTATCCCGGCGGGTGATGCGGCGGGGGACAGCGCGCGCCGACCCCCCTTATTTCCCCGGCAGTTTTAGCGGTGGCCGCCAGGCGGACATATCGACATCGTCGCTAACCTTATACGGCGTGCCCCGGCTGGTAAGGAACAGCTTTTCCATTTCGCTGCGGGTGAAGGGGCGCGCGCCCAATCGTCCGAAGACGGCGATCTGACCGCCGGTTTCATCAACAGCGCGATCCCGTTCCAGGCCCTTTGACAGCGCCAGCGCGGGCGTTGGCGTCTTTGCCCAGGCGATCAGCTCGGGCTTGGGCTGGGGCGAGAAGCCGTAGAAATTGGGCTGGCTTGCCGGCGACGTCAGTTGCAGCACCTTCAGTCCGTTACGGCCATCAGCGACATAGGCAAACATCGATGCATTGGTGTTGCCCACGGTTACGTCCTGCGCATCGTTCAGCGCGCCGTCCAAGGTAACCCTTTGGTAGATGACCGGGCGGGTCGGCGCGGTGACATTGGCAATCACCAATCCGTCGCTGCCAGCAGCGATATAGGCATAGGTCCGTGCGACGAAGACCCGGCGTGCATTGGCCAGCGGGATCGTGCCGGACGGTACTGGTACTGGATTACGCAGCTGGGTGACATCGAACAGTTTCACCCCCTCTGCATCGGTTACCCAAAGATAACGGAACTGGATTGTGCTTGCCCGCGCGTCAGTCATCGGCCGCACCGCTGCCAGCTTCGGGTGGAGCGGATCGCTGAGATCGACCACCACCAGCCCAACATCCGCCGTGATATAGGCTATTTCGCCGGCCAGGATGATATGCCGCGCACCCTTTAGGACACCATTGTCGTTCCAGGTGACCGCCCGCTTCAGGAAGTTGTTGCGGAACTCGCCATCCGCCATCGTATCGACATTGACGAGGATCAGGCCCTCTTCGGAATCGGTGACGGCGGCATAGCTGTAAATCGGCAGGAACGGTTGCTCCTGATTGATCTTGCGCAGTTCAGGCGTGCTGCGCAGCGGGTTGATCGCCTGGCCCGTTGGCAAGGCCATACACGTCGCGTTCTTTGAGGTGACCTGCGTGTCATGGCCAAGCGGGGAGAAGGGCCCGGTCATGATGCGTTCGGAAAAGCCCTTATTGGCAACCGACGCCACGTCATACACCCGGAACCCGCCGCGCCCTTCGGCAACATACATATATTCGCCGCGCAATTGCAGGCAGTTCACGGCCCCGGCCGTTCCCTGCACAATGTTCCGGAATTCCTCCATCGGCCGCGTTTCGCCGGACAATTTCTTGTCGAACGTCTTGCCGCGCACCCAGTTCTTCAGTTCGCGCTTGTTGCGATTGACGTGCATATCCCAATAATCCGGATAGGCATATTGCTGCAGATAGGACCCGATCACTGCCTGGGGCTCGTCCCATTCAGTCACGCGCACCGCTTCGAAACCGCCCTGCAGCCCCGTCCAGGCATTCAAGCCAACAAGGTTGGCAGCATTGGCGCCAAGCAGCATCACCTGCGCCATGATCGCGTTGTTATCATCGCTCTTCGAGATGTGGCAGTCGCTGCAGGTCTTGGTTTCGGTCGTCCGAACCGTGTGCGGGAAATGCGGCGCAAAGGCTTGCGAAGAGAAGCCAATGCCGCTGATCGGCGGCTGCTGGATATAAATCCGTTCGCGGCTGACATTGGTGGACGACAGCACGAGCGCAGAAGTGCTCCGGATCGGCGTGGTTACACCGCCCCGGTTCGACATCCCCTTGCCGAGATGGAACAGATCATCGCGGGCAACTTGCGGGTTATAGGTCGCAAAGTTGCGCGTTTCCTCACCTTCGAAATGGTGGCTGTTGGATTTCCAATTGGCCTCAATCGGCAAATGGCAGCCGCCACAGCTGGTCGTCCAGCTCAGATGGCAGGTGAAGCAGGTAACCGAATCCTCGCCATGCGCGCGATCGGCGGGCAGAATGCCAGGGCCAAAGGCGAAATTGCCGTCTTCGCCGCCCAGCTTGCTCATCAGCTTGGCGCGCGCTGCCTTGGCATTGAAATAGGGGCTGGCGGGATCGACGCTGTCCTTGACCAGATGCACGTCCCATTCGAGCTTGGGGTCGACCAGCGAGCGCTGAATCAGCTTGCGGCGTCCGCCTTCGGTTGGGACCCATTCGAACCGGCGCTGGCCATCAGGATTGCGCAATAGCGACAAATCACTGCCGCTCGGCCGCGCCGCAGGGCCCGAGGTGCGCAGCGTTGGATAGGCGTCTGCCGTGCCGTGGCAATCCTTGCAGCCGATCTCCACCGCATTGGCGACTTCGCCATAGATCAGGCCATTGCCATGGCTGTCCTGGGCGAAGTGGCAATCGGCGCATTGCAGGCCCTTTTCGGCATGGATATCCATGAGATGGACGGCCTTGCCGGGGTTGGTGCCGGGGGGCACGAATTTTGGTTCCCCCTTTTTGCGCCATTTCTCAGGATCGTCATTGGCGACGATCTTGCCATCGGCATCGAGCAGATTGCCCTCGCGGTCGCGCTTGAAGATGCCGCGGAAATTCCAGCCATGGCTGTGATAATCAGCGAACTGCGTGTCCTTCAGCGTCGGGTTGAGATCATAGACATTGCGCAGGAAATCAGGGTCGCCCCATTTGCCGCGCGTGGCCGCAGCCTCCGGATTGCGATCGTTGATCTCGCGGACTTCGGCGGCGGTCGGGTATTTCTGCTGCTTGGGCCACATCGACGGCGCGTCGGATTCATAATCCCACATCGTGTAGCCGAGATAGCTGTTCAGGAAGATATTGGGCTGGTGCATGTGGCAGCTCATGCACTGCGATGTCGGGATCGAGCGCGTAAAGCTGTGGCGGATCGGATGCCCGCTTTCCTTGGTGCCCGCCCGGCCGCCAGCGTGATCGCCCCCAGGGGCGCTGGCATGGTCGCCCGGCTGGACCAACCCGCCATGGCCGCCAGTATCATGGCCGCCAGCGTCATGGCCGTCGCTCTTTGCCCCAGCGCCCTTGGTAGCGCCATGGCCCTTGGCCTCGCCATGGCCGGGGGTCGCGCCATGGTCGCCGCTTCCCGCCATTTTGGCAGCGATGGTCGGGTCTACGCTCGCGCTTTGTCCGTCACGGCCAAATTGTGCATAGATCAGGCTGTGGCGCGGTTCGCGATCATTGGCATAGATGACATGGCACCCCGTGCAGCCCGATCCGCGATAATCGCCGGGCTGTTCATTGGTGCCCATGAACCACATCAGCGGATCGTTGAGGCGAGTCTTGTGGATATTGAGCACCGGGATGGCGACGCGCAAGCCGGTTGCCGGCCCCCGGTTCGACTGCTTCAGATCGGGCCGGCCGGGTTCCTCCAGCCGCTGAATCTGGCCAAGCGAATTCGGCAGGCCGACTTCGGCGAAATTGGTGTTGATGTTGCGCCCGCCGCGTTCGAAGACGCGGAACACGTCACCCGGCGGCGTCACCTGCCAGCTGGGCAGGGGATACAGCGCCGCCAGCGCGCCGCGCTTGGCTTCAGCATCGGACACGGTGCCTGGGGGCGATCCCGGCGAGACAATCTTGGCCGGCTCGCCCTCCTCGGTATAGGCTTCGCCGAAGATGTAGTTTTTGAACGGGACAACACCGTTATTATAGGCCGCCCCGCCCCAGAGCATGGCGCCTGAGGCCATGAGCGAGCGCTCGGCGGCTTCGATCGTTTCGATATGGCAAGCGCCACAGGCTTCGCGCGCGACGCGGTAGTCGCCGGGATTGACGAAGCGGATATATTCGGGCGCTTCCTTGTTGAGCAGCGTATAGCTGCGCTTGGGGTTGGCTGAGCTGGGATAATTCCAGCTATGCGGCAAGCGCGGCAAGACATGGGCCTGATCGCGCGCGGTGACATAGGACGCATCGCTAAAACCATGGCTGGGATCGCCGATGATCGTCGCATTGCCGCCATGGCAATCGGTACAACCCAATTGCACGGCCGGGCTGGCGTGCATTGAGGGTTCGTCCGTGCGAGTGTGGCAGGAATAGCAGCCTTCGGATTTACTGGCGACCATTGCCGCCGTCTGGCTCATCGGCGCAGGCGGGGTATCAAGATAAACGCGTGCCACCGGCTTTTCGGCATCATTGGCGTAAAGAATTGCGGCCGGCAGCATCAGCGCTGCCATCACTAGCGACAGCCAGCCTGCGGTCCGGGCGGATAGAGCAGCGCGTATTGGCATCAATAGCTCACGATGATGTTGGCCAGAATCGAGAAATACGCTCGATTCCGATTGTTATTGGTGAACAGGTCGCGAAAGCCGCTGCCCGGCAGGAGGACAGCACCGGACAAGCGACCGACGATATTTTGGTTTGCCTTGGGCCGCCAGATGATCGCTGATGACAGGTCATAGCCGATCGACTTGGGGATGCTGCCTTCAACGCGCAGCGTTTGCAGCACCTCAGTGGTGGCGAACCACAGATGATTGGCGTTGACCGACACGCGCAGCGTTGGCTTCAGATCGAAATCAATCCCGACGCCCACCAGCGCAGTGCCCGGATTGTTGAAATTGGACTGGCCCTGTTCCTTGGACGACCGCAGCGAATTGAGAATGCCGTTGCGACCATTAATCGCCACCGCGCGGCCGCCACCGGCGAAGGGAATCGTCTGCCTGATCCAGTAGCTGGTATCGGCGCCGGCAAAAATCGGGTTTTCAAAGATCGCGTCAAAGCCGGTTTCGACATTGTCAAAGGGCTTGTTGTCCCCGCTGGCGTACAGGCCCGACGCGCGGATACGGATCCAGTCGCGGTCATAGCTGAGTTCGGCGGCACCGAAATAGCTTCTGATCTGGGCTGGTTTGCCGGTGAAGAAATTGTTCCGGTCCTGGCCGAGCGCACCATAGACCGATGTCGTCAGATTGAGCCGCCCGATCCGGCCATCGGCATTATAGCCAAGATAGACCACATCATAATCGCGCCCGCGCAAATTGCCGAGCAGCGCAGGCCGCACCGGGAAGCCATTGGTATCCACTTCAATCCGGCCGCCTTCGCGGTTAAGATTGTAGACGGCCGTGATCTGGCTGGTCAGCCCCGGCAGCAGGAAATCCTGGCGATAGACATTGGCGACGAAGACAAAATCATCGCGCGGGCGTTTGACGACGCTGTTCAGCCCTGAATTGGTATCTTTTTCCAGCCGCCAGAACGCCGCCAGATTGAACTGAAATCGGTTATTGTCCCGATTGCCGAAAAACCGGACGCCGAGCTGCTGATCGTTGAACAAAAAGCCGCGGAAGTCGGTTTGAAAGGGCTGGATGCCGACACGGATCGATTCAAAATCATAGCGATCCGACGTGTTGCGCAGGTGATAATCAACGAAAAGTTCCTGCACCCCGACAAAGGCATCGGTGCGGACCGTGCCCTTGCTCGGTTCGACGAACAGCACGCGCCGTTCAGGCACCGTGACATGATTGAGGTTGAACGCCAGCGCGACTCGATATTCGATTTCGGGCGGCTTGAACGCGGTCGATCCCTTGACCAGTGATGCCCCGACAATGAAGGTTTGCGAGAACACATAGCTGGTGTCCCCGCCGAAAATGTCGAGGCTGCCAGGCCGCGCGGTCGTCTGCACGCCAACCGGAATCGGGAAGGTGCGCGGTTCGATCACTGAATCACTGACCGCGCTGAGCGTGAAAAACCAGTCATCGCCGTGCAGCGGGAGCCATTTATTCTTCTCAAGGTTGATCGGGCGATCACCCTTTAGCGTGTTCTGATGATAGGGATCGAACCAGCGCTCCTTCACGACGCCCAGTGATTCAATCAGCCGCCAGCGATCGGGCAGCGGAATCTGGTCGGTCGGAAAAGCTTCTGGGCGGGGCGCGCGGACGGCACCGGGATTATTCTGGGTAATCGGGTAGGGCAGCGCCTTTTCAAAGCCGGGCCGTTTGCGGCCGTCGATCAATTCGGCGGGGTCGCGTTCCGAATCATGCTTTGCTTCTTGCGCCTTCTCTTCGGGCACCACCCGCACTGCCGTCACCGATTGTTCGGCCTGCAGCTCCAGCGGGATGTTGATCGTCACCGCCGCTCCCTGAGGAGCGGTAGCGGTGATCATTGGGAAGAAGAGCATGACTGCCATTTACAGCCCCTGACACACATTTTGTTCAGCGGTATCGAGGAACGGGGCAAACGGGCAGCCGACATAGCGCAGCCGAACTTGCCGGTTGCCAACGGGAATCAAGATCTGATCAGCGCGCATGGAAATCGGGGCATTGCCGAACCCACCAAGGCGAACGCCCGCATTGTGCAGGCCAAGGAACGAAATCATGTCGTCCTGATCGATGCCGTCACCCGAAATACCGATCGCGCCGATCATCCGTGTCCCGCGATAGATGGGCATTGCCCCGGGGAAAATCTGAAGACCGTTTTGAAGCCGGTTCTGGCCCGGCGCCGCATCGGGAATGAAGGTGCAACGCGCTGGTGTGTCGGTGGAGAGCGCCCCGGTGACAAAACCGAGATGCTGCCCCAGATTGGTCAGCACCAGGGCTGATTGCAGCCCGGTCGACAAGGGGTTGAACTGGGCAATATCGCGCGACAGCGGCCCTTTTGGGCGACCGACTTCGCCATCGGGGAAATAGGGCCGGGCGAGGACGCCGATTGTGCGGTCACCATAGGCGATCTGCCCCGAAAGCGCGTTCTGATTGCCGAGAAAGCTGAGGAACGCTGGCGCATATTGACGCACATCGGCGCTTGGATCAGCCGATAGTTCGGTCCCGGCGCGCGGATGCGAGAAAAAGGCAACGGTGCGGGCCTTTTGCAAGGACACATCAGTGCCGAACACGGGCGCATCGGGCCCGCGCACCACGCCAAGAATCTGGCCGCGGCTATCGACCAGCGAGATCGTTACCTGCGCCCGGCTGTCGAGTGGCATGCGGATCTGCGCGCGGGCACGGGTCATGATCCGGAAAGCTTCTTCCAGGATCGCATTCGATTCAGCCAATGTCAGTGCCTGGCCAACATCCGCTGCATCCGTTCCAGCGCGCACCGGGAAGCGACTTGTCCCCGATCCATTGGTGAGGATGAACGCATCGCGATTGGCAAATTCGGCCGGGGTGGCGGCGCGAATGCCTGATGCTTCGGTGCCATAGGCCGTGCCGGCAATGATCGCCGGGGTTGGAACGCCGAAATAGCCGATGACGCTAACGAGATTACCGAGCGCCGGTGCTGTCGCGGCAAAGCTTGGCGTCTGGCTGGCGGTCATCAAGGCGGGGTAATCGATATCGGTATAGCGCAGCTGTGTGCCGTCGACCGAAATCCGGTTGGCCCGGATGGTTTCGGGGGCTTCGAAGCCAACCGTGCCCGCCAGAGCAATCGCTTCCTCGGGATCATTGTCGATATCAGTGATGTTGGCGTCAAAGCCATAGACGCCGTCCGCCATCACCCCGATTGCGCCAACGACGACCCCGTTCTTGTAGAGCGGGAAGCCACCTGGATCGGCCGACAGGCCGAGCGGCGACCGTTTCGGGCCGATCAACGCGCTGGTGCCCGGCGTGCCGAAGCGGGCGACCAAATCAGAACAGGGCAACGAACTGAACTGCACGCCGAACAGCGGCCCGCTTTCAAGTCCAACGGCTCCTGGGGCCGGCGGGAAATGCTCCTGGACGATCTGGCTTGCGGTGCGCGTGGAAAATGCGTTGCCCCCGCTCGATAGATAAGCGCCCGTCACCGCCTTGGCGATGGCGCCGCCTTCGGCCGGCACTGTCAGATTCTGTGCGTCCTTGCTGTCGCCATTGCCGGCCGGGCTGGTCAAGGCGGTTGCGCGCGCGCCGGTCATCCGAAACACCGCCAAGATGTTGCCCACCCGGTCGCTGACGGCGATCACGGCGGGCAGGTTGCGCGCGCGTGCTTCAGCAGCAGCGCGGGCGATGACGGTCTGGACGTCGGCGATACTCAGTGCTTCGGCTGCAGGCACGGCATAAAAGGTCGATGGCGTCGGGGATGCCGATGGCGACGGGGTCGGCGGCAGTACGGCAGTGCTGGATCCGCCGCCCCCGCTGCATGACCCGATGATCAGGGCGGTGCTTGCAATCAGGCTAGTGGCAAAGCGGGCACGCATCAGCGCAGGCTCCTGATGCTGCGAACGGCGCTGGCCAGCGCGGTGCGGAAGGCGGGTGGGCGATAGCCATTGGGTTCGCGCACGGCAGCATAAGCCTGGTTGATATCGGCGCGGATGCCTGCGGCGGCGCCAATCGTAATCCGGCCCTGTTTGACGAGCGCGCTGAGCAGCGAATCAATCGCCATCACTGCCTGCACTGATCCTTCATAGTCAGTGAAACGCGGCGCTGATGCTGGCCCGGCAATCGAATCAACGATCGCAAAGGCCGTGTCGCTGGAGCCGGTTTGTGCCGACAAGGCGTTGGCAAGCGCGGTTGCCGTTGCGGCCAGCCGGGTGGCAGCGGTTGCCGATTGGCTGCGGTTGGTTGCCATGGCGAGGTGGAAGGCGCGGACATCGGTATCAAATCGCTTCGCCAATACAGGCGAGGTCACCCGCGCGGCGGCAGACAACAGAATCATGTTTTCGTCGTTAAAGGGCGGCATGCCCGCCGGTATTGGTCGACCGGGATTGGCCTCCCAGGTCTTTACACGGTCTTCCTGATCAAAGATGCGCCGGTGGCAGCTATGGCAATCCAGGAAGTAGAATTCAGGGAACGCGCCCTCATTGCCCAGACCCGGATCGGCATAGAGCGTCAGCGCCCGGTTGACGGCCATTGCCTGGCCAACCATCCAAAGCCGAAGATTGTCGGTGCGGCCCTTGCGCGCGGCATAATCGGCATCTTCGCTATGATGCTGTTGCAGCGTGGAAAACAGGTCGAGTTCGAAGCTGATCCGGGGGTGGCCGGCCGCCATAATCCGGTGGGTGACAAACTGGCCGGGGCGCTTGCTGCCATAATGGCAATCCAGACACAGACCGGCGCGGACACTGGCTTTTTCAAGCGGGATCATGCCGCGCGCGACATTGTCGGCATGGTTCGCGCCAACTGCATAATGCGATGCAATCCAGCCAAGGGCAGGGCCGTGACAAGCTTCGCAGCTCACGCCATCCTTGGTGAGGAAGCGCGCGCCGGTGGCGCCATTGGTGGGCGTGGCGTGGCAGCCGAGACAGGCCGGTGCGCTGGTCGGTTCGCCCATCCCCAGCGTCGCGGTGATCTGGCGCGCCCGGTCGCCCAGCAGCACCGAAAACGCACGGCTATGCGCGCCGCCCTGGCTGGCGGGGTTCTGCCATTGCATCAATTCGTCCTGGCGGACCACGGCGCCATCGGCTTCCATCCGGCCGTGGCAGGTCGATCCGGCA
Organism: Sphingomonas sp. 28-62-20; assembly: GCF_002281505.1. NCBI lineage: Bacteria > Pseudomonadati > Pseudomonadota > Alphaproteobacteria > Sphingomonadales > Sphingomonadaceae > Sphingomonas > Sphingomonas sp. 28-62-20. Next base: position 39,886 of record NZ_NCGH01000022.1, read on the forward strand.
CAGCTGGCGACCCCTTCAAAGCTCGCGCCCTGCCCGGCCGAGGCGGCGCCAGCGCGCGACCCGGTGGCGTCGATCGACAGCGCGAGAATCGCACATACCAGCACAAGCACTGGCGCAAGCTGCCTGGCCAAGCGCCTGGCGCCGATGGGTTCCCCCGAAATCATGCAGCGTTCCCCCCTTCATCGCCGGACTGAATGTCTCGACGCCGTCCCTCGGACGCGTGCAACCGAGCGCCTAATGTTGCCCCAATATTGCCCGGTCGAACAGTAAATTTTATCCCGTCTCTTCGATGATTTAGCGGTTTTCCGCCAATTTCATCGCCGTCGGATGACCAGATTCCTGATCTCGGTCATATCCTCCATCGCGAATCTGATTCCCTCACGACCCAGCCCTGAATCCTTCACCCCCCCATAGGGCATGTTGTCGACGCGGTAGCTGGGTACGTCGCCAATCACAACGCCGCCGACATCCAGCCTGTCCCATGCCTGCAAGGCTTTGAACAGGTCGCGGGTGAAAATGCCAGCTTGCAGCCCGAATTTGCTGTCGTTGACCTCGTCGAGCGCGGCATCGAAATCAGTGAAGCTGCTGAGCATCGCGACCGGGCCAAACGCTTCCTCTCGGTAGACCGTGGCATCGCGGCTGACATTTTCAAGCAACGTCGCCTCCAGCATCGCGCCGGTCCGCTTGCCGCCGCACAACAGCCGCGCGCCGCCCGCTACGGCGTCCTGCACCCAGCCATCCAGCCGGCTTGCCTCGCCTTCTGAAATCATCGGGCCGATAAAGGTCGTGCGGTCCTTTGGATCGCCCGCCACCAGCGTTGCCGCCCGCGCCACCAGCATGTCGCGCAACCGATCATAGATATCGGCATGGATGATAATCCGCTGCACGCCGATGCAGCTTTGCCCCGATTGGTAAAAGGCGCCGAAGATGATCCGTTCAACCGTATCGTCGAGATCGGCATCATGATCGACGATCACCGCCGCGTTGCCGCCGAGTTCGAGCACGACCTTTTTCTTGCCGGCCTTGGCTTTCAGATCCCAGCCGACACCGGGCGATCCGGTAAAGCTTAAGAGCTTCAGCCGATCATCCTCGGTAAACAGGTCAGCGCCATCGCGGTGGGCTGGCAAGATCGAAAAGGCGCCCTCGGGCAAATCAGTCTCGGCCAAAATCTCGCCCATGATGATCGCGCCCAAAGGTGTGCGACTCGCCGGTTTCATCACGAACGGGCAGCCAACCGCGATGGCGGGCGCAATCTTGTGCGCAGCCAGGTTGAGCGGGAAGTTGAACGGCGAAATAAAGCTGCACGGGCCGATCGGCACGCGCTTCCACATCCCCTGATAGCCGCGTGCGCGCGGCGAGATATCTAGCGGCTGCACCTCGCCTGTCATCCTGACCGATTCTTCAGCGGCAATGCGGAAAGTGTCGATCAAGCGGGTGACTTCGCCCTCGGCATCCTTGATCGGCTTGCCGGCCTCGACACACAGCGCATAGGCCAGCTCGTCGAAGCGCTGCTTGAAGCGATCGACGCAGTGCTGGAGCACCGCCTGGCGTTCATAGGCCGCGAGCCGTGCCATTGGCTCGGCCGCACGCACCGTCCCGGCGATGCCTTCGTTGATCGTCGCCGCATCGGCTTGCGCCACCCGAAACGCGACCTCGCCGGTGAACTTGTCGGTCACCGCGAGATCGGTGTTGGGCTGCGCCGCCTTGTTGTTCAAATAGAGCGGATAGACAGACTGGAGCTGAGTCATCGGGTAAGCCTCTCCCCCGCCCGGTGCCGGGCGGGGATTATGGGATCAGACGGCGGCACTGAGCTGCTTGATGTCCTTGTTCAAGATTTGGTCGTTTTCCGAATAGTCGACCGGGCAATCAATCAGATGCACCCCCGGCGTGTCGAGGCAATGCGCGAGCAAAGCGGGCAGTCCTTCGGCATTGTCGACCCGGTGACCGATCGCGCCATAGCTTTCGGCATATTTGACGAAATCGGGGTTGCCATAGGTAAGCCCGAAATCCTCAAAGCCCATATTGGCCTGTTTCCAGCGGATCATGCCATAGCTGTTGTCGTTGAGGATCAGCACGGTGATGTTAAGCTTCAGGCGGACGGCGGTTTCCATCTCCTGGCTGTTCATCATGAAGCCGCCATCGCCGCAAATCGCCATCACCTTGCGATCCGGATAGACCATTGCCGATGCCATGGCAGAGGGCAGCCCCGCGCCCATTGTCGCCAGTGCATTGTCGAGCAGCACGGTGTTCGCCTGGCGCGCGGCGTAGTTGCGCGCGAACCAGATTTTATAGACGCCATTATCGAGGCAGATAATGCCATTGGCGGGCATTGCTTCGCGGATCTTGCGGACCAGATAGGGCGGGAAGATCGGGAAGCGGGCATCGCCATCGAGCGAGGCGGTATGCGCCACTTCGGCCGCGCGCGCCTTGGTCATGAAATCGAAATTCCATGCGCCTTGCGGCATGATGTCTTCCTTGATCTGCCAGACCGCATTGGCGATGTCGCCGATCACCTCGATTGAGGGGAAATAGACCGGATCGACCGAGGCGGTGTTGGTGCTGATATGAATCACCTCAGTGCCGCCCTGGCGCATGAAGAAAGGCGGCTTTTCGATCACGTCATGGCCGACATTGATGATCAGGTCGCTATGCTCGATCGAGCGGTGGACGAAATCGCCCGATGACAGTGCCGCGCAGCCCAGGAATTTGGGGTGGGTTTCGTCGATCACGCCCTTGCCGAGCTGCGTTGTCACAAACGGGATGCCGGTCTTTTCGATGAACTGCATCAGCATCCGGCTGGTCATCGTCCGGTTTGCGCCGGCACCAATCACCAGCACAGGCGATTTCGCCGCCTCGATCCGCGCGACGGCGGCGCGGACGGATTTGGGATCAGCGGTCGGGCGGCGGACAAGGCTGCGCTTCAGCGGCAGGCTCTCGGTCTTTTCGTCGGCGATATCTTCAGGAAATTCGATATGCGTCGCGCCGGGCTTTTCTTCCTCAGCCAGGCGGAACGCCTCGCGCACGCGGCTCGGGATGTTGTCGGACGAGGCGAGCTGATGGGTATATTTGGTGATCGGGCGCATCATGTCGACCACGTCGAGGATCTGGAAGCGGCCCTGCTTGCTCGATTTGATCGGCTTTTGGCCGGTGACCATCAGGATCGGCATCCCACCCAGATTGGCATAAGCAGCGGCGGTGACGAGGTTGGTTGCCCCCGGCCCAAGCGTCGCCAGGCAGACGCCGGTTTTACCGGTATGGCGGCCATAGGTCGCGGCCATGAAGCCAGCGCCCTGTTCATGGCGGGTGAGGATGAGCTTGACCGAGGTTGATCGCGACAAGCTGTCTAGAAAATCGAGATTTTCCTCGCCGGGCACGCCGAACACATATTCAACGCCTTCTTCTTCCAGGCATTTGACGAACAGATCGGACGCTTTCATGTGTTCTTCCCCCCTTCAAACTCTGCCCGGGCCCCCAGCTTGATCGTGGCTTGCAGGCGCCCGGCGCGCCCCCGTTGCCACAAATTCAGCCGTCCCGCACCCCGATTTGACGCCGTTTTTGGCCAATGGGCGACCAAGGCGTTGCGTAAACGGAATAACTTATTTGTTTTTAGTAGGTTAGTTAAAGGTTGCTGACCAAGATACCCAAAAGAGCGTTCCCCCCTAGCCAAGACCGGAAATCTAAGGAAATAAGCCGCCCAGGCCAAGGCAATATAGAGCGACTCGGCAGCAGCAACGTTGCGCCAAAGTTCGTGCAAGTATTTGTCTTTGTTTGGATTAGGGGAGTGATAATGGCTACAACGGATCATGTTGATCTTTCCGTCTTCATGGAAGGCGTAAAGAAACGTAATGTAGGACAGCCAGAATTTATCCAGGCCGTGCAGGAAGTCGCACAGGACATTTACGAATTTATCGCCGACAAAGAAGCCTATCACCATTATCAGATTCTTCGCCGGATCGCAGAACCGGATCGGATCATTTCGTTCCGCGTATGCTGGGAAGATGACAATAATAACATCCGAGTACAGCGCGGCTGGCGCGTACAGAATAACAATTCAATCGGCCCCTATAAGGGCGGTATTCGCTTTCATCCGTCTGTCACGGAAAGCGTTCTCAAGTTTCTTGCCTTTGAACAGACCTTTAAGAATGCATTGACTGGTCTGCCAATGGGCGGCGGCAAGGGCGGGTCCAACTTCAACCCCAAAGGCAAGAGCGATCATGAAGTGATGCGCTTTTGCCAGAGCTTCATGACCGAGCTCTATCGCCATGTCGGCGCTGATGTCGACGTGCCAGCGGGCGATATCGGCGTTGGTGCGCGCGAAATCGGGTATATGTTTGGCCAGTATAAGCGGATCACCAACCAGTTTACCGGGGTGTTGACCGGTAAGGGGCTGGAATTTGGCGGTTCGCTGATCCGTACTGAGGCAACCGGCTATGGTGCGGTGTATTTCCTGCAATCCATGCTGAAGGCCAAGGGCAAGGACCTGGAGGGGATGACCGCGGTCATTTCCGGATCGGGCAATGTCGCAACCCATGCGGCGGAAAAGGTCACCCAGTTGGGCGGCAAGGTGCTGACGCTGAGCGACAGCGAAGGCTTTATCCATGATCCCGATGGCATCAGCCAGGACCGGATTGACTGGGTAAAGGCGCACAAGACCAAACGGCGCGGGCGGATTTCCGATTATGTGAAGGAATATCCCGGCGCGACCTTCCACGCCGGCAAGACCCCCTGGGGTGTGGTCTGCAATGTGGCCTTGCCCTGCGCCACGCAGAATGAGCTGCTGGGCGATGATGCCCGCACCCTGGTGGCCAATGGCTGTATCGCGGTCGCCGAGGGCGCGAATATGCCGACCACGCTGGAAGGCGTTCATGTGTTCAAGGATGCCCGAATCATGTTTGCGCCGGGCAAGGCCGCCAATGCCGGCGGTGTTGCCGTTTCAGGCCTGGAGATGAGCCAGAATAGCGAACGACGCGCCTGGAAGGTTGCCGATCTGCAGCAGCAATTGTTCGACATCATGGAAGGTATCCATGAACGCTGCGTCGAACATGGCAGCACGAGCGACGGCTATATCGATTACGTTAAGGGCGCGAATATTGCCGGCTTCAAAAAGGTCGCCGACGCCATGCTCGCCTTTGGGGTCGTTTGATTTGTCGGCGGGGACAAGCGCGTCGCTTTGTCCCCGCTGCGGTGCCGCTCGGCGGTGGCGGGCCACCCGGGGTGGTCGGTCGCGGATCGAGACGCGGGCATTTTTGGGAGGAAGGGTTGAGCGCATGGCTGCCATGAATCTTTATCGGCACCGGAAACGTCCGTTTTAGAGACACTCGCCGGGCAGTGTTTCTGTTGGGTTGCTGGAACGTCGGATGACGCGTAGTAATACCTAGTGAATTCAAGACTATATTAGCCGTCTCAGATACCGATAAGTGTTTGACTTATTGGAAAAATGCGACGGTACAAGGGTGGGCTTAACGATGAAATCAGCTAAGCAATCATCGGCAAACCCGGTGATATCGGGCGTGAGTTTTCGCCACTGCGCTAGCTTCACGCTGCCTTTTTTGCTGGCTTACCCTGCAGCAGCCCAGTCGATTGCCGATCCCAGCGTCCGAGTCGGTTCCGCGGTTGTTTCGGGCGTTGGCACCAATAGCGTCCAGGTTACCCAGCGGACCGACAAGGCCGTCATCGATTGGCGGGCATTTTCGATCGATAATGGATCGACCGTCACTTTCTCGCAGCTAAACTCAAGCTCGATTGCGCTGAATCGCGTCACGGGGCTCACTGAATCGCGGATCGATGGTTCGCTGATCGCCAATGGCCAGGTTTGGTTGCTCAACCCCAATGGCGTGCTGATCGGCGGCGGCGGCCGCGTATCGACCAATGGCTTCCTCGCCACCACCCATGCGATCAGCAACGATGATTTCATGGCCGGCAATTATGCTTTTGATGGCACCAACGCCAAAGGCGCGGTCGTCAATTTGGGCGAGATTACGTCGGCCACGGGCGGCTATGCCGTGCTGGCGGGCAATAAGGTTGGCAATGCCGGGCTTGTCCAGGCGCGGCTCGGCGCCGTCGCGCTGGGCGCGGGCAAGGGCTTTGTGCTCGATCTCGCTGGCGACAAACTGCTCTCCTTCTCGGTCACCCAGCCGCTTGATGTGGTGCCGGCCGATGGGCCGCTGATCAATAACACCGGCACGCTGTCGGCGGCGGGCGGACGCGTTCTGTTGACGGCGCGCGCGGCGGCCGATGTTGTCGGTGGCGTCATCAACACCGGCGGTATTATCGACGCGACCAGCGTGTCGGAAAAAGATGGCCAGATCATTCTCGATGGCGGCCCGGTCGGCACGGTCAATGCCACCGGTCTCCTCAACGCCAGCGGCACGGGCGCGGGCGAAAAGGGCGGCCTGATCCAGATCGCTGGCGAAAATGTCGTGGTCGGTTCGGGCGCGCAAGTGCTGGCAACCGGCGACGCTGGCGGCGGCCAGATCTATGTCGGCGGCGGCTGGCAGGGGGCGACCATCAACGGGAGGCCGAGTTCGGTGCGGGCGGGGCTTGCGTCCACTGCCACGCTTGATGCGAGCGCGACGGGCAATGGCGATGGCGGCACGGTGGTGCTGTGGTCGGACGTCAACAACGTCGCCTCCATCACCCAAGCCCATGGTAGCATCTTTGCCCGCGGCGGCGCGCAGGGTGGCAATGGCGGGCGGATTGAGACGTCAGGTCGGTATCTGAACACCGATGGCGTGCAAGGGTCGGCAGGGGCACCGCTTGGGCTGGCCGGGATGTGGCTGTTCGATCCGTATAATATTACGATCGGCGCAGCTGGGAACGTTAACTCGTACGCCTTAGCCGGTGGAGATTTCACGGCGATCGCCGATGATTCAACGATTGCCGCCAGTGTTATCAATAACCTTCTTAACACGACCAACGTTTCGATCACGACCGGCGTCATGGGTAACCAGGCTGGCAACATCACCGTCGATGCCATCATCGAAAATACCGGGGGCGGCACTCGGACGCTGACGCTCGATGCGGCCAACGCGATTACGGTCAACGCGAAAATCAGAGGGTCCACCAACAACGCTCTGAACGTCATTCTTAACGCTGCAGGCACGCCAGGGTCTGGCGGGGGCGTGACGTTGGCCGACAATGTCAACACCTTTGGTGGTAACTTTACAATTAATACGCCGGGGACGGTTACGCAATCGGCGGCGTTTTCGGCAAACGCGCTCAATCTGCTCGGCGGCGGCAGCTTCACGCTCAATAGCGCCAACAGCTTTGCCTCACTGACTGCGACTGCTAGCGCGGTTTCACTGCGCAACACCGCCACCGCAACGAGCTTTGGGGCGATCACGACGGGTGCGTTCACGTTCAACACCGGCGGCACGGTCACGCAGACGGCGGCGCTGGTCGCGACGACGGCGAACCTGCTGGGGACCGGCGGTAGCTACACGCTGACCGACACCGGCAACAGCATCGCCACGCTGACCAGCACGACCGGCACGGGCACGATCACGTACAGCCAGACCGGCGCGCTAAGCGTCGGCCCCGTGACGACATCGGGCGCGCTGAGTGCCACCAGCGGCGGCGATCTGTCGGTTGGCGGTGCGGTGAGCTTTGGTGACGGCGCATCGTCGCTGGTCTCGACGGCAGGCAATGTCGCGGTGGGCGCGGCGATCAACCGGACCGGCACCAACGCGGCTTCGCTGGCGCTGACCGCCAATGCGGCCGCCAGGGGTGTGACGATCACTTCGGGGACGGGCTCGATCGGCGCGAGCTCGACCGACGCGTTTGGCGTGACGGTCTCGGCGACTTCGGCCAGCTCGACCGGCATCTCGGTTGGCGGCACGGTCAACACGCGCGGTGGCGCGCTGACGCTCAATACCGGCGGCGCGGTATCCTCGGCATCGACAGGCACGTTGTTCGGTGCTGCCACGTCGATCACGGGCAGCAGCATCACGCTTGGCGGTGCTGTCACCACGACGGGGGCGACGTCGCTGACCGCGACGACCGGCAACATCGCGCTGAACGCGGCGCTGAACGCGGGCAGCCAGGCGCTGACGCTGGCGACCTCAGCCTCGGGTACCGCCAGCCAGACAGCGGCATTCACCGCCGGCGCGCTGACGCTGCAGGGCGGCGGCACGTTCACGCTGGATACCGCGACCAACAGCTTCGCGTCGCTGGCGACGGGGACGGGCGGCACGACGTCGATCAGCCTGCTCAAGGGCAGCAGCGCGACGAGCTTCGGCGCGATCACGACGGGTGCGTTCACGTTCAACACCGGCGGCACGGTCACGCAGACCGCGGCGCTGGTCGCGACCTCGGCGAATCTGCTGGGGACGGGCGGCACCTATACGCTGACCGGCTCGGGCAACATGATCGGCACGCTGACGGGGAATACCGGCTCGATCAATCTGTTGAACGCCAGCGCGGCGACGCTGTTCGTTGGCCCGGTGACGACGGCGACGACGCTGGTTGTCTCCACCGTTGGCGATCTGACAGTCACCGGTGCGGTGAACTTTGGCGATGGCGCATCGTCGCTGGTATCGACGACGGCAAATCTCACTGTCGACGCGGCGATCAACCGGACCAGCGGAACGGCGGCGGCGTCGTTGGCGCTGTCGGCGACGGCGGCGAACAAGGGCGTGACGACCCGTGCCGCTGGAACAATCGGCGCGGCCTCGAACAGTCCATTTGCGGTGTCGATCTCGGGCGGTTCGGGCGCGGGTGGCGGCATGTCGCTCGAAGGCACGATCAACACGCTGGGCGGCGGATCGATGGCGCAAGGCGGCGCGCTGACGCTGACGACATCGGGTACCGCCACGATGGATGCGGCGTTTACCGCGAACGCGCTGACGCTGAACGGCACCGGCGGCACGTATAACCTCACTGGCGGCAACAGCTTCACGTCGGTCACAACGGGCGGGGTCACTGTCGGCAGCATCAGCCTGCGCAATATTGCTGCGACGTCCACCGTCAACGCGATCAACACGACAGGGGCATTCTCGGTCAATGCCTCTGACACAGCATCAAGCCTGACCGTTGCGGCGGCGGTATCGGCGGCGAATACGTCGTTCACGGCGGGGACGGGTGGCATTCGGCTCGATGCCGGGGTCAACACCAACGGCAACACGCTGACGCTCAACACCACGGGCACGTCTTCGCAAGGCACGAACGGCGCGTTTACGACGGCGGGGCTGTCGCTGCAGGGCACGGGTGGCACCCACACGCTCACCAATAGCGGCAACGTGCTGTCATCGCTCACCGCGAGCACCGGTTCGGTGAATGTGGTGAACAGCGCGGGCGCGACGAGCTTTGGGACGGTCACCACGACCGGGGCGTTTGCGTTCAACACTGGGGCGGCAGGTGTCGTCACCCAGACCGGCGTGCTGACCGCTGCCTCGGCTGATCTCCAGGGCGGTGCCAGCTATACGCTCAACAGCGCCAATAGCATCGGCAGCGTCACCGCGAACACGGGCACGCTGAGCCTCACCAACAACCGGACGACGAGCACGCTGGGTGCGGTGACCACCACCGGCGCGCTGACCTTGTCAACGACGGGGACGATCAGCCAGCTGGCCTCGACCGCACTGACGGCAACCGCGCTGACGCTGAACGGCACGGGCAACTATAGCCTCGCCAACACCGGCAACAGCTTCACCACGCTGGCGGCCAACACCGGATCGATCAACCTCTACAACGCAGCGGCGGCAACCAGCTTTGGCACGGTCACCACGACCGGGGCGTTTGCGTTCAACACCGGGGCGGCAGGTGTCGTCACCCAGACCGGCGTGCTGACCGCAGCATCGGCTGATCTCCAGGGCGGCACCAGCTATACGCTCAACAGCGCCAACAGCATCGGCAGCGTGACCGCGAACACCGGCACGCTCAGCCTGACCAACAACCGCAGCACCAGCACGCTGGGCGCGGTGACCACGACGGGTGCGCTGACGCTCTCGACGACGGGGACGATCAGCCAGCTGGCCTCGACCGCGCTGACAGCAACCGCGCTGACGCTGAACGGCACGGGCGGCGCGTATACGCTGGCCAACAGCGGCAACAATTTTGCCACGCTGACGGGCTCAACGGGATCGATCACGCTAGCCGATATGACAGCGCTCAGCGTTGGCCCGGTGACGACAACCGGCGGGTTGAGCGTTACGAGTGGCGGTGCGCTGACCGTCGATGGGGCGGTGCTTGTCGGCGGTGCCTCGACATCGCTGCTGCGCTCGACCGCTGGCGATGTGACGGTGAACGCGACGGTGCGCAAATCGTCGGGCGCAACCTCTTCGATCCAACTGACGGCATCGAACCGGGTGAGCGTCAATACCGGCATCAGCTCGCTGGGTGGCGTTTTTGATACCGCGATTACGGCGGGCGCGGGCGGTATTGGGCTGAACGCATCGGTCAACACGGCTGGCGGCACGCTGACGCTCGACACGACAGGCATGTCGACTCAGACGGCGGCCTTGACGACCGGCACGTTGACGCTCAACGGCAGCGGCACGCATTCGCTGTCGGAAAACAATGTTTTCTCGACGTTGACGGCCAGCACGGGGTCGATCACGCTAGTCAACCGCGCGGCGACGACAACCTTCGGCACGATAACCGCGAACAGTCTGCAGTATAATGGTGCTGGCACATCACTGATGCTGAACGGCGCGGTGACGGTGAGCGGCCTGCTCAGCCTGACGACGCCAGGATCGGTAACGCAGAATACGGCTTTCTCGGCCGGGACGCTCGACCTGAACGGTGCCGGCACCAGCTATGTGCTGAATGCCGCGAACAATTTTGATTCCCTGACCGGGACCACGGGCTCGATCTCGGTGAGTAACAACCGGGCGATGACCAGCATCGGCCAGGTCACGACCAGCGGTGCGCTCACCGTCAATGCAACGGCCAGCGGCTCGACCCTGACGGTTGCGGATATGGTATCGGCGCGGGCAACATCGCTGAGTGCCGGCACGGGCGGCATTGCGCTTAACGCCGGCGTCAACACCAACGGCAACACGCTGACCCTTACCACCACGGGCACCGGTTCGCAGGGCGCGAACGGCGCCTTCACCGCGGCTGGTCTGTCGTTGCAGGGTACGGGGACGTACCAGCTGACCAACGGGAGCAACAGCTTCACCACGCTCACCGCCAACACCGGTGCAATCGATCTCGCCAATAGCGGCACGTCCACGACCACGGGTGTCGTCACCACGGCAAACGGGATCCAGCTGATGAGTGCTGGCAATCTGACGATCGGTGGCGCACTGACCTTCGGCGCATCGTCCTCGCTGAGTTCGCAGAATAACATCACGGTCAGCGCGGCGGTCAGCAGATCGTCGAGCACCGGCGCGCTAGCCCTGAATGCGCTAAATCGACTGACGGTGGCGAGCACCATCAGCACGGTGTCGGGCGCGTTGAACGTCATGCTGACGGCGGGTGCGGGCGGCATGGCGCTGAACGGCGCGATTGCGACCAATGGCGGTTCGCTGGCGCTCAGCAATGGGGGGAATGTTACCCAGTCGACGGCCTTCACGGCCGGCGCGCTGAGCTTGAATGGCAGCGGTGGCGCCTATACGCTCACCAATGCGGGCAACAGCTTCACGTCGCTGTCGGGCACGACCAGTTCGATCTCGCTGGTCAAAGGAACCACAACGGCGACCAGCATCGGCGCTGTTACGACGGATACCGCCTTCTCGTTCACCAGCGGCGGCAATATCTCGATTGACAGCCCGGTTTCGGTTGGCACCACCTTTACGCTCAGCACCACCGGATCAGTAACGCAAACAGCGGCGTTCAGCGCGAATGCGCTGGTCCTGAACGGCGCAAGCGGCAGCTACACGCTGACCGAAAGTAACAACAATTTTGCCTCGCTTTCAGGCACGACGGGGTCGATCTCGGTGGTCGATGCAGCGGCTGTCTCGGTCGGTCCTGTGACGACGTCGGGCGGGTTGAGTGTCGTCAGCATGGGCGCGCTGACCGTTGGCGCTGCCGTGCAGGTGGGCGCGGGATCGACGGCCTTGCTGCGGTCGATGGCGGGTGACGTCACGGTCAACGCGACGCTTCGCAAGGCATCGGGCGCAAGTTCGTCAGTGCAACTGACCGCGGCGAACCGGGTGGACGTCAACACCGGCATCAGTTCGCTGGGTGGCGTGTTCGACACCGGGATCACGGCGGGCAATGGCGGCATTGGCCTGAATGCCTCGGTCAATACGGCTGGCGGCGCGCTGACGCTGAATACCACCGGCACATCGACCCAGACAACGACCTTCACGACGGGCACGCTGACGCTGAACGGCATGGGCGGCACCCATCTGCTATCGTCCAGCAACGTCTTTTCGACGCTGACGGGCAGCACCGGGTCGATCACGCTGGTCAACAGTGCGACGACGACGAGCTTCGGCGCGACGACGACGGCGGGCAATCTCCAATATACTGGCGTGGGCAATCTGTCGCTTGCTGGCACGGTGACCGTGGGTGGATCGCTGATCCTGACCACGCCCGGATTGGTGACGCAGACGGCGGCCTTCTCCGCAGGTGCGCTTGATCTGAATGGGTCGGGCACCAACTATACCCTCAACATTACGACCAACAGCTTTGGGTCGCTGACCGGGACGACGGGGTCAATCTCGCTGGCCAACAGCGCGACGACGAGCAGCATCGGTCCGGTGACCACGTCTGGGCTGCTAAGCTTGACGAGCACTGGCGACATGACGCTAGCTGGCGCGTTGAGCGTAGCGACAACCTTGAGCTTCGATACGCCCGGCACGGTCAGTCAGGGCGCGGCGTTCTCGGCGAACGCGCTGGCGCTTAACGGCAGCGGCGGTACCTATACGCTCGCCAATGCGGGCAACAGCTTTGCCTCACTCACTGCAACTACCGGCACCATCAATCTCGCCAATAGCGGGACGACAAGCGTCGGCGCGACCAGCACGACGGGGGCGCTAACCCTGGTCAGCGCAGGGACGCTGACCGTTGCTGCCGGTGGGGTTAATTTTGGCGGCGTGTCACAACTGCGGTCGACAGGGGGCAATGTCGCTGTCAATGCCGCCGTGAACCGGACGGGCGCGAGCACCGCATCGCTGGCGTTGACGTCGGATGCGGGCGCTGTGGCGATTAGCCAGGCGACAGGGTCGATCGGTTCGACGGCGAGCAACGCCTTTGACGTGACCGTGAACGCTGGTTCGACGGGCATTTCGCTCGGCGGCGCGGTTAACACACGCGGCGGTGCGTTGACGCTGACCACGACGGGCAACGCGACCCAGTCGTCAGCGTTTGTTGCCGATGCCTTGACGCTAAACGGCAGCGGCGGCGCCTTTACGCTGATCAACACGGGCAACAGCTTCAATACGCTGGCGGCCAACACGGGTTCGATCAACCTCTACAACGCAGCGGCGGCGACCAGCTTCGGGACGGTCACCACGACCGGGGCGTTTGCGTTCAACACCGGGGCGGCAGGTGTTGTCACCCAGACCGGCATACTGACCGCAGCATCGGCGGACTTCCAGGGCGGCACCAGTTATACGCTCCACAGCGCCAACAGCATCGGCAGCGTCACCGCCAATACCGGCACGCTCAGCCTGACCAATAACCGCAGCACGAGCACACTGGGCGCGGTGACCACCACCG
>NZ_NCGH01000079.1:0-1121 GCF_002281505.1 Sphingomonas sp. 28-62-20
CCCGACGACAGCTTGAACTCGGTGAATGTCCCGCCAAGCGCCTTGGCCATATGCTCGAAGCTGCGGCCGTCATCGATCACGATGGTCTTGGCCCCAACCCCTGCAAAGCTTGCCGTGAGGTCCTGCAGCAGCACCGACTTGCCTGAACCGGACTTGCCCGAGATCGCGACATTGTGGTTGCCGGCACTGTTCTGGAAGGGTGACCAGAATTGCGGCTGACCCCGGCGTCCGATGAAGAGCAGGTGCGGGATGTTGCCGCCGATGTATTCGCCCTGGATCGGCGCAATCGCGGCAAGGTTCGCCGAGCGCATGGTGCGCATGCGCTTCATCCGCTTGAGGTCGCTGTCGAGCCCGTCAGCCAGCAGCAGCGGAAAGTGCGCCATGAAGGCGGGAAGCTGGATATGGGTCTCGTCAATCAGATCCCACCCGCTCGCCTTGTAGAGAGCCTTCAGGGTCCGCTCGCAGGGCTCGCCCCGGCCCTTGGGCGCGATGATCGTGACAGCGTAGTAGCAGGACACGAGCTTCTCGCCCTGCTTGACCCGGTCGGCCACGAACTGCCACTCAGCCGCTTCGGTACGCAGCTTGGGCACAAGCTTCACGCCCTTGCCTTCCGCAAGCGAGCTTGTGCGCACGAACTTGTAGCCGGCCTTCGCTTCGGAAGACTCGTGGTTGGGGATCACCCCACAAGCTGTCTGCAAGACGGGACAGGGCAGGGAGAGCTTGGGGTTGAAGATGTCCCCAATCACCTTCTGGCTATCCCAGGGTGCCCAGCGATCCGGAAAATTGCGCACCGCCATGGTGCGCACATCGAAGCGCTCAGGCACGTAGTCCTTCAACTCGGGCACGCCATCGACTGATGAGCCGGTTGGCCGCAACGACTGTGCCTCAAGCACGAGGCGGTCACGCCCGACATGGGTGACGAGATCCCGCCTGATGCATTGCTCATTGATGGGATCGAACCGGTTGTATCCCGGCACTTCATCTCCAGCGCCAGTGGACGGGGCGAGGACCTCATCGAAGAAGCGGATGAGGTCGGTCGGAGCGAATTCCTTGACCGGGACATCGATGGAATCGAGGGCAGAAATGATCCCCTCGCGCATGGTCAGGAGGTCATCGGTCGA
>NZ_NCGH01000080.1:0-1112 GCF_002281505.1 Sphingomonas sp. 28-62-20
GGGCGACGGCATCAACGATGCGCCTGCCCTTGCTGCTGCCGACGTCGGGTTGGCGATGGGCACCGGCACCGATGTTGCCATTGAAAGCGCCGGGATCACCCTCACCAAGGGCGATCTCGCGGCGGTCGTGCGCGCGCGCGTACTTGCGAAAGCGACGATGGCGAATATTCGTCAGAACCTGTTCTTCTCGTTCCTCTTCAACGGCATCGGCGTGCCGGTCGCAGCGGGCGTGCTCTATCCGGTCACAGGTCTGCTGATGTCCCCGATGTTTGCAGGCGCTGCCATGGCAATGTCTTCATTCACGGTCGTGGTGAACGCGCTGCGCTTAGGCCGCATAAAGCTTTAGCTCACGTCAATGATTCCTATGTGCGCGTTCATGACAGGAGCGGTCGGTCAGCTTTTGGCCAATTGTACGCATCGGGCGTCCACGCTGGTTTATCCGGAGACGTCCGCTTCGGACAAAAGGCGCCGCTACAAGCGTGCTGATCCCCATCGGATAGGTCGTTTCCCAAACCGCATAGGCCGATCGGTCGGTCGTTGGTAACCGGGTAGCATTCTTCTCTGCCGCTAGTTCGCAGTCGATTTCGCTGCGATCATGCTGTGTCGGATGCCCGAGGAACCCACCTTCTGCGTTGGCAGCGAATCGGCTCGTAACTGCCAACGCGTGGTTGGCGGTTGGTGCCCACAGTGGCCTCAGCCGACGCCAGAGGCAATCCAGATGACGAGCGCTCGGTCTTCGCCCGGAGGTTGGCAGGACGTCGGGAGCTGGTGCCCGTGACCCGAATTCCGGGGCGCCGCCACAGGCGAGCATAGATTTCCATACTGCATAGTTTCCCGTCGTCGTGACGGCACAAAGAGATAATCCCTTCTCTTTCACCTGACCCCTAAGTCGGCCGTCCGCCGCCTCCAACCCGCGATCCTGCGGGCCGAGTTGCCGTGTTCCACGGCTGCCCGCACCACCCCTTGTCTCGGGGTTCCCCTTACGCGCTCGCGCGCTGCGGTGGAGGCACCGACCTGGCCGCCTTCTTCGGGGATCAGTCGAAGGGATCATCCCTCGGCCGACAGATAAGGAAACCTCGACATGCAGAACATCGTCATCCTCGCCGGCAACG
>NZ_NCGH01000081.1:0-1104 GCF_002281505.1 Sphingomonas sp. 28-62-20
AGCCGCATGAGTGCGGCGCGAAGATGCCGGAAGGCAGCCAGCGGGTCGGCATGGCGACCGATGCTGCGCGAGAATGGCGGGTTGATGAGGACGGCAGTGGGCCGGATCGTAGGTGGCAGAAGATCGTGGATCAGCTCGGCATCGTGCCTTGTGACAGCCACACCTGGGAAGGCGGCAGCAAGCATCTCGGCGCGGGCCGGATCGATCTCGTTGAGGACCAGGCGTGCACCGGCGCGCCGTGCGAAGACCGCGAGAAGGCCGGTCCCGGCAGAGGGTTCGAGGACTAGGTCGGTCGGGGTGATATGGGCAGCAAGGGTGGCCAAGTACGCGATCGGGGCGGGTGTCGAGAATTGCTGGAGTTCGATCTGCTCCTCACTGCGAACCGTGTGCGTCGGCAGATTGGCGACCAACTCGGTCAGCGCAGCAAGACAATCGTTCGGCGCGGAGGGAAGGTCAGCTTTGGCCAGGTGCATGACCTGGGCGAGTTCGAGCATGTCGTAAGCGTCGCGAAGCGACCAGCGACCATCAGCCGAGGAACCGCCATAGGCCTGTTCCATGACCCACAGCAGCGTGTCGCGCTGGAGCGATCCATTCCTGGCGAGGGTGTCGGCAACCGCCTTGGCGGCGGTGATCGAGGGTTCGGTGAAATCGAGTTCGAGAGCTGCGGCTGAGGTGCGCATCGAGGGTCTCCTTCTTATCGCCCGGTGCTCATCACCGGATCAACAAGCCGGAGGCCTCCTCCCCTCTCTTCAGTGAGAATGTAGGTGAATCTCGGTCCGAGGGAGAGCATTGCGAGCAAATCGATCGCGAAGCGCGTCATTCCAATCATCGTGCTCGGACGGGAGCCATTCCTCGACGAGCCGCCCCTTAGCGGCGAGGTGCTCGCGCGCACGCGCCAGGCAAATCTTCGCCGCTTTGTTTCTCTGACCAAAAACGATCACACGCCTCACATGGGACGGAATCCCGACATGAGCGTAGCGTTCGGCACCAAGCACAGCCCAGACGGGCAATTGAAACCAGTCGGAGGCAGACAGGGCATCTTCGATGCCCTCGGCGATACCCAGTATGTCGTCGGGCTCGCCAAACCGTACGCTGCCCGAACCC
>NZ_NCGH01000082.1:0-1541 GCF_002281505.1 Sphingomonas sp. 28-62-20
CATCGAGGAGATGGCACAGAAGGTTCAGCAGATGAACCAGTTCAACATGAACAGCTGCGAGGTGGCGCAGAATCTGGTCGGCGGCTTGTGGGGCAAGTCTGATCGGATGTCCTCGGAGATTTGCAAGTCGGTCGGCAACAGCCAGGGGCTGTTCTCCGATTGGGCAAAGAGCCGCCATGAATGCGGGACAGGGGGGCAGCGTGCCTCGACGATCGCGGCCAACAGCGATCCCGACATTCCCGCTCAGAGTTACAACTTCACCTGGGAAATGCTCAAGCAAAGCTATCCCAGTTTCTCGACCGAGTTTCGTGAGTATCTCATGACCTTTGTCGGGACCGTGATCTTCTACCAGGATGGCGATGCCAGCGGCAAACGCGGGTTCCAGTTCGTGGGGCAGGGCGACCGCGCCCTTCTGACCGCGCTTCTGGACGGCACCAGCTCGGTCACCATGCTGAACTGCGATACCAACGACAAGTGCCTCAACCCGACCACGCAGGCCATGTCGATTTCGGCGTCACAGGCGTTGAAACCCAGGGTCCGGGCGATGATCGAGAGCATGAACGCGAAGGTTCGCAGCAATGCCGCGCTCACCCTACAAGATCATGACGGTCAACGCTGCCGCAACCCTCGGCGGCATGACCAGCAACGACATGAATGACCTCGCCGAAATCGTGGCTATGGATCTCCTCGATGCGCTTGCGCAGCAATATTATGGCTATGCCTCGCGCGGGGTAGGGACCTTCCAGAACGCCAATGAGGAAGCTCTTTCGCAGTGGCGCGATCAGATCAATTCGGTCCGACAGGTCCTCGACACATACTCGCAAGGCATGAAGCTGCGCCTCGACCGGACCCAGCATGTGGTTCAGCGCGCGGTGTTCCTTGAGGGCACGCTCAGGAACAACCTGTCGCCGCAGATGTCGGCCGCGCTGTCATTCAGCACGTCGCTTTCGCGTCAGGGCATCCAGTAAGGACCGCGTGCCATGATGGAGATCTTCACGATCGGCGGGGGCGAATACATCGTCAATGTCTTCAACGCGGTATCCGCTTGGACTGGGGGTGGGGGTTTTCGTTCGCTGCTGCGCGTCGTGATGGTCATGGGCTTGATCTACACGCTGCTGGTGGTGGCGTTCAGCCTCAACTGGCGTGCCTGGTTCAACTGGTTTCTGGGGGCGACGCTCATGTACGGCGCCCTCATCGTACCTACGATGACGGTGAGGGTTACCGACCGCCTCAATCCCTCCCTGGCACCCGCTACGGTCGCAAACGTCCCTCTGGGACTGGCAATGATAGCCTCGGTCAGTTCAACTGCTGGTGATTGGCTCACGCGCACGGCTGAGACGGTTTTCGTGATGCCGGGTTCGCTGCAGATGTCGAGCAACGGCATGATCTACGGCGCGCGCCTTTGGGACCGCACTCAGGACTTCCGGATCCGCGATCCCCGCATCAGCGCCAATCTTGAAGAGTACATGAAGCAGTGCCTCTTCTACGACATTCTGCTCGGCTTCAAATCCTTCGATACGATCGCGAACTCCAACGATATT
>NZ_NCGH01000023.1:0-51617 GCF_002281505.1 Sphingomonas sp. 28-62-20
GAAGCCATCGGTCGCATCCTCAACCTCTACTCACCACAGGAATGCGCCAATTATTTCGCCCCATGCGGATACGATGCAGCATGATCGAAAATCGCTCTAAATCAGAACGACTCTAGCATGTGGACCCGGCCAGCCAATTCCATAGCACCTCCCCGCAGACCAACTGGCCAAGGGCTAGCGCCGCTGCACCATCACATCTTTGAAGCGATCACGTGAAGACCGGCAGATCATGGCGAAACCGATGTCGTGATTGCCAGCCCTTCGCAGCAATGTCGCGGTAAACCGCGATAATCGTTGCGCAGGATAAGGCGAACGGGATCATATAGAAAAACAATGGCCGAATAAACGAACCAAGCATGATATAATAGGTAACGAATATTGTACTATTATTGAAAAAACTATCATGAACCAATGGCGGTGTTCGATCCAATATATAGTCAAATTGAAATGACAGCGCGTAGCAGCAAATAATCGCTACCTTCGGCCAAAAGCCCTTCCATTTTTCAAAGAATGTAAAAAATATCGGAAATAAATGCGTATATCCGCCGGATTCGACGGTGATTAATGCAAATGAAATACCAAGATTAGTGATACGATACATCGACATTACTTCAGGGCGCAGCCAGATTCCGACAACTGCACAGAAAATGGCGAGCTGCGTCAGCCGCAACAACCACGGCAACACAATGAGCAAGGTCTCAACGTTTTGGGAGCCGATAAGCGACGTCACCGGGAATGACTGGTTATTCAGCAGCTGGATCAACGGCGCAAACGTCGCCTGATAGAACACATCGAGAAACTGGTTGGGTGATGTCTGGTTCTGGAAGGCAACAATATTGGTATAAATCTCTAAGGGCGACCCACGGCCCAAAAGCGCGTAGCTGACAACATAAACAAAAACGGCACTAATCGCCGCCCCCTCAAACCAACGCCAGCGCCGCCGAAGCAGTTGCGGAAAAAGCAACGCAATCATGTAAATTTTCAGGTTCATGGCCATACCAAGGGCCAGCCACCGGAGCCTTGCCGATTTGAAAATCGGCCCAAAAGCCAAGATCACACACGTGAAGCAAAGGATGATCAGGTTACCGCGCTCCAGCGCCGCGGTCAGGGGAAGCCCCATGGCGATCGCGATCGCTCGTGGCAGAGCGGTGCTTCGGTCGGTCTTAAAATACGCTCGGGCAACGAGAAAAATGTCCAGCGCATAGATCGCATGGAGCATGACAACGCCGGGCCAGTCACACGCCCGCGCATAATAGGCCGAATCTAGCCCGCCCCCTTCATAGCAGCGCGACATCCCGAACGTGCGCAGGAAAACTAAGCTGAGCGGGGCGTAGACAGTACGCCAGCTATCATACACCCCAGCGTCGCGTGCCCAATCCGCGGTATTGAACCAGTCCATCCAGGTGTCGGCCGGATCATAAAAATAGGGCTGCGGCAAATATCCATTATAATAAATATGGGAAATTGCCCTAATCAGCCCCCCTAGGACAATGATGGCCAATAATGGCTCAACCCACCGCCGAGGTTCAATCCAAGATCGCCATGCGATCACAAGGTCAGCTTCTTTACAAAAACAATGTTCTTCAAAAAAATGTAGTTAATGACAGACACAAGTACTAAAATAATGAAACCAAGCAGATATGGCGATTTAATAAAATATGATCCGATAAATAATAGGCCAAGGCCGATGAAATAATTTATCGTATAGGTTGCCGCAAAGCGCAATTTCGCTGGCGCAGCGCCGCGAAAAACGTGGTGGCTATAGGTGAAATAGTTAAATGCCATGCCCATCACGTGCGACAAGATCTGCGCCAAATATATATTCAGGCCCATTCGAATAAAAATAAGATAGAGACCGAAACCAAATGCAGCATTGACCAGGGCCGCTTGGTAGAAGCGAACAAGTTCAATCAGGCGCGCAACGTTGAACAAGCTTCCCATTGGATCAATAGTCCCCGGGGAAATTTAGGCGCTCGCTCTCAAACACAAGTGGGGTCTGGCGCGTGCGCTCTGACACAAGGCGAAGCTGATCGCCCATTAGGCCTAAAAAAACGAAAAGCAGGGCAATTTGCACTTCTAGAGCACAAGCGAACAACCACCCGGCCAAACTGATCCGCGCGAGCCACACCAAGGGCGTTGCCAAAATCATCAGCCCCGCCAAAAATCCCAGGCTCACACCAACGTAAAGCGGTAATCGAACCAGCTTTTTGGAAAAACTCGCTAGGCTGGACAGGGCAAAGTCCAGCAACGTGAAAAAATTATTGCTCGATCGTCCGCCGCGTCGCGTCGCGCGATCATAGGTGATGGTTTCAATCGAATATCCGGTTTCGACCAGCATGCCGCGAAAAAACGGCTCCGGCTCCCGCAGCGATTCAATCGCGCGCACAACCTTTCGATCATACAGCCCGAAGCCGGTCGCATTCGGGATGACGGCGTAGTCGCCGAAACGCTCGGTAAAACGATAATAGGTCTGGCGAAGCCAGCCGTGCAATCGGCTGGTCGGCTGCGCTCTGGATACCCCCAGAACAATCTGGGTCCCCGCGCGCCACCTTTCCACGAATTGCGGGATCAGCGACGGTGGATCTTCAAAGTCGGCACAGATTCCGATAATGGCCCGGCCGCCCGCCTGGAAAATGGCATGGGTCGGTGACCGCATCTGGCCAAAATTGCGGGCATTGGCGATCAGCTTTATCCTGCCATCGTCGCGGCACAGCGACCGTGCGATTTCAACCGTTCGGTCGGTCGAGGCGTTATCGATAATGATGATATCGAAGGAATCGGTGATCGGCTCCAGCTCAACGATCACCGCAGCCGCAATCGCGGCGACATTCTCCTCTTCGTTGTAACAAGGAATCACAACCGAGATTTCGGGGGTGCTGACCAGCGACAATGTTTCCATTGCTATTGGCCCTTGTTACCAACTGGAGGGCGAAGGCCGTAAAACTCGATAGCCACCGCCAACATTGCAAGCAGCAGCCCGATCATCATCGGGATTAGGTTATATTGGCGATCGGCATCAATATAGGGCTCCTCGATAATGCGAACCACGGCGTCCTTGGTGATATCCTCCACCGATGTGCCTTCAAACAACCGCTCATAATTATCATGGCGGGCATGGGCGATCTCCAGAATGCGCTCCAATTCCCTGACGCGGGTCGATTTCTCGACCACATCGCCCACTGAATCGAGCTGCTTGTCGTCAACTGACACGGATCTTTTGAGTTGATCCTTTAGCGACGCAATCTCTGCCAACAATTGCCGTACCGATTGATTTTGATCGGTCGCAAACTGCCGCGCAGCAAAGAGCTGCGTTTCCTTCGAACGGATCACTTCCTTCAGATAGGCAACCCTGGTCCCAATACCGGCGATCACATTTGCGGGCTGCGCGTAGCGCGTCACCAGTCGAAACCGATCATAGTTGTTTTGCGCATCGACAAGCTTTTTGTCAGCGTCCCTGAGCAACCGTGCGAGCACTGTTCGCTTATATGCTGTCTGCCGCTTACCAATCCGGGCCAAGCTGTCGCGCGTCGAATCAGCAAGCGCGCCGACCAATCCAAGCGCCAGATCCGGGTCAGTCTCCCACGTCTCGATCGTGACGATGCCGCCACGCAACGATCGGATATCAACCGCACGATCGACCCACCGGACGGCAGCTTCAGTTGAAGCGATGCCGAGCTTCTTTTTTAGGTCGAGCCTTCGAATAACATCAATTCGAGTCTGCTTGCTCCGACCAACTTTCAGGACGACTTCAACGGCAGCCTGTGTGCCAAACACGCTGTTGACGGCGCCCGATTCCCCAAGCGCGCTGCTCAGGCCAAGGCTGGCCGGGTCAGTTGGCGTCATCGTCATTGCTGCATGATAGCGTTGGGGGAAAAGCGTCAGCAGGCCGCACAGCACAATCAGAACCGCAAAGATCGTCAACCGCTTGCGGCGATCATGCAGATAGCGACTGTTTCGCAGGGCACCGATAATGTCCTTCGGGGGCGTCATTTTGCGACCGCCACAAAAGCAGCCGCGCTGATGCCAATCTGGAAGATGATCGCACTGATATCGCGAATCTTGGCCAGGATCGACGACGACTGGGTTTTGATCGGGACGAACACGACATCACCCGGCAGCGCCAAGGCGTTCAGCGCCCCGCGCCGACGCGACAGGACATCGCCATTGGCGCGAACGACAATCGTGTTCCCCCCATCGGCAGAGCGTTGCTTGCCGCCGGCGCGTTCGATGTAATCGCTGATCCGCAGCCCCTTTTCTCCCTCGATCAAGAATGACGCCGGGCGAAAGACCGCCCCAAAGACGCCCACCGTAGCCGGCCGTGGCGGGATCACGATGCGATCGTTATTTTCCATGACCAGCGTTTCCGGGAGTGCCGAGCTGCCCGGCGTCAGATTGAGCACAACGCGCCCGTCCGGTTCTGCCGCACGTAATTTGGCAAGTGCAGCCGTCGCCGCCTGAAGCTGCGCACTGCGATCCCCGCTATTGGAGATGTCCGAGCTGGTAATTGGCGTCGAGAGCAAGGCGAATTCGAGCTGATTAATCGCCTCCGCAAAGCTCTCCCGCTGCTGCCGCTTGACCGACAGGCGCTCCAGCCGGGTGCCATAGACAAACGCCTGGCTGCTCAATCCGCCTGCGCGCGCCAGCACATCGGCCAGAGTGGAGTTTGGCGGCACGAAATAACTGCCCGGCGCGTTCACCTCGCCTTCAATCCGCACCAACACCGCCTGATTTGCCAGCGGGCGCCGCAGCGTGCCTTCCGAAAGGATCTGCAGAATGTCGCCGCCCGTCACCATCGTCGCTGCGGATTCAGCGCGCGTCAGCTCGCGGCCATTGATCAGCTTGGGCTGGGTAAGCCGGTACAGCAGGACCCTGGCATTGTCGGCAAGGTCATTCGTCCCGCCAGCATAGGCAATAACCGATTCCAGATTGTCGCCTTCCCGCGCCTCATAAACCGCTTCGCTATTGACGCTGCCGGTAATGGCAACCTGGCGGCCGAGCGGGGCGATAAACAGCACATCCTCATTTTGCAGAACGGCATCGCGGGAACGATCGCCCCGCAAGATCAGGTCATAAAGATCGAAATCGGTGACAAGCCGACCATTGCGGAACAGCTTGACCGAACGAAGGCTACCGCCGGACGAAGGCCCGCCCGCAGCAAGCACGGCATTGACCATCGTCGACAGACTATTGACCGAATAGGCGCCAGGATTATTGGCAAAACCGGTCACATAAACCCGAATACCGCGCAGCTTTTTGATGCTGACCGCCACGTCATAGCCGCGATATTGGCGCCCCAGCGCCGCCGCGACCGTATTGTGCAGGTCCCGGTAGCGCACACCGGCCACCATGATCGACCCGACTTTGGGCAGGAATATCTTGCCCTCGGTATCAATGTCGACATCGACGCTACCCTCGACCGATCCGGTCAGGCCGATCGTGATCGTGTCGCCCACATTCACGATATAATCGGGTGGCACCGTTGCCGTCGCGGGCACGGCATAATCGCGATTACTGGGCAGCAACAGGTCTGCACCAAACCGCGGGAGCCTGCGTCCGAGTGTTTCGGCAACAAATAATTCGAACTGGCTCGGCTCCAATGGCTTCAGGCGCGCATTAACGGTCGCCTGGAGCAGGCTTTGTTCGATTTTTTGCTCCGTTTCGCTCTTCGCCTCTCGGCTGCGATCCGAACTTTGAATATCGACCGGTTCGATCTTGGGGTCCGATTGCAGCTGCGCCGGGCGCGACTGGTCGGCACTCTGGTTGCTTGGTTGTGACAGGTCAGGCGCGGTCGGCGAGCCATAGGCCTGCGCGGTCTGGCGCCCGCCGGTTTGGGCCGCAGCGGGGCTGGCCACAGCAATGACCGCCGCAATCCCGATCATCGCCGGGGCAAAGACTGTCCCACGCCAGCGTCGGGAAGTCCGGCGCGCTACCGACAAATTGCCGAAAACATGGGCTAAACTGATCATAAAAATATCATCAATCTCTGTTTGAATACGGCTTGGTTGCGGGTCATGATTGCCGGCGAACTACCATGCCCCCTTGGGCAGAACCATCGAAATATTGTCCTCACCGGCTAGCCGCCCTGTCGATCTCAATGCTCAATTCAGTGAGGATTCGGGGAAGATCGGCGAAATGGTCGAAACGCCGGGCAATGTCGCCCGTCGCACATTCTTTCGCGCCATATCCCCGCTCATAAAGCACGAAAGGAACGCCCCCCGCCCTCGCCGCGGCGGCATCGACACTACTGTCCCCAATCATCACCCCCGCATCCCCCGCCATCCCCATCTGCTGCCGCGCCAGATCAAGCGGCGATCGGTCCGGCTTGGGCAACTTAGCGCTATCCCCGCCAACGATTGCAGCAAAGAAATGATCGAGTGCCAGACCGCGCAGCAAATGACGGCTGAGCGCTTCGGGCTTGTTGGTTACGATCGCCATCGAAAATCCTGCATCGGCAAGCGCCGTCAGCGTCGCGTTGACCCCATCGAAGATAATGGTTTTGTCCGGCGCCAACGATCCAAGCGCTTGACGAAAACGCGCCAAATCGTCGATCTCGTCCCCGGCAACCGCGCCAAGCGCGCGGCGGACAACAACTGCGGCACCCAAGCTCACCAGCGGCCGGACGACTGCTGGATCGATGATCTGCCCACCCCTGCTCTGGCTGACGATCGATAGCGCCCGTGCAATATCCGTTGCGCTATCGACCAGCGTGCCATCCAGATCAAACAGAAGCGCGGGCAAGCGCATCACGCGTTAGCCAATCAACGGAATCAGCATATTCTCCTGGAGTTCCTCGCGCGACAGGAACGGCGCGAGATCCTCCATCGGTGCTGTCACCATCGACCCGTCCTCCAGTCGGCGCGACGACACCTTGGGCGCGAAATTCTGTGTTTTGTCGATAAAGACCTCACACACCGCGGCGCCAGGCGTCGCCAGTGTTTTACGGATGGCTTCTTCCATTTCGGCATGGTCCGTCGTTGAGATATAGGAGAAGCCGAACGCCTGCACGATCTTGCCAAAATCAGGAAAAGTCACCCCGGAATCGGGGCCACAGCCAACCGAAAAGCCATTAAGATAAGCCTGTTGCGCCTGGCGGATCGAATGATAACCGGAGTTATTGTAGAGGAAAATCTTCGCCGGAATATTCTGGCCAATGATCGTTTGCAGCTCCTGAAGATTCTGCATGATCGATCCATCCCCCACCATGCAGATGATCCGCTCGGCACCGTCCGGCATCGCGTGCCAGGCACCGATGGTCGCGGGCAGATCATAGCCCATCGATGCAGCGCCCGAATTGGAATAAATCCGCTGGCCAGGCTTTAACTTGGCCGCCTGCACCGTCACGACAGCCGCCGTTGCATCAGCCATCACGATCACTTCATTGTCCTGGAGATGCTTGAATAGCACCTCGGTAAAGCAATAGGGATTGATGACGCCCTTGGTTTCCCAATATTCGGGGAGCACCGGGTTATAGCGATGGCGGCGCGCCATTGCCCAATCGAGATACTCTTTGTGGGCGGTCGGCACCTCGTACCCCTCAAGCTCTTCGAGCAGAATGGGCAGGAAGGTGGAGAGATCCGCATGGATCGGCATATCAATTGAAAGCGTTGGCTTGGCGATTTCTGCCGCGTCGATATCAACCATGATCTTCTTTGCGGCCCGCGCGAAGGCGGAGAAGTTGTAGCTGATCTGGCGGATATTGAGCCGGCAGCCAAGCACCAGCAGCAGATCCGAATTCTGCACGGCAAAGTTACCCGCTCGATCGCCAACCGTACCCGGGCGACCGACATAACAGGGATTGGAATCGTCGACGACGTCCTGCGCATTCCAGCCCGGCGCAATCGGGATGCCAAGCTTTTCAGCAATCTTCAGGAAAACATCATGCGATCCGCTGATCCGCACGCCCGTGCCCGGCAGCAACACCGGACGCTTTGCCTCTCGCAACGCCACGACAACTTCCCGCGCTGCAGCGCGCAGCGGATCGCCGGTCAACCAGCCATATTCGGCCGGCAAGGCAAAATCGCGCCCATAACCCTCAATCCGGGGATCGAAACCGCGCAGGGTCGTTGGATCGATGGGCATCGCCTGAATATCAATCGGAATATCAATCCAGACCGGGCCAGGCCGACCGGTTGTGGCCAGCCAGAGGGCCTTTTCCATCAGATACCGGATGTCCTGTGGATCAGAAATCATTGCGGCGAACTTGGTGATCGGCTTTACGATCGCGACCGTATCGGCTTCCTGATCCCCCAATTGCCGCAGCCGAACCGGCGCATTGCCAGCCAGCGTTTCCCGCTTCACCTGGCCCGACAGCACGATCATGGCGATCGAATCCGTATAAGCGCCATGGACGCCGTTCAGCGCATTGATACCGCCTGGCCCCGTCGTCACGTTCACCGCGGCAATCCGCCCCGACAGACGCGTGTAGCTTTCCGCTGCCATCGCCAGCGCTTGCTCATGGTGGCAGCAAACATAGCGGAGCCCTTCGGCGCGCCCCAAGGCATCATTCAGATGCATCGCGCCGCCGCCTGTCAGCATAAACACATGACGCACACCGTGATCGACCAGCAGCTGGGCGACATAATCGGACAGACGAACCTTGGTCATTGACGCTCCTGTAACTGCAAGACCGGCCGGTTGCACCGCCGCAACCGGCCGGGTTTCCAGCCATCCACTCAAGAAATTACGGCGATTAAGCTGCGGTGGCTAAGCTGCGGTGGCGCGCCTGATGGCCTGTTCAGAATTTTCGATCGCCAGATCAAGGCCGCGATCCGTGATAAGCGCAACCAGATCGGCATCGCGCTTATAGGGCGCATCGATGGCAGAAATCAGCAGGCCATGATTGGCGGAAACCCCCATTGTGAGTTTCTCACCGCTTTCGAATTCGCGGGTCGAAATCTGCCCCTTGAGCAACGGCACAGCATGATAGACATCGGCATCCGTCAGGACATAGCCGGCTGGCAGGTCGCGCTTGGCATAAACGCCGCGAACCAGCGCATCGAGATAGCGGCGCTCCGCTTCGGGCACGACGCGACGCGCATCTGCTGCACCACCGCACATTTCCTTGGCCTTGTTGAAGGCCTTGAACCACACATCTGCCTGTTCGGGCTTGGTGCAATAGGAGCTGACCGGCACGCCTTCATAATCGATATCGATATGACGTTCGAACGTGCGCGCGCCCTTGCCATAGGCGATCAAGATTGAATCGTGCCAATCGCGATATTCATGCGTCGACAAGCCGACAGTGATGTGTGGGTAACGGTCGCGGAGATAATCGATCTGATTGAGTTCCAAATCGCTATCTTCTGACGGGTAGAGCGACACGCAATGATTGAGAGCGAACGGAATGCCGCGCGACGTGAAATAATCGACCAGCGCATCAATGTGCTCGGCATTTGCGCCGCCTGACGAGGCGACGACAGGCAGGCCAGTGGAGGCCATCTTGCGCAGCAGTGTCTTGTCGCGGATGTCCGAACTGGCGATCTTGAGCACATCGACACCGAATTCAACGCATTTATCGACCGAAACTTCGTCGAACGGTGTTACCATCGTCACCATGCCAGCATCGCGCACGGCTTCCACCATCCGGCGCAGGCTTTCCCATGGCAAATGCGTATCAATGGTCTTCTTGATATAGCGGACATCACCGCGATCGCGAAAATCCTGATGGATGAAATTATCGACGTCACGAAACTGCAGTTTGATCGCCGCCCGAACATGATTTGTCCGGACCACTTCAGCGAAATCGTGAATGATTTTCAAGCCGCGCTCGATCTTGCCCCAATGGTTGTTAGCTAATTCCAGCACGAACAAATCTTGAAAAATCTCATTCGACATTGAAGTTCCCCTTCAGAATCTTGTTTTTGCTATCGATCGGCGCATGGCTCGCCTCATCCCCCAGCCATCCGATCGTAGGTTAACCCATCTTTTTCGTCCGATGACCCCATCTATTTGATCCCGGCCAATTTTTTGGTCAGGGGGCCGCTCACCCAAGCGTCATCTCATCCCGAGCAGATAATCCAAGCTTCGCCTTAATCAAAGACCCGAAACCTCAATCCAGCGCACCGTATCCGCCACCTGAGCGGAAAACGGGGCCAATGGGAGGTCCAATTCCATGGCCAGAACCTTCGTATCGGTAAAATCGCCCAAATAGGCACTGGGCTTTGACCAATCGACCGGACGCCGCCCGATGGCGATACCGCCGCCCAATTGATGGGCAACGGCCAACGCCGTATCGCTCATTTCCACCGTTTCAGCACCGCAAAAATCAATCGGCACGGGTCGTCCCAGCCCCGCCTGCCCGGCCCTTACGATCAACGCGCAAAGATCGTCAACGTGCAAATAGGATCGAAACACCGGCACCTGGGCATCGATCTGGATCGATCCAGACCGTTTGGCCTGGCCAACAAAGGAACCGATCGCATAGGAGTCTATCTTGTTGATATACGGACCGGCCAGATTAAAAATCCGCCCGACAATGAGCGGCGTAGCAGTCTTAACCGCCCAAGCGCGAAAACGATCCTCCTGCCGCAGCTTGCTCATGCCATAGGGGTGCCGGTCGCGCCCCGTCGCAGCGAGCATCGCCGCCCCAGAAGAGGCGACAAACACGCTTTTCGGCTTCGCGCCAGCAAGCGCCGTTAGCAATTGGTCGTCAATTTCCAGATTTGTATCGCTGAAGCGACGCTCCCCGAGCAGATCGACCTTTTCCTTCGTCAGATAGGCCAGATGAACCACAATCGCGCCATCAAGATCAGCAGGTTTGAGCGTTTCCAGCGCGCGCATCGCCAGCGCCGTACCATCGGCTGCGGTTACCTGCCGGGCGCTTGAACCAAACAGCGACACCCGTTCCGCCCAACCCCCCGGCTGGCGCGACAAATAGGCGAGCATCGCCGTGCCGATCCATCCGGTTGGACCAGTGATGACGATCGGCGCAGGCGTGGTCATGGCCTTGCCGGCCGAAACCGACGCTGGACCGTCGCGACACAGGTAATAGCAGCTTCAGCCACGTATAAACTTCGTAATGGTATCGACGGCAAAGCCCAGATGATCCTCCGTCAAACCAGGATAGAGCCCGATCCAGAAGGTATTGGAAGTCACGATATCGGCATTGGTCAGATCGCCAACCACACGGTGCGGGCGCCCCTTCATATAAGGCTGACGCAGCAGATTGCCGCCGAACAGCAACCGCGTGCCGATGCGATTCTCATCGAGATGCCGGGTCAGCTGGTCACGTGTGAAATGTGCCCCCGGCCGAACGGTGATCGCATAGCCGAACCACGATGGATCGCTGTTTGGCGTCGCCTCTGGCAACATCAACACATCTTCCAACGGCCGCAGCAATTCCGTCAGCAAGTCGAAATTCCGGCGTCGTGCGGCAATAAACTCATCCGCGCGCGCGAGCTGCGTCACGCCGACGGCGGCCTGCATATCCGTGATCTTCAGGTTATAACCGGCATGGCTATAGGTATATTTGTGATCATAGCCGTGCGGCAAATCACCGAGCCGACGCTCGAACCGCTTGCCGCACGTATTGTCCTTGCCTGGCGCACACCAGCAATCACGCCCCCAATCGCGCATCGATTCAAGCACACGCTTGATCATCGGCTTATCGGTGAACACCGCGCCGCCTTCGCCCATTGTGATGTGGTGTGCAGGATAGAAGCTCAGCGTCCCGACATGGCCGAACGTCCCAACGCCTTGGCCATTATAGGTAGCACCAAGGGCATCGCAGCAATCTTCGACCACCCAAAGCTTGTACTTTTCCGCCACCCGCATCACCTCGGCCAGGTTGAACGGGTTACCCAGCGTATGCGCCAGCATGATCGCCCGGGTCTTGCTGGAAACGGCCGCCTCGATCATCTCGGGCTTGATGTTGTAGGTCGGCAGATCGACGTCGACGAACACCGGCACCATGCCATATTGCAGTGCCGGGTTGACTGTGGTCGGGAAGCCCGTTGCCACGGTGATGATTTCATCGCCCGCCTTCAGGGCATCGCCGCGGAAATAATGCGAGAACAGGGTCGACAATGCCAACAGATTTGCTGACGATCCGGAATTGACCGTCAACGCGAAGCGCGAGCCCATTCGGGCCGCCAGCTGCGCTTCGAACTGTTCGTTGAAACGGCCGGTCGTCAGCCAGAAATCAAGCGCTGAATCGACCAGCGACCGCATATCTGCCTCGCCATAGACCTTGCCGGAAACAGGGACCGGGCTTTCGCCATAAACGAACGGCTTGGGCGCGTGAAATTCGCGCGCATATTGGCCGACCATGTCCAGAATGGCCTGGCGAAATTGCTGCTCGTCATAGCCTGCGGTCATCGCTTCAAGGGCCTTAACATTTGGGGCAAGGTCCAACTCCATTAATTTCGCTCCAATAATTTCGTCGCTAATGACGTCCGGTAATCGCGAAGCTGGCCCAGGGTAACGTCGCGCGCGGGCAAACCCTTCGCGACCGATTGATGCCACTCAACAACCTTTGACAAGGCCTGCCCAAGCCCCATCGCCGGGCGCCAGCCTAGTTCACGGCGCGCCTTCGAACAATCCAAGGTTAACAGCTTCGCTTCATGGGGTTGTTCACCATCGGGACGATCCCAGCCCGTCGCGCCCCATTCGGCCAGCATCCGTTCAACGATCCAGCTCACCGGGCGGGTATCATCATCGGCAGGACCGAAATTCCATCCCGTCGCTGCACTGCGGTCACCGGCCAGCAAGCGATCGGCGATCATCAGATACCCGCCAAGCGCCTCAAGCACATGCTGCCATGGCCGAACCGACCCTGGCGATCGGATCATCGGACGGTCACCCGCTTCAAGCGCGCGGACGATATCGGGCACCAACCGGTCAGCCGCCCAATCGCCGCCACCGATGACATTGCCCGCCCGCACCGAAGCAATCGCGGCACCCTGACCAAAAAAAGACTGGCGATAGGCATTAATGACCAGCTCGGCAGCGCCCTTGCTGCTGCTATAGGGATCATAACCGCCCATCGGATCATTTTCCCGATACGGCCAAATCCATTCGCGGTTTTCATAACATTTGTCGCTCGTGATGCACACAATCGCCTTGACGCTGTCGACCATTCGACAGGCTTCAAGCAAATGGACTGTGCCCATCACGTTGGTGGCATAGGTTTCCACCGGCTCAACATAGGAATACCGCACCAGCGGCTGCGCCGCGAGATGGAACACCATCTCGGGCTGCGCATCGACGATAGCCGCACGGAGCGATTCCAGATCGCGAACATCGCCACGGATATCGGCCTTCAGGACGCCGGCCACCTGCGCCTGATCGTATAAGCTGGGATCGGTTGGCGCAGGCAACGAATAGCCTGTCACTTCGGCACCCAGATCAGCGAGCCAAAGTGCCAGCCAGCTACCCTTGAAGCCGGTATGCCCGGTGAGGAATACGCGCTTGCCGCGCCAGGATTGGTCGGTCACCAGACTTTCCAGGGCGCGCCGTTTTGCCAGAGCTCTTCAAGATAATTGCGATCGCGCAGCGTATCCATCGCCTGCCAAAAGCCATCATGGCGAAATGCCACCAACTCACGGCTAGCCGCCAGCGCCTCAAGCGGCTTCTGCTCCCAGATCGAGTCCGGCCCATCGACAAGATCGAGAACGGATGGATGGGCAACAAAAAAACCACCGTTGATCAAACCGCCATCGCCCGCTGGCTTTTCGCGGAAGCTGGTGACGTGGTCGCCATCAAATTCAAGTGCGCCGAAACGGCCCGGTGGGGCAACCGCGGTAATCGTCGCCTTCTTGCCATGCGCCTTATGGGCGGCGATCAACGCCGTTATGTCAATCGATGCCACACCGTCACCATAGGTGAAGCAAAAGGGTTCGCCGGGCTGCAGATAGGGTAGGATGGCCTTAAGCCGTCCGCCGGTCATCGTATTAGCCCCGGTTTCCACCATCGTAATCCGCCAGGGCTCACTCCAGTTTTGGTGAACCTTCATGGCGTTTTTCTTCAAGTCGATAGTAACGTCGGCCGTATGCAAAAAATAGTTGGCAAAAAACTCTTTAATCAGATATCCCTTATACCCAAGGCAAATAATGAAGTCAGTAACGCCATGCGCTGAATAGATTTTCATGATATGCCAAAGAATAGGCATGCCACCAATTTCTACCATCGGCTTTGGGCGAACAGATGTTTCTTCGCCGAGGCGGGTCCCCAACCCCCCCCGCCAGAATTACTGCTTGCACTGGTGATCACCCCTTGGAACTACTTTGTGCGTTAACGAATCCTATGGGATGCGTGCAGGGGCATTGTCAACCCAGCCCTTGGGCACCCGGATGGCGGAATTATGCTTCGGAAATGTGACACTAAACCCGGGCGAGACGCTATGGGATGGGCGGGCTGTCGCTATGGTTTCTGCCGGCAACTAGCCGTTTGACAAGGAAATTCCCGATTGTCGGCATCGGCCCGAAGGTCGCCAGTTCGCCGGGGTTGCATGACCTAGCCCTCAAGGGACGACCTGCTTCTCCGGGCGCGGCGACTGGCCCGCCGTTGCGGCTGATGGCCCGCGCACCGCCGGAACCGCGGCGCTGGCAAACTGGAAAATACGAACGATCGGGCCGCCCGACCGCCCTGGTGAAGGCGCGAAATAGGCAACCTGCCTGCCGCCTTTGATATATTGACGATAGACGCGCAGCTCAGCTTCATAATAAGCGGCTTCGTCGCGATATCGATCAAAATCAGATAGAATGGCGAAATCGGCCCGGCATCCGGCAAGCGTCGACGGATCGATGGTCCCCAGATCCACGACCGACGATTTACCGCGCCACCCGCCGATCACATCGGCACTGATCTTGCCCTTCAGATAATAGCCGGCGTTGACACAGCCGGCCGCGCCAGCCGGGGTCAGGAACGTCCAGGGTTGGGGGAGCATGTCGATACCAAGATGTTCAAGCATCACGATACTGCCGGGCGGAAAATGGGCCTTGGCCCAGTCCGCCGCGCGCGATCGTGTATCATGCTGTCGCTCGATGGCCTCGGCATGGGCGGTGGCCACCATCGGCACCCCCAGCAGCACAACCATCGCCGCCTCAAGCCCCCATTGCGGCATCCGCGGCAATGTCCCGCGCAACCAACCACCGGCCGCGACAACAGCAACGGCGACAAAAATCGAAACAAAGGGCAGCAGCGGCAATATCCAGCGCGCCCAGATGATCCGCTGACTGCAAATCGCGATCAGGAACACCAGGGACACTGGCACCAATGTCGCCAACGCCTCTGGCGACCGGCGACTGGCCAGGACAACGCCCAGCGCCGCCAGCACCAAGCCGAGCACGCCAATCGCATGGCGGAGCGGATCAGCGATATACCAACCGAGATTCCACAGGAAACTGCCGCCGGTCGCCCCCAAATGGTGGAGCTGTGCCTCGCCACCCACATTGGTCGCGACGGTCGCGCTATCAAGAAGCAGAAAGGGAGACACAAGGACCAGAGTGATCGGCGCAGCGAGCAGGCCGGTCGCCAAGCGCAGCATTTCCTGGCGACGGTCGCAATCAGCGCGGGCTATCCTGCTGCCCCCGACAGCCAGCAGTGAAAGCACGACAACGGCGCAGGGCCATTTGGTCGCACAAGCAAGGCCAGCCATTGCACCGGCGATCACATAATCGCGCCAGCGCCCTCGCCGCGCGACGCTGATCGACGCCAGCACGCACAGCAGCATGAAAACCGTGGCCTGGATGTCCGTTCGGACAACTTGCGACCATTTAACGTGCAGCGGGTTAATCGCCAGCAGCAAGCCGGCGATCAGCGCCGTGCGGTCGCCAAACAGCCGCTTAACGATCAGAAAGGTCAGAAATACGCACAGGACACCGCAGCCGACAAAGAAGTAGCGCGCAGGCAAAAAGGCGATCCCGGGGTCCTGATATACCGCTGCGGCAAACGCCTCGGCATTGGCGAACCGGCCCGTCATCAGGCCAATCACATACACGCCGATTTCGATGATCACGATGGCATACAGCATCGTCGTCCCCGGATGGCCAAACCAGCCAGGATTTAACGTCTGATTTCTGATCATCTTCAGACCAGTAATCATGAAGAACGGCTCGTCTGGATCAAGCAACGCAGGCAGGCCATAGCCTATACCATGCAGTCGCATTAAAACAGCAACTACCAAAATTATGAAAACTATCTGATTTTGTTTTGATCGGATGAAATTATTAATTACCATTATTTACCGATCGCTGTCTCAGCAGAAATACATAACATCGGGATACAAGTCCCCACGGGGACAGGCAAGCCTCTGCGCGCCCCGTTGAGCGCTTGCATATGGTACCTTGGGGATAATGGCGCGCCGCCCCCAGAAAGGGAATGCGCGCCAGGGCATATGGCGGGTAGCGACGTCCGGACGGTGTCCCCAGCAACGGCGCCCAAAGCTGGGTAACGAGCGCCGGGAGAGCCCTGCAGGGAAGCGTTTCCCAACGATAACCGAGCGGCAGGGTGATGGGGAGCGCAAAACGCTCCCCAATCTTCAGAACTTGCCGCCCAGTCGGATGCCGATCGTGCGCGGCGTGGTCACCACCACATAAGGCCGCTGCGAGCATGATCCGCATTCTTGGAAACGGGAAAGCTCACCACGCGCGTCGAACGCATTCTGCACGAACAGCTCAAGCGTATAATCCTTAAAACTCGTGCCAAAGGCGAAATTGGCCGATGCAAAGGCAGCCAGCCGCCCCTGCAGCGCAGCCGGGTTGACGATGTTGCCCGTCCCCGCCTGGGTTACCGCCGTGCGCAGATCGGATGCAGCCGAGGTCTGATAGGTCACCAGTGCCTGGCCATATACCTTGGCGCTGCCGACCGGCACGGTATAGCGCCCGCTCGCCGACAGCTTAAATTCAGGCGTGATCGGCAAACGCGTGCCGGCCGGCGCCGAAATGAAATTGCCGCCGCCAGCGCAAGTGAAGGTAGGATCATCGACCGAGCACAAATTGCGCTTGATCCGCGCATCGGTATAGGACGCCGCCCCGGTCAATGACAGGCCGCCGCTGCTATAGCTGGTATCGACTTCCACGCCGCGAATGCGCGCATCGGGGCCGTTATGGATTTCGGTAAAGCTGTTCTGCCCCAGGAACGAGAATTGGAAAGCGCTCCATTCCTGCTGATAAATCGCGCCGTTGAATCGCAGCGCACCGCCGAGCAACGTCGTCTTCCAGCCAATTTCATAATTGGTCAGGAAATCGGCCTCATAGGGACCAACCGTCGCGCGCCGATTGATACCGCCCGGACGGAAACCGCGCGAGACAGTGCCATAGACGAGCACATCGTCAATCGGTTTCCAGCTGAGGTTGAAGCGGTAAGTAACGCCCTGCCCCTGGGTGTTGCGTGGCCTGAGCGTGCCGCTCGCAAAAGTCGCCAAATTAGTGCAGGGGCCGCCCGCTACTGCGGCTGGCAGCAGGGTGCCGGTCGGGTTGTCGCGCAGCACCTGGCCCGTTGTCGTGAAGCAACCGGCAACGCCCGTGCGCGAGCTGCCCGCCGCGTTGAACGGCGGCCCATTGGGATCACGGCCAAAGCCGAAAAAGCCAATCAGCGAATTGTCAAAGATATAGGCGCGGCCACCCGCAGTCGCGGTCAGGCGTGGGGTGATGTCATAGCTGGCCTCGCCAAACATCGCATAGTCGCGGTCAACGCGGAATTGCTCGGTCAGCCATAATGTCCCCGGCAAGCCGTTGACCGACAAATTAGGGGCGAGCCCCTGCACCAGATATTCCTGGTGAATCTGGTTGGTCTGGCGCTGGAAAAAGCCGCCAGCGACGATGCGGAATCGCTCTTCCTGTGGCGAGGCAACGCGGAATTCGTGGCTCATCTTGGTGAAGTGATCGGTGCCAATGATCAGCTGGCGGGAATCGATATTCTGGCCGGCCGCGTTCTGGAAATAGAAATAGCCAGCAACCCCGCCGACAGACGAATAGAGTGAATCATATGCTTCGGCATAATCGGTATAATCCGACACCTGGCGCGCCCTACGATCGAAATAGGCGCCCGCATAGGTGAGGTCCCAATTGCCGAGCTTGCCCTGGATCGTCAGCGCCGCCTGGACGAAGCGATCACGGCGATTTTCCGGAAAGAAATGCTGCACCTGCAAATCACCGACCGACTGGTCGGTGCCAAAGGTGCCGTTGTTGCGCTGCTCCTGATACAGCACCGTCGGCGTCACCGTCCAATTCTCGTCGAGGTCGATCTTCAGTGCTGCACGCCCCCCATAAATATCTGAATCATTATAGTCTTTTTCGACGAAGGCAGCATTGTTGACGGTGATGCCGCCCGGCCTTGGCAAGAAGCTCCGCGTCCCGGGGACGTTATCAATATAACCAGCGTCATGCTGGTAAAAACCCGTCACGCGCAGCGCGATAATCTCGTTCAGCGGCGCATTGATGACGCCTTCGATCAAACCGCCGACGCCGCCCTTGTTGACGGTGTTTACGGTGCCATCAAGGCGACCATAAAAGCCAGTGTGATCGGGCTTGTTGGTGATGATGCGGATCGTGCCCGCCTCCGATGACGCGCCGTATAGCGTACCCTGCGGGCCAGCGAGGCTCTCAATCCGGGCCACGTCATAGATATGGATATCGGGCGTGCCGCCGATCGTCGTGATCGGCTGTTCATCGAGATAAAAGCCAACCGACGGGAGCGACGCCGAATGATTGCCATCGCCGCCCGAGGCCACGCCGCGGACATAGACGGTGGTCACACCAGGCTGTGAGCTCTGGAACGAAACCGACGGGAGCAAGGCGGTGAAATTCTGGAAATTGGTAACGTTAAGCTGATCGAGCTTTTTCTCACCCAGCGCCAGAATGCTGAGCGGCACATTCTGAATATTCTCTTCGCGCTTCTGGGCCGTGACGATGATGTCATTGTCCGATGCGGCATCCTCGATCGCCGACTCAGCGGCAGGCGCGGTCTGCGCCAAAGCCGCGGTTGGAAGTATTGCGACCGAGCTCAGCAGGGCAGCAAGCACAGCGCGCGAGGAAGAAAATTTCATGTAACCCCCAAATGACGAAATTTCATGCCGCGATGTTCTGCCTCAAGGCCTTTCCCGTCAAGTTCATGACGAATTAGTTTCTATTTGTTGAGCGAATGTTGCCGTTTTGCAACGGCGCATCAGCGCGTTGGCACCACCGGATAGGCGTCAATCACATCACCCAGCGCGGCGCGGAGGGGATCCAGCCACGCATCGAACCCGGTCCAGGCTTCGATCCCGTCGCGAAAAATCGGTTGGCGCACCTGTTCCGAACTGGCCGTCCGCACCGCGCGCTCGGTTTCGTGAAAGGCCAGGCAAGCGGGCTCAAATGCGAGCCCACAGGCCGTCAGCAACGCCCGCACCTGCGCCTCGGTATCCTCGACCATCGCTTCATAAATGACGCGATAGGGTGGCGCGGGCATCGCCTCCCCGAAATGCGACATCAGCCGGACATAGTCCCGGTAATAGCGTCCCATATCGTCAAGCACATAGCTGAACGCCTGCCCCCGCGCGAAATGCTGTTTGAAATTTGAAAAGCAGCAAGCGATCGGGTGGCGGCGCGCATCGATGATCTTCGCGTTGGGCAGGATCAACCGGATCAGCCCGGCATGCGCCCAGTTATTGGGCAATTTATCGATGAAATAGGGCTTGTCGCTGCGACGCTGGATGGCGGCGCGTTTCAAATAGTCGACACCCATATCGTGCAGCGCGTCGGCCGAAAGTGCAGCGACCCCGGCCGGATAATCATCGATCCGCCGGGCCAGCGTTGGCATATCGGGCAGTTCGGACGTGCCCTCAACCAGGCTGTGGCTCGACAAAATCTGTTCGACCAGCGTCGATCCGGCGCGCGGCATGCCCAGAATGAAGATCGGATCGGGCGCGGGGCAGCCCTGCTCGGCGCGGGCCGCAAAGAAATCAGGCGTGAACAGCGCGATGCTTTGATCGACGAAAGCGGTCGTCTCATCGGCATCATAGACAATCTTGGTCCGCCGAAGCGCATTGCCTCGCGCATAATGATCGAACGCCGACTCCGCCTCGCCGCGATCCTCCAGCGCCTTACCTAGCGCGAAATCGAGGTGGAAGCGATCCTCATCGCTGGTGTCGTCGCGCGCGAGCGCTGCTTGCATCGCGCCAATATCGTCAGCGCCGAAGCGCACCGTCTTAAGATTGGCAAGGCTCCACCACGCTTCGCCCATCGCTGGCGCGAGCGCGATCGTACGGCGATAGGCGGCAATACCGTCAGCCTGGCGACCAACGGTTTTGAGCATATGGCCAAAGCTCATCCAGACGCGCGGTTGATCGGGTGCCTTGGCCAGGATCGCCTCATACAGCGCAATCGCCTCGTCAAAGCCGCCGATCCGGCCAAAGGCGGCAGCCTTCAAATTGGCATGGCCAAGGTGATCAGGCTCGTCATGCGTGACCAGATCGAGTTCGGCAATCGCCTCTGCTGGCCTGTTCAACCGATAGAGCACGATCGCCAGATTGGCGCGCGCCGCCGTGAAATCGGGCGCCAGTTCAAGCGCGCGACGGAGCAAATTCTCGGCATCCTTATACCGCCCGATCCGCCCGGCGAGCTCCGCCAGCATCCGGATCGCGGCGACATCGAAGGGATCGGCCTTCAGATGCTGACGGAGCAACGGCTCAGCCTCTGACAGGCGATTGTCATGCAGCGCCAGTGCGGCATCGATCAGCGCAGGCGGCCAGCGGCGGCTGTCGGGTTGCCAGGTGCGAGTTGATGCAGCGGACGGCATAGCGCGTCCTAGCGCTAGTCCGGCGCAAGGCGCCAGCCCCGGATTGTGATTGCTGTTGCCTATCCCCGGGACGCTGCGCGAGCCCCGCGCGCCGCGCCGGGCGGGGAAATTGTCGCTGAGTCTTTGAAATTATTGGTCGGGGCGACAGGATTCGAACCTGCGACCCCCACACCCCCAGTGTGATGCGCTACCAGGCTGCGCTACGCCCCGACCGAGCGTGGGGCATTATGCGTACCGATGCCGCGATGCAAGCCTTACCCGACCGGCGGGGGTGATGGCGCGGTTTGCACGCTGAATACGGCACTTGCCCGCGCGACACTGCGATCCCCGGTGGTCACTTGCGCCCCGCCAAACGCCAATGTCCGGCCAACCCGCACGGGGATCGCGCGGATTTCCAGCCAATCGCCAATCTTGGCGCTCCCAGTAAAGTCGCAGGTGAGGCTTACCGTGACGATCCCGCCTACGCCTGCCCCGGCCCCCTGCCCGGCCAGCGCACAGGCCAACCCCATCGCATTATCAGCCAGCGCGGCGATCAGACCGCCATGCGCCAGGCCGCGCGCGTTGGTATGCGGCGCAGCAATAAGCAAACCAATAGTCAGCACCTCGCCCTCGCGCTTCGAATAGAGCGGCTCCCAGGGTTCCGTCAGCGGACTTTTGCGGAAATGCGGCGCAAAGCCGGGCGGCAGATCAAACACGCGATGCCGCCGTACGCAACGCATCATCCATCCACGCTGCGGGCGCATCATCGAACGCATAGAGCCTTGTTTCGACCAGATCGGGCCGGAAGCCATGCGCGTGGCAGCAATCAAGCGTGGGCGGGATGTTGGTGCGGACATTGGCGCGACCAGTGCGCAGGACAATGCCCTTATGGTACATGTCTAGCATCGGCACCGGGGTGGTGTCGCGCAGATGGATCGTCACGCTGGTCAGCAACCCCTCGGGCTCGGTCGCGCGGATCGCCTGGATCAGGGTTTCGAGCGTGCCGCAGGCATCGACGACGATTTCGTACATCATCGGCAGATCGCCGGGCAGCGTGATCGGGGTGGCGCCATAGGCCGCCGCCTGCGCCAACCGGACCGGGTCATCATCAGCATAATCGACTCGCCCCGCCCCAAGCGCAACCGCCAGACCGGCGGCATAGATGCCAATCACCGAGGCGAGCCCGCCCATCACCAGCACGCTCGCGCCCGGCCGCTCGGCAAACTGCGGGGCGACCGCGCGCCAGCTGTCCGCCGCCATGTCGGCCGCACCGATCATCGCGACCGGATCAGCGCCGGCGGGCAGCGGCACCAGCATTGCATCGGCATATGGCACGCTCACCAGATCAGCGGCGGCACAGCCATAATTGCCCGGGCGGCCCATGCCAAAGCCAGCCGCGAAGGGCACGGCCTGGCAGCGCCCAGTAAAGCCGCGTCGGCAATTGCGGCACGCGCCGCAACTGATCTGCGAGGGGACGATGACGCGCTGGCCGGGCCGGACATGGCGAACGCCGTCGCCGACATCGACCACCTCACCGATCATCTCGTGCCCGATCGGCTCGCCGGCCGCCATCGGCGCCAGCCCGCGCACGAAACCGACATCGAGATCGCAGCGACCGAGCACGATTGGACGAACAATCGCCGCCTCGGCGCTGGCCAGCGCCGGCGTGGCCGCCTCGCGCCACTCGACCAGCCCGGGCCGCACAAAGGTGAGCTGGCGCATCAGGGCTTGGCCCCGTCGATCGCCAGCGGCACGTCATAATAGCTGACGACCGGGTCGCTGCCATAAGTCGCCTTGGCGCGCGCCGTCCAGGCGTCGCTGAACCAGGCTTGGGCCGCCGCTTTGCTCGACCAGTAATAGATGCCGCCAAAGCGCTTGGGCTCGATCGTGAAATATTTGCGGATCAGCCCGGGGATCGCCTGATAGCGCGGGACGGCCTTGTCGAACTCGGCCTTCAGATAGGCATCGGTCACGCCGGGCGGGGTGGCGATGCTGACGACGACCGCGACGCGGCCCTCGGGCGCATCCGGCTTGGCCGCAGCGGCAAGCGGCAGTGCGGCGAGCGCGGCGGCGGCGATCAATGGTGTGATCTTGGTGGAGATGATCTTCATGACGAAACTCCTGATCGAGTGGTGATCGGGATTTACGCCCCAGCCTTACCCCGAGTAAGCGTGAAGATCGCAAATCGCTTTTGCATAAAATGCAAAACGAGGTAGCTTTGCTGGTGGACAGCGAAGACCTAAAGCTACTGCTGATGCTCGACGAACGCGGCTCGCTGAGCGCGGTCGCCAAGCCGCTTGGGCTCGCCGTGTCGACCATTGCGCGGCGGCTGGAGGGGCTGGAAACCGCGCTCGGGCTGCGGCTGCTCGACCGCCGTGCCAATGGCGTGCGGCTGACGGCCGATGGCAGCCGGATCGCCGCGCTGGCCGCGCCGCTGGTCGAGCAAGCCGCGCAGATCGGACGGGCGGCAGCGGCGCTTGGCGCATCAAGTGCGGCGGGAAGCGTGACGATTTCAGCGACCGACCTGATCGTCACCGAGATACTCGCGCCTGCCCTGCCCATGCTGTGGCAAATGGCGCCGGGGTTATGCGTCACGCTGCGCCCCCAGGGTGAAGTGGTGAGTCTGGCCGCGCGTGAGGCCGATATCGCGCTGCGCATGTCGCGTCCGGAAGGCGCCAGCCTGATTGCGCGGCGGATCTTCGAAATCGATCTCGGCTGCTTTGCCAGCGCGGGCTATCTCGCCGGGCGCGATCCAGCGTCGCTGCGGCTGGAGGATGAACGACTACTGATCTATGACGACAGCTATGGCCCCATCGCCGAGCTCGATTGGGTCGCCAAAGCGGGGCTGACCAGCGCTGTTGCCCTGCGCACCGGCAGCACGCGCGCGCTGCTGCAAGCGACCGAGGCCGGCGCGGGCATCGCGCTGTTGCCGGTTCCGTTTGCGCAGGCGGCGGGGCTGATTGCCGTGCCATTGGCGCTTGCTGTGCCGCCGCGCCCAGTCTGGCTGCTGACGCACCGCGACATCCGCCGATTGCCCGCAATCCGTGCCGCGCATCGCTGGATCGCCGCTGCCTTTGCAGCGCTCGTGCCGCGCTGACACGATTGCGGCGGTTGCGCCCCCCTTGCGATGATGATAGCGCGCGCCACTTATAGGGCGACAGCTCGCCCCATCACCCCAGCCAGTTCAGGACGTTCATGTTCATTCCCCCCGCCTTTGCCCAGACCGCTGGCGCCGCCGCCGATGGCAACGGATCGATCGCGATGATCATCCCCTATCTGCTGCTGCTCCCACTCGCCTATTTCCTGCTGATCCGCCCGCAGCAACAGCGGATGAAGAAGCTTCAGGACGCCGTGAACGCGGTGAAGAAGGGCGATGAAGTAACGACGGCAGGCGGCATCGTCGGCAAGGTCATCAAGGTGGATGAGCGGAT
This sequence comes from Sphingomonas sp. 28-62-20, assembly GCF_002281505.1. Lineage (NCBI taxonomy): Bacteria > Pseudomonadati > Pseudomonadota > Alphaproteobacteria > Sphingomonadales > Sphingomonadaceae > Sphingomonas > Sphingomonas sp. 28-62-20. The sequence goes on from NZ_NCGH01000023.1 coordinate 24,126, forward strand.
CGTCGAGGTCGAAATCGCGACGGGTGTGAAGGTCAAGGTTGTCAAGGCAACGCTGGCGGCGATCGCGCCGAGCGGCGCCGGCAAACCTGCGAACGACTGAGCGCCACCATGCAGGATTTCCCGCGCTGGAAAGTCAGCTCAATCATCGCCTTTATCGTCGCGCTGATGCTGCTGGCGGTGCCAAGCTTCATCCCCGAAAGCGCCACGACTGGCCTGAACGACAAGCTGCCGCGCATCAATTTCGGTCTTGATCTGGTCGGGGGCAGCTATTTGCTGCTTGAAGCAGACACTAAAGACGTCGCCGTCGCCCGGCTGGAGCAGATGCGCGACACGGTGTTGACGGAGATGAAGCGCGGCAATCCCCGGATCGGGATTGGCGATATCTCTACCCGCGATGGCAAACTAAGCTTCCTGCTGCGCGATGTTACCCAGGTTGATGAAGCGCGTGAACGCCTGCTGCCGCTGACCAATGGTGCCGGCCTCACTGGCCAGCGTGACTGGAATATCGAAGTCGTCGACGGCCAACGTTTCGTGCTGACCCAGACCGAAGCGGGGCTGACTCAGGCCATCAATACCGCGATGGGCGATGCAACCGAAGTGGTGCGCAAGCGGATCGACGAACTCGGCACGCGCGAACCAACGATCATCCGCCAAGGCAATAACCGCATCGTCGTCCAGGTGCCGGGGTTGAAGGACCCGCAGGGCCTGAAGGACTTGCTCGGCAAAACCGCCAAGCTGGAATTCAAGCTGGTCGATCTGAATGCCGATCCCGTGCAGGTTGCCAAGGGCATCGCCCCGGTTGGCAGCGAGATTTTGCCTTATGCAGACGGTGGTGGGCCGATCGCGCTGCAGCGTGCGGTGATTGTGTCTGGCGATCAGCTGATCAATGCCGTGCAGGGCAATAATTCGCAGACCAACGAACCCGATGTCGTCATCACCTTTGATAGCCAGGGCGGTCGCAAATTTGCGCGCGTCACGCAGGAAAATGTCGGTAAGCCGTTCGCGATCATTCTTGATAACAAGGTGATTTCGGCCCCCAGTATCAACGAACCAATTTTGGGCGGCACTGCCTCGATCTCAGGCAGCTTCACCGTCAAAACAGCCAATGAACTCGCCATCGCGCTTCGTTCCGGCAAGCTGCCGGTCGCGCTGAAAATCGTTGAGGAACGCACCGTCGGCCCCGATCTCGGCGCCGATTCGATCCGCGCAGGCATTACCGCATCAGTGATCGCGGCGATCCTGGTGATCGTGTTCATGTTCGTCACCTATGGCCGGTTCGGCGTCTATGCGAACATCGCCGTCGTTATCAACATCTTGGTCATCATCGGCGTGCTGGCGCTGCTAAAAGGCACGCTGACGTTGCCGGGCATTGCCGGCTTCGTACTGACGATCGGCACCGCCGTGGACGCCAACGTGCTGATCAACGAACGCATCCGCGAAGAGCGGCGGCGCGGACGCAGCGTGATCCAGTCGGTTGAGCTGGGCTATAAAGAGGCCAGCCGCACGATCTTTGAAGCCAATATGACGCACGGCATTTCCGGCGTCATCATGCTGCTGCTCGGATCGGGTCCCGTGAAGGGCTTTGCCGTGGTGCTGCTGATCGGCATCGTCACATCGGTGTTCACCGCCGTTACGTTCACGCGCATGCTCGTCGTGCTCTGGGTGCGCAAAAACCGCCCCAGCGACATCAACATTTGATCGGCGGATAGACACATGCGCCTGCTGAAACTCGTTCCCGACAACACCAATATCGGCTTTGTCCGCCTGCGTTACTGGGCGTTCGGGCTGACAGCGTTGCTGTCGGTCGCCGCGCTCGCCACGGTGTTCATCTACAAACTGAACCTGGGCGTCGATTTCGTCGGCGGTATCATGATCGAGGAAAAATTTGAACAGGAGCCCTCGCTCGACAAGCTGCGGACCGCGATTGACGCTCTGGGCCTGGGCGAAGTGCGGCCGCAGTTGTACGATGACAAGGTCACCGTGGCGCTGCGCCTGCCCGCGCCAAAATCGCAGGACAAGGGCGCGACCAATGCCGTCGTCAAGCAAGTGCAGAAAGCCATCAATTCAATCTACCCCAGCGCCAAGCTTTCGAAACAGGATGCTGTTTCGGGCAAGGTTTCAAATGAGCTAATCTGGACGGGCGCCGCCGCCGTGGCGCTTGCCGTGCTCGGCATCGGCCTGTTTGCGGTCTTCCGCTTTGAATGGCAGTTCGGCGTGTCGACCGTGGTCGCCATCGTCCACGATCTGCTGATGACGCTGGGTTTTTTCGCGATCACGCAGTTCGAATTTGATCTGAATATCGTTGCCGCCGTGCTGACGATCATCGGCTATTCGATCAACGACAAGATCGTGATCGATGACCGAATTCGCGAAAATATGCGCCGCTATCGCAAGATGTCGATGTCGGAGATCATCGATCTGTCGGTCAACGAAACGCTGCCCCGCACGGTGATGACATCGCTCACGATCCTGCTCGCGCTAGGGGCGTTACTGCTGTTCGGGGGCCATGTGCTGCGCGGCTTTACCGCTGCCATGATCCTGGGCATTTTCGTCGGCACCTATTCGTCAATCTATGTGTCGTCGTCACTGCTGATCACCTTGGGCCTGCGCGCCGATCCTGATCTGGAAAAGCCGGCAGGCAAGGCTGACTATGCCGGCCAGGCCGAACGCGTGGTGCCCAAAGAGCGCCGCTGATGCGGCTGGAGCATGATTCCGCGCCCGAAGGCCCCATCATCAAGGGGTTTTCGGGCGGCGGCTTCCGGATCGACGACAATGTCTATACCGCGCTGCTGATCACGCCGATGAGCGCGCATGGCTGGGCGCCGCCACCGATTGCGGCACTGAGCGAGGCTGATCTTGCCCCCTTGCTGGCGGTATCGCCGTCGCCGGAATTCCTGATCCTCGGCACCGGCGCCAGCCTCATCCAGCCGCCACGCGCGCTGGTCCGCGCGATCGAAGCGCTGGGGATCGGCATCGAGACCATGGACAGCCGCGCCGCTGCCCGTGCCTGGAGCGTGCTGCGTCATGAAGGGCGCTGGATCGCGGGCGCGCTCTATCCGCTATAGCGCTGCGCTGATTTGCGCTCGACGCGCCATGCTGCCCGGCTATGATGGCAAAAAACATATTCGGGAGGATCGCGATGAAACTGATTGCAGCCCTTGGCCTGCTGGCCGCCACTACTATTGCCGCGCCACCGGCGATCGCCCAGACCGCCGCTGACATAGCCCCTGCCCCGGACTACACCCAGGACAGCGCCTGGCTTTGCCGCCCCGGCCGGACGGACGCCTGCGCCGCCAATCAGGACGCCACCGTCATCATGGCCAATGGCACGCGCAGCACCGAGAAATTTGTCGCCGCCTCTGCCCCGAAATTCGATTGCTTCTATGTCTATCCCACCGTCTCGCTCGACAAGACGCCAAACAGCGACATGATTGCGGGGCCTGAGGAAAATCAGGTCGCTGCGTTCCAGGCGGCACGCTTTGCCAAAAGCTGCCGTGTCTTCGCCCCGCTCTATCGCCAGGTGACGCTGACCGCACTGCAGGCGATCATGGCGGGCAAGGCTGTGCCAGCTGACCGCGCGCTCGCTTATGCTGATGTGAAGGCAGCATGGGAAAACTATCTGGCGCGCGACAATAAGGGGCACGGTGTCGTGCTGATCGGCCATAGCCAGGGGTCGGGCGTGCTGAAGGTGCTGATGCAGAATGAGATTGACGGTAAACCAACGCAGAAGCTGCTGATTTCAGCGATGCTGCTCGGCACCAATGTCGCGGTGCCACAGGGCAAGGATGTCGGCGGTGATCTGAAGGCGATCCCGCTTTGCCACAGCGCGGACCAGGCCGGGTGCCTGATTAGCTATGTCACCTTCCGCAACGATTCACCCCCGCCCGAGGGCAGCCGCTTCGGTGTGGTGCCCCAGCCCGGCATGGTCGCTGCCTGCACCAACCCGGCGGCGCTGGGCGGCGGCAAGGCAGTATCTGACAATTATCTCGGCACCACCGGAGCCGGGATTGCCAGTGCCCGCCAGGGTGCCTGGACGGCGGACGGCGCGCCGGTTTCGACCAGTTTTGTGAAGGCACCTGGCCTGCTCTCCACGGAATGCGTGGCAACGGGCCCATTCCATTATCTGGCGGTGACGGTGAATGCCGATCCAGCTGATCCCCGGACGGACACGATCGTCGGCGATGTATCGGTGGGCGGAACCATCCTGAAGGATTGGGGGTTGCACCTGATCGACATGCCGGTGGCGATGGGCGATCTCGTCACCCTGTCGGCGCGGCAGGCCAAGGCCTGGGCCAAGCCAAGCGGCCATTGACCAATTTATCGGTGGCGCGCGACCAAACCGCTCAAATGAGCAAATAAGGCCGCGCTATTCGCCTCCCAGGTGAAGCGCGCGGCCCCCTGCCTGACCGCCGATTGATCCGGCGGCAGCGTCAGCAACGCGCTGATTGCCGCCGCAAAAGCCGCGGGCGTGCGCTCGACGATCCGGCCGTAAAGGGGATCGGTCACCACATCGGCTGCCCCGCCCGCCTTGGTGATGACGATCGGCGTGCCGCAGGCCAGCGCTTCCACCCAGGCATTGGCAAGCCCTTCCGAGGCGGACGCAAGCGCCATGACATCGGCGGCCGCAAGTAACGCCGGCATCTCGCCATGCGGCACCGATCCGAGCAAGCGCACGCGATCGCCCAGCCCAAGCCGCGCGATATCGGCGATCAGCGCGCTACGGGCCGGTCCCTCCCCGGCAATCATCAGCGTCGCACCCGGCAGGTCCGTCATCGCTTTGACCACCACATCATGCCCCTTGCGCGCAATCAGCGCCCCAAGCGACACGATCAGCGGCCCCGTCACGCCCAGCGCCGCCTTCGCCGCCGTTCGATCGCGCGGGACGAAGCGATCAAGATCGACCCCGGTAAGGTGAACGGCGATCCGGCTCTGCGGTAGGCCGATCGCGGCCATGTCGCCGCGCATCGCCTGCGATACCGCCAGCAACCCGTCTGCCGCCTGACCAGCCCGACGCACCTGCGCGCCCGTTGCGCCGTGCCCCCAATGATGGATATCGGCCCCCCGCGCCTTGATCGACACCGGCACCCCGAAGCGACGGCCAAGCGCGATCGCCGCTGGCCCGTCGGGAAAGAAGAACTCGGCATCGATCACGTCAAAGGCAAAGTCGCGGCGGATCGCCGTCAACAGCGGCACCAGCCGCTGGCGCAGTGCCATCGCATGAAAGCGCCCGCCGGTACCCGGCAAGGTTAGGAATCGCGGACGCGCAACCGGCACGCCCTTCCATTCTTCGGCGTCAGGCACCGTCGCAAATGCCCGGTAATGCGCATGGCGCGACAGCGGCCAGGGCGGCAGGCCGATCGGCGCGACTACGCGCAGGTCAACGTCCGGTAGTGCCGCCAGCCCCAATGTCTGCCGTTCGACAAACACGCCAAAATTGGGGCGGGTCGTATCAGGAAACAGCGTGGCAAGAGTCAGAACGCGCAGCATCGCTGTCTCGCTACCACCAACTGTTTAAGGATTTCAGCCCAGCAGGCGCGTGTCGCCTGGATAGGCAAAGAGCAGGTCGCTATCGGCCGATGCCGTCACCGTCACCTGCCCCGCCAGCATCAAACATTCGCCCGCGCGCCAGGAAACGCCGTCAGCGCTGCCCCGTCCAGCCAGCGGCACCAGCCAGCCCGATACGCCCTCTGGCAGCGCCAGCGCATGGTCGCCACCCTGCCAGCGTTCAACCACGAATTTCGGCCCTTCCGCCAGGATCGTCCGGTCCCCGCCAATGACGCCAGGCGCTGTCTGGGCAATGAAGGGCTTGGCATCGCTGACGGCAACGCCGGCTTCCAGATGCAGCGCGCGCGCCCGACCATAATCATAAAGCCGATAGGTCAGATCGACATTCTGCTGCACTTCAACCAGCGTGATTCCGGCCCCGATGGCATGGACGGTGCCTGCCGGCGAATAAAAGAAATCCCCTGCCGTGACGGGCTTCCAGTCGAGCAGCTGTTCGATGCTGCCGTCGAGTGCCGCCGCGCGCAGGGCGTCCTGGCTCATCGGTGCAAGCGTCCCGATCGCGATCGTTGCCCCAGGGCGCGCCGCCAGGATCAACCATGCTTCATCCTTGCCGCGCGGATGCCCCGCTGCGCGCGCCGCATCATCATCGGGATGCACCTGCACTGACAGTTTTTCGCTGGTGAACAGATATTTGACGAGCAGATCAGGCGCGGCATCGGCGGGCGCTTCGAACCATATCTCGCCAATCGGCGGCGTCCCCGGCGCAGGATCGGCAAAGCCGGGCCAGAGATCATGCCGACCCCAGGGTTTTTCAACGCATTTGGTGGTGAGCAACATCACGGTCATGACAGGTTCTTATCGCAAGGAGGGACAGGGCCACAACGCGCATCGTCACCAGGACGATCCCGCGCCCGCATCGGCTGGCTGAAGCCTGTGTCAAAAAACATTGTTCGCGCGCGGCCTGGTCGGCTATGGACATGGCCCATGCGTATTCCCCTGTCCCGCTCCGTATCGCTGGCGCTGATCGCCGCCAGCATGATTTCCATCGCTGGCTGTGCCGGCAACAAGAGCAAGGGCGATCTGCCCTATGTCGCCCGTGATGTGGGCACCTTATATTCCGCGGCCAAGAAGCGGCTTGATCAGCACCGTTACGACGAAGCTGCCGCCCTTTTTGATGAAGTGGAGCGCCAGCATCCTTATTCCATCTGGGCACGCCGTGCGCAGCTGATGGGGGCATTTTCTTATTATCTGACAGCCGATTACACGAAATCGATTCAGTCTGCGCAGCGTTTCCTGTCGGTCCATCCGGGCAACCGCGATGCGCCTTATGCCTATTATCTGGTGGCGCTTGGCTATTATGAGCAGATTTCGGACGTAACGCGCGATCAGAAAATCACCCAGCAGGCACTCGATGCGCTCGGCGAATTGTCGCGGCGCTATCCCGCGACGAAATATGCGTCAGACGCCCGCCTGAAAATGGATCTGGTGCGCGACCATCTTGCCGGCAAGGAGATGGAGGTTGGCCGCTTTTATGAAAATCGCGGCGATTGGCTCGCCGCGTCGATGCGCTTCCGCCATGTCATCGAAGACTATCAGACGACCACGCACGTACCCGAAGCGCTGATGCGGCTCACCGAAACCTATCTCGCGCTTGGCTTGCCCGAAGAAGCGAAAAAGGCAGCCGCCGTGCTCGGCAATAACTATCCAGGAACCGATTGGTATCAGCGCGCCTATAAATTGGTGGGTGATTATAAGCCAAAAGCGGTCGCAAAGGTCGGCGCCTGATCCCGCGCGGCCCTTTCCCAGTCCCTGCGCGCCGATCCGGCCGCTAAGCGATCCCGTGCGGCGATGCTGACCGCCCTTTCCATCCGCGATGTCGTGCTGATTGAGGCACTCGATCTCGATTTCGGCGCAGGCCTTGGCGTGCTGACCGGCGAGACCGGGGCAGGCAAATCGATTCTGCTCGATGCGCTTGGCCTTGCGCTCGGCGGTCGTGGTGAGACGTCGCTGGTCCGCCAGGGGACTGCCCAAGCCGTAGTCACCGCCTGCTTTGATCCGCCCCGGCTGGGCGGGCCAGTCGCGGTGCTGCTTGAACTCAACGGGCTCGATTTCGATCCCGCCGAACCCTTGCTGATCCGCCGTATCGTCAAGGCCGATGGCGGCAGCCGCGCTTTCGTCAATGATCAGCCTGCCTCTGCTGGCCTGCTGCGCGATCTCTCCGGGCATCTCGTCGAAATTCACGGCCAGCATGATGATCGCGGGCTGCTCAATGCACGTGGGCACCGCGCGCTGCTCGATGCCTTTGGCCGGATCGACACCGATCTGGTCGCCACCGCCCACCGCACATTGCGCGACGCGCAGGCCGCGCTCGCCACCGCGCGCGAGGAACTCGACACCGCCGCGCGCGACCGCGATTGGCTGGAACATGCCGTCGCTGAACTAACGGCGCTTGCGCCCGAACCCGGTGAAGAGGAAATTCTGGCCACGCGCCGGGCGAGCATGCAGCGCGGCGAGAAAATCGCTGGCGACATGCAGGCGATCGCCGATCTGCTCGATGGATCGGAAGGCGGGCTTGCCCGGTTGCGGCAGGCGGCCCGTATCCTGGAACGGATCACCGAAGACCATGAAGCGCTGGCGGAAGCCCTTGCCGCGATTGATCGCGCGATCATCGACGGCACCACCGCGCAGGAAAAGGTTGACGAGGCTGCCGAAGCGCTGGCCTTTGATCCGGCGCAATTGGAGGCCGACGAAACCCGGCTCTTCGAACTGCGCGCGGTCGCTCGCAAACACCGCGTCCAGCCCGACGATCTCGCGGCGCTGACCGAAGAACTGACCAGCAAGCTTGAGCGGATTGAAAGCGGGGGTGCCGGGGTGGCGGCACTGGAACGCGCGGTTGCCGCCGCCGCCACTGCCTATCACCGCGAAGCAACCGTCCTGACCAAAGCCCGCACTGAGGCCGCAGCAAGGCTCGATAGCGCTGTGAAGGGCGAACTCGCCCCGCTAAAACTCGATGCCGCGCGCTTCAAAACCGTGGTGGCGCCACTCGGCGAAGACAGCTGGTCCGCGCAGGGCAAGGACCGTGTCGAATTCGAAATCTCGACCAACCCTGGCGCGCCCTTTGCCCCCTTGATCAAGATCGCCAGCGGCGGTGAACTCTCGCGCTTCATCCTCGCCCTGAAGGTCAGCCTGGCCGAACAGGGCGGCGCGGCGACGATGATCTTCGACGAAATCGATCGCGGCGTCGGCGGCGCAGTGGCGAGCGCGATCGGCGAACGGCTCGCGCGGCTGGCCGAGACGACGCAGTTGCTGGTCGTCACCCACAGCCCGCAGGTTGCCGCGCGCGGGCAGCATCATCTGCTGATCGCCAAAAGCCATGACGGCACCGTCACCCGCACCGGCGTCCGCGCGCTCGATGAGGCCGAGCGGCAGGAGGAAATCGCGCGCATGCTATCAGGCGCGACGGTGACCGACGAAGCGCGCGCGCAGGCGGCACGGTTGCTGGAAACGGCTTAGCCGCTGATCGGCTGACCGAACACAAGCAGATTGCCATCGGGTGCCAGGATCAGCAATTCGCGTTGGCGATACGGTTGATCGATCGGTCCGAACACATTCCCCGGCGGTAATTGATCAAGCTTGGGCTTCAATTCCTGGTGCAGCGCATCGACGTCGCGGACATCGACATAATAGGCAAATCGGCGATTGCCGGGCGGCGCACCATCCTCTCCGTCACTCTGCAACAGGCGCATGCCGCACCCTTCACGCTCGACATAGGCATAACCAGCGTCGCGATACAGGATCGCAAATCCCAGCAGATCGCAAAAATAATCAATCGCCGCCGTCAGATCAGGAACATGCATGAACGGGGTAATCTGGACAAAGTTCGGCATCGCACCCTCCTTGAACCGAAACTTGGTCAGCGTTAGCGCATGGCCATGACGCTGTCGTTGCCAAGCTCCGATTCTGATGCCGCCGCCGAACTCGCGCGCCTTGCCGCCGAGATCGCGTACCACAATGCGCGCTATCACACCGATGATGCGCCCGAGATTAGTGACGCCGATTATGACGCGCTCGTCCGCCGCAATGCTGCGATCGAAGCGGCCTTCCCGCAGTTGGTGCGCGCCGATTCACCCAGTCTGAAGGTCGGCGCCGCCCCCGCCGGCCATCTCGCCAAGGTCGCGCATGCCAAGGCGATGATGAGCCTCGACAATGGCTTTGCCGACGAAGACATCAGCGATTTCGACGGACGTGTCCGCCGTTTCCTGTCGCTCGCCGCCGATGAGACCGTTGCGCTGACCGCTGAGCCCAAAATCGATGGCCTGTCCTGTTCGCTCCGCTATGAAAACGGCCAGCTGGTGCAGGCACTCACCCGCGGCGACGGGGCAATTGGCGAGGATGTGACCGCCAATGTCCGCACGATTGCCGATATACCCGCAACCCTCACCGGCTCCCCCCCCGCCATCTTCGAAGTGCGCGGTGAGGTCTACATGGCCAAGGCTGATTTCGCCGCGCTCAACGCCCGGCTGCTCGCCGACGCGGAGGACCCCGACAAGGCGCGCCAATTCGCCAATCCGCGCAACGCCGCCGCCGGGTCACTGCGCCAGAAGGATGCAAGCGTTACCGCGACCCGCCCGCTGCGCTTCCTGGCGCATGGCTGGGGCGACGCCAGCATTATCCCTAGTGAGACGCAGCTGGGCGTGATGCAGGCCATCGCCGCTTGGGGCCTGCCAGTGAGCGCCATGCTGGTGCGCGTTGACGATGTCGCTGGCGCGCTCTCCCATTACCGGATGATCGAGGCCGCGCGCGCAGACCTGCCCTTTGATATCGACGGGGTGGTCTATAAAGTCGATCGGCTCGATTGGCAGGATCGGCTGGGGGCTATCTCACGCGCACCACGCTGGGCAATCGCGCATAAATTCCCCGCCGAACGCGCCCAAACCATATTGCGCGCGATTGACATTCAGGTCGGTCGCACCGGCAAGCTGACCCCCGTCGCGCGGCTTGAACCCGTCACAGTCGGCGGTGTCGTCGTCACCAACGCCACGCTGCACAATGCCGATGAGATTGTGCGACTGAACGTTTGGCCCGGCGACCGCGTCGTGCTGCAGCGGGCCGGCGACGTCATCCCCCAGATTGTCGAAAACCTGTCGCGCGACGAAACGCGCGGTGCCTGGCCCTTCCCCACCCATTGCCCCGAATGCGGGTCCGCCGCCGAGCGCGATCCGGGAGAGGTCGACTGGCGCTGTTCAGGCGGGCTGATCTGCCCGGCGCAGCGCGTCGAGCGGCTCCGGCACTTCGCCTCACGCCAGGCGCTCGATATCGATGGACTGGGGATCACCAATATTGAGAGCTTTTTTCATGATCGCCTGATCGCCGCGCCCGCCGATATCTTCACGCTGACGCGCGAAAAGCTGCTGATGCGGGAACGCTGGGCAGAGGTTTCCGCACAGAATTTAATCGATGCGATCGACGCCAAGCGAACCCCGCCGCTTGATCGCTTCCTGTTCGCGCTTGGCATCCGCCATGTCGGCGCGACAACCTCGCGCGATCTGGCGCGCCGTTATGGCTCGCTACGCGCGCTGGTCCAGGTAATCCGCCATGCGCTGCACGTGCGCCGGACAACGCCGCCCGCGATCGGCGAAAGCGACGAAAAGCATCTGGCGCGCGTTGGCAAATTGCTGGCATCTGTCATCGAAACACCGGGTATTGGCCCAGAGGTCGCGCTCAGCCTGGTCGATTTTGCTGCAGAACCCCATAACCGCGCCGCGCTGCGCGATCTGTTGCGTCAGGTGCGCCCGACCGATGTCGTCCATACCACCCGCGACTCGGCAGTGAGCGGCAAGACACTCGTTTTTACCGGCAATCTCGAGTCGCTCAGCAGAGACGAAGCCAAGGCACAAGCCGAGGCGCTGGGCGCTCGCGTTGCCGGATCAGTCTCCAGCAAGACCGATTTGATTATCGCTGGGCCAGGGGCTGGGTCAAAGCTAAAAAAAGCTACTGAATTAGGCATTAAGGTAATCGATGAAGCCGGCTGGCAGGCGATTGTCGCCGGACTTTAGGGGCACTGAGGGTGGTGCTTTTTTGCAACGCAGCATGAAACAATGACGCCCAATTAAGCTTCCATTCAGTCTGTCATTGAAGCGAAATAAATTCCATGCATGGGCATTTGTGACGGTCGAAAAGACTGATCTAAAGCGAATTTACAGCGACTCAATCGCCTCAAGGGGACTATAATGCGCAACCAGCTATTTTTTGGCGCGGCCTTTGCCGCGCTCGTCATGCCTGCCGTCGCCAGTGCGCAGTCAACCGGCTCGATGGAATTTGACGAGGGCGACATCGTCGTCAAGGCACGCACGGAAAAGGGTATCGCGGGCATTGAATCGCCCGATACGTCCAAAGCCAAGGGCGTGCTGAACCAGGAATTCATCAGCCGCCAGACCCCCGGCAACTCGATCCTCAACACGATCAACTCGCTGCCCGGTGTCAGCTTCCAGAACAACGATCCTTTCGGCTCGGCTGGCGGCACCCTGAACATTCGCGGTTTCGATTCAAGCCGCATTGCGCTGACGTTTGACGGTATCCCCCTGAACGATTCGGGCAACTATGCGATCTTCTCGAACCAGCAGCTCGATCCTGAGCTGATCGAGAATGTGAATGTGAACTATGGCTCGACCGACGTTGACACCCCGACGGCGGCTGCCACGGGTTCGACCGTCAACTATCGCACGCGCAACCCTAGCGAACAGCTGGGCGCACGCTTCCTCGCGTCGGTTGGTGATTTCAACTATTATCGCTTCTTCGGCATGATCGACACGGGGAACATCACCTCGTTCGGCACGCGCTTGTTCGTTGCTGCCAGCCGCACCGAAAACAACTGGTATCTCAATGATTTCGGTAAGATTTTCAAGCAGCAGTATAACGCCAAACTCTATCAGCCGATTGGCGATAACGGCGATTTCGTCTCGATTTCGGGTAACTACAACCAGAACCGCAATAACTTTGGTGGTTCGGCGCCGCTGCGTTCCGATAACAACATCTTCAGCCAGTCGACGGCTGCCCCGAATTCGATCGGCAACCCTGCCCTTGTGACTGGCGCCGTTCGCACGCCGGGCACGAATTCGAACGGCAACCGCTTCCCCAACGGGTTTAACGAACTGCCATACACCGTTCCGCGCTGTACGCTGACGGCTGCACGCCCTGGGTTGACCGACACGCCATTTGCGCCCGCCGCCCCCTTGCAGGGCTGCGGCACCAGCTTTGATGAACGGTTCAACCCGTCGAACACCGGCAGCGTCCGCATCAATTCGCGCTTCACGCTGGCAGACCGCCTCGTCCTCACGGTCGATCCGAGCTATCAGTATGTGAAGGCCAATGGCGGCGGCACGGTCGCTGGTTCGGAAGGCACCGGCACGCTCGCCGGTGTGCGTCCAGCAGGGTCGATCACCACGGGCTATGTCGGCACCGTCGTGACGGCAATAAACACTGGCGCCGGCCAGACGACGACCACCAACTTCTTTGGTCGCGATTTGAACGGCGACGGCGATGTCCTCGATACGGTGACGGTGCTGCGCCCCAGCCAGACCCAGACCAGCCGCTTCGGCGTTCTGGCCTCGCTGCGCTGGGATGTCACTGACGATCACTCGGTGCGTGTCACCTACTCGTTCGATCGTGCCCGCCACCGCCAGACCGGCGAAGCCGGCTTTCTGCGCGCCAATGGCCAGCCCTTTGACGTGTTCCCGGTCAATGCACCAATCCTGACGTCAGCCGGCACGGTGCTTCAAGGCCGTGACCGTCTGTCGTTTGCGACGCTGCATCAGGTTTCCGGTGAATATCGCGGCAAGTTCTTTGACGAAGCGCTGGTGGTGACGGCGGGCATTCGTGCACCGTTCTACTCGCGCGACCTCACCCAGAATTGCTTCACCACCGCAGCAAGCGGCAACGTTGCCTGCACCAACCAGACGGCAGCATTTGCGGCGGCAAACCCTTATGTTTTCAACGCGACGACCAACACGGCGACGGGCTTTGCCCCTCCGCAGTCACGGTCGTTCAATTACCAGCGCGTGCTGCCGAACGTTGGCTTTGTCTTCAAGCCGGCTGATGGCTGGTCGGTTTTCGGCAACTATTCAAAGGGTCTGCAGGTTCCGAGCACGGACAACCTGTACCAGAACTTCTACTTCCCGCTGTCGTCGCCATCCGGCCAGCCTGAACCGGAAACCACCGACAACTTCGACGCTGGCTTGCGGTACAATTCAAGCAAGTTGCAGGTTCAGGTCGGCCCTTACTTCTCGCGCTTCACCAATCGTCTCGCGAACGCCTTTGATCCGGACACGCAGGTCACGCTGTTCCGTAACCTTGGCACGGTCGATAAATACGGCTTTGACGGCAGCGTCACCTATCGTCCGATCCCTGAGCTGACGCTGTATGTCTTCGGTTCGTATCTGGACTCGAACATCCAGTCGAATGTCCAGATCGGTCGTTGCCCCACCACGCTAACCGCTGCCAACACGACGGTAAACTGCACCGTTGCAGGTGCCCCAATCTTCGCGCTTACCGCTGGCAGGCGTGAATCGGGTGCGCCGGTTTACACGGTTGGTGGTCGTGTTCAGGGGCAGCTTGGCCCGGTTGAAATCGGCATTCAGGTAAAGCGCACCGGTCCGCGTTTCCTGAACGACCAGAACCTGCCTGCGCTGCAGTGCACGGGGACGGTGATCAACCAGGTTTGCCCAACGGCTGCCAATACACCGGCGACCTTCACCGGCACGCGCGGTTTTGCGATCCAGACCTATGACGCCAGCACGCCAGCCTACACCCTGATCGACGCCGATGTGCGCTTGCCGATGGGTTGGGCCGGTCTGAACGACAAGACCTATCTGCAGCTGAACGTCCAGAACCTGGCCAATCAGTACTTCGTTGGCGGCTTCAACGGCGGTGCGACCACCCAGTTCAACAACCCCTTTGCGCAGATCGGCACGCCACGCACGTTCATCATGACGCTGAACGTGGGCTTCTGATCACAATCGTCTCTAAATATTGACCCCTAACAGGCCGCCGTCCCCGAAAGGGGGCGGCGGTTTGCTGTTGGGGGCCAGCCACACCGAAAAAAGGCCCCGCCGATTGGATCGGCGGGGCCTTTTTGTCTTTCGTCACTCAGCGATGATCAGGCGTTTTCGGCTACCTTTGCGTAGATGCTGTTGATGGGCCGGGCCATCACGCGGGCGACCATCGGTTCGAAAAAGCTTAGCGGTGCGCTGTCGTAGTTCGGATCGAACGCGGATTGATCATATTTCTCGCAAAACTCGGCACACGCCTCAAAATGCGGGTGGCCCCGGTAATTTTCGCGCAGGTCGCGGTCCATGCCGAGATAGTGAAAATAATAATAGCCCTGGAACACGCCGTGATTATTGGCGATCCAGTGCAGTTCTTCGCTGACAAACGGCCGCAGCATCGCCGCTGCAATTTCCGGGTGGTTGAAGCTGCCCAGCGTATCGCCAATGTCGTGGAGCAGCGCGGTGACCACATAAGCCTCATCTCGCCCGTCGCGGTGCGCGCGCGTGGCGGTTTGCAGCGAATGTTCCAGCCGGTCGACCGGAAAGCCGCCATAATCGCCCTCCAGCAGCTTCAGGTGAGTCAGCACCCGCGCCGGCAGGCCGTGCGAAAATTCGCGGAAATGCGTGGCGATCGTCAGCCAGTCTTCCTGCGTCCCTTGCGTCATTGCGGTAAAGCGCGCCCGGTCGCTGCCGGGGTTATCGTTGCCGTCGGCCATTATCTGTCTCCTGTCCTGGCACGCAACATAGCCCCCTTCCCGACGGTTTGTCAGCAGCTATAAGGGGGCGATGATCGAACCGCCGCTCCGCCCGATGCCCCAATGAGCGCGCTTGCCCAAGCCGGACTAGAGCCCGGACCCAAGCCCGGCATCTTTTCGCGCCCCTTTTTCGAAGAGAAGAACCGCGCATTCTGGATGCTGCAGGCGGCGGGGTGGAGCGGCTATCTCGTGCTGCGCAGCGTTTCCAGCATCAACAATGGCCTGTCGATCGCCGCCCTGATCGCCATCGTGATCGAATCGATCATCGGCTATTGCATCACGCTGCTGCTTTCCACGCTTTATGGCTATTATCGCACCCTGCCGCGGATCAGCTTGGTGCTGCTCACCCTGTTCACGCTGGGCGCGGCGACGCTGCTTTATGCAGTGCTCGATGCCTTTTCTTTCTCGTTCATCAAGCTCGACAATCCGGGGATCAATCTCAACCTGGTGCTAGGCACGATCTTCCTGAATTTCGTGGTGCTATCAGGCTGGTCGGCGCTCTATTTCGGGATCAACTTCTACCTGATCGTCGAAGAACAGATCGATCAGCTCGAAAAACTGGGCAATCAGGCATCGACGGCGCAGCTCGCAATGCTGCGCTATCAGCTCAACCCGCATTTCCTGTTCAACACGCTCAATTCTATCTCCACATTGGTGCTGCTGAAACAGACCGACCGCGCCAATGCGATGCTCAGTCGACTGTCCTCTTTCCTGCGCTACACGCTCGCCAATGAACCGACCGCCAATGTCACCATTGCGCAGGAGGTCGAGACGCTGAAGCTGTATCTCGAGATTGAGAAGATGCGGTTTGAGGATCGGCTGCGACCGAGCTTTTCGATTGATCCCCGCGTCGCCAAGGCCCGGCTGCCGTCGCTGCTGCTCCAGCCGCTGGTTGAAAACGCGATCAAATATGCCGTCACCCCGCAGGAAAACGGGGCAGAGATCAACGTGGTCGCTCGGTTGAACGGCGAGCGGGTGCAGATCAGCGTATCCGATACGGGGCCGGGCTTGCATGAAACAAAATCCCGGCCAAGCCTTTCAACCGGGGTTGGGCTTGCCAATATTAGGGACAGGCTGGCGCAGGCATTTGGGCCCGACCACCGTTTCGAGACGCGATCAAACCCAGGGGGCGGCTTTGGGGTAGAGATCGACATTCCGTTCCAGCTCGAGGAACCGACGAAAGAGGCCGCATGACGATCCGAACCATTCTCGTCGATGACGAACCCCTGGCGATCCAGGGCATGCAACTCCGCCTCCAGGCGCATGAGGATGTTGAGATCATCGACACCTGTGTCAATGGTCGCGAGGCGATTCGCAGCATCAAGACGCACAAGCCCGATCTGGTGTTTCTGGATATCCAGATGCCGGGCTTTGACGGGTTTTCGGTGGTGCAGGGACTGATGGAGATCGAACCACCGCTGTTCGTTTTCGTCACCGCCTATTCGGATCACGCGATCCGCGCCTTTGAAGCGCAGGCGATGGATTATTTGATGAAGCCGGTCGAGGAAACGCGGCTTGCCGATACGCTCGATCGCGTCCGCCAACGGCTCGCCGAAAAACGCGGTGTCGAAGAGGTCGACCGATTGAAGGAAGTGCTGGCGGAAATCGCCCCGGATGCCGCCGCGGACATGCAAGATGGCGGCGACCAAGTTGCCGCCAACCGTTTCGAAAAGCTCATCAACATCAAGGATCGCGGCCAGATTTTCCGCGTCGATGTCGATACGATCGAGCGGATCGACGCCGCCGGCGATTACATGTGCATCTATACCGCCGAAAACACGCTGATCCTGCGCGAAACGATGAAGGATCTCGAAAAGCGCCTCGACCCCCGCCGCTTCCAGCGCGTCCACCGCTCGACGATCGTCAACCTCGATCTGGTAAAAGAGGTGAAGCCGCACACCAATGGCGAATGCTTCCTGGTGCTCCAGTCAAACGCGCAGGTGAAGGTGAGCCGGAGTTATCGGGACGTGGTGGCGCGGTTTGTTCATTAGAGTCAGATGACGTTGGATTCGACCAACCCATACGCCGTTCGCCCTGAGCGAAGTCGAAGGGCAGGCGGAGCGCGTGGGCTTCGACTTCCCCCGGACCTGATCCGGGGCCGAACGGGTCTGAGATTGAAGCGACCTAACGTCATCACGCTCTAAGGGGGGGCTACGATTGATCGATTGACCTAACGGCTTACAGCCCGATTTTCGCCACAATGGGTTGAAAAACGTGGGAAATGAACAAGACACCAGCCAGAAAACTCGTCGTTCGCATGATCATCGGCGTTGCCATGATGGGCGCAGCTTTCGCGCCATCGGCGGCGCAGGTACCGCCGGTTGCCCCGTCTGAGCCGACCGCCGAGGATATCGTCGTTACGGCAAGGCGCAGCGGCATCCCCGTTTGGCAGGTTACCGGACCGCGAACGACCGTGGTGCTGGTGGGTTCAATCGGCAGTGTCGCGCCGGGCACGCAATGGGACCCCGCATCGCTGGATAGCGCGCTCGCCAAGGCGGACCGCATCATGTTCCCAGAAGCGTTGAACGTTAAAATCGGGCTGTTCTCGTTGATTGGCACGATCGGCAAATGGCGCAACCAGGCATCGCTTCCCAAGGGGCAGACATTGCAACAGATCGCGACGCCGGAACAATGGGCCCGGCTGGTCGCGCTGCGCGATCGGGGCATTATCAAACCAGGCTTTGAGCGCAAACATCCCTATCATTTGGCGATAACGCTGCAGGCTTCGGTCCGGACCAACCAGAAGCGCATTCCTGGCGCAAACGCCTATGTGCGTCGCTTCGTCCGCAAGAACAAATCCAAGGAAATTCCCTTGGCGCAAGCGAGCGTCAAGGAGATCACGGCCGATTTCTTCGGCTCGGACCCGCGCACGCACATGGCCTGCCTGATGGATGCCGTGACCTTGGTCGAGGCCGGCCCCGCCGGCATCCAGGCGCGGACAAACGCCTTCGCCGCGCGGTCGGCAGCTTGGGCGGCGCGGCGCGTACCTGAAGCGCTGGCGGCCCGAACCGATAATGGACGGCGCTCCTGTTGGCCCGAGGGCGGCCGGTTCGATTTGGCGCAAGAGGCGTCGCTGCGGCCAACGGTTCGCGGATTGATGACCAAGTCCGAGGTCACTCTGGCGGTGCTATCACTCGATTCGCTGGCGGAGCGCGGCGGCATTTTGGATGATCTGGTTGCCGCGGGGTTCGACGTGAGCGGTCCGCGTTGGCGAAATTAGACTTTCGAATGGTTTTTGAACGCCAAATGGGATCACCGCCGAACGATTGTGACACCCCTGAAGAGGCCCACCATGTCCGATAAATTCACTGCATTCGCCAAGCTGCACGTCCCCGGCCAGCCATTGATCCTGTTCAACGTCTGGGACGCGGGCAGCGCTGTCGCCGTTGAACGGGCGGGGGCCAAGGCGCTGGCGACGGGGAGTTGGTCAGTGGCGGCGGCACAGGGATCTCATGATGCAGAGGCGCTGCCAATCGACCTGGCGCTGGCGAATGCCACCCGAATCGTCGCTGCGACTGACCTGCCGGTCAGCATCGATTTTGAAGGCGGCTATGCAAGCGATCCGGGGCAGACTGCCGCCAATGTGTCAGCGCTGGCCGCCACAGGCGCGATTGGGTGCAATTTCGAAGATCAGGTGATTGGGGCGGCACCGCGCACGCTTTATGCCATTGCCGATCAGGCGGGGCGGATCAGCGCGATCCGCCAAGCCGTCGGCCCGGCATTTTTCATCAATGCGCGGACTGACATTTTCCTGGTCGCGCCCGCCGATGCGCATGATGCGGCGATGGTCGATGCCGCGATCGACCGCGCGCACGCCTATGCCGATGCTGGCGCGAGTGGCTTCTTCGTGCCTGGGCTCGTCGATCTCGCCTTGCTTGAGCGGGTGTGCAAGGCATCGCCGTTGCCCGTCAACTTCATGGCCTTTCCGGGCGCACCGGCGGCGGATGCCGTGGCAGCGACGGGCGTCGCACGGATCAGCCATGGGCCGGGGCCATATCGACTGGCGATGAAGGCGTTGGCAGATGCCGCGCGGGCGGCTTTCGCTTAAGCTTCGTCGGCGTTCTCTGCCGCGGCCTCGCCTTCGCCCTCGGCCGGGCGCTCAAACCACGCCTCTACTTCACCCGACAGCTTCAGCGTCAGCGGGTTGCCGTGGCGATCGACTTTCTTGCCGAGCGCGACGCGGATCCAGCCTTCGGACAGGCAATATTCTTCGACATCATGGCGCTGCAGCCCTTTGAAACGGATGCCGATGCCGCGTTCCAGCAAGGGCTGATCAAAAAACGGGCTGCGCGGGTTCGACGATAGTCGATCGGGGGGTGTATCGCTCATGGCAGCGCTCTTGGCGCAGCACGGCGAAAATTGCCAGCCCGAACGCAACCGGGGCGGCGCGACCATGCGCACCGCCCCGGATCTCACCTGCGATCAGCGGCAAATGCGGATGCGCACGCTTTCCTGATAATAGGGGTCCCACTGGCGCACGACGCGGCAGCGGTTGAACCGCGGGCGATAATTATAGGCGTAATAGCCGTCGTCCGGATAATAGCCGTGGTCGTTATAATAGTTGTAATCGTAATTCACTGGATAGCCGCGATCCAAATAATAACGGTCGCGAAACCGATCGTTGCGGTTGGACGCGATCGCCGCGCCAATCGCGAGACCGGCAATCCCGGCAATCACTGCGCCGCCATTGCCGCGGCCCCGGCCAAAGCCATCGCCCCGAAAGCCGTCTCCACGAAAGCCACCGCCATAACGCTGCGCTTCGGCAGGCACGGCAGCGGTGAGCGCGGTTGCGGCGAGGGCAAACCCAAGGCCGACTTTTTTCAACATTGCGTTCATGTCCATTCTCCTCATCTCAACCAGCCCGACACCCTGTACCAACGCACTGCATGGAGAGCCTGTTGCATTGGCTAAGCGATTCGCGCTGAACTGTTGTGGAACGCGGCGTTCATATGCGGTTTACCAACGGACGGGGCAGCCAGCCATCATCGGGCCCCAGCGCAAGGAGTGTAGCAATGGCCTATTGGCTGATCAAATCCGAACCCGAAAGCTATGGCTGGGCAAATCTGGTCGCCGAGGGGCGCACTGAATGGACCGGCGTCCGCAACGCCACCGCCGCCATCAATCTGCGCGCCATGCAGGTCGGCGATGAGGCGCTCTTCTATCACAGCGTGAGTGACAAGGCGGTGGTTGGCATTGTGCGGGTAAGCCGGGCCTGGCAGCCCGATGGCGAGGGCGGGAAATGGGCCTCGGTCGAAGTCGAACCCGTCCGCGCGCTTGATCACCCCGTCACCCTCGCCGCCATCAAGGCCAATCCTGAACTCGCCGGCATGGAATTGCTCCGCCAGTCGCGGCTTTCGGTCTGCCCGGTCAGACCAAACGAATGGGCCGTGGTGCTGGCTATGGCGAGCGGATCAGCCCGGCAGGCCGTGCTGGAGAGATAACTTCCTAATTCTTTTGGACAGGAAAGTAACGCGTTCTTTTTTTCGGAATTCAATGCTAATCACGCTTGCGCCATTGGCAATCTTGCGTCTATCATTAGCAATATTTCGAAATTGTCGGGTTAACAGAGTCGATTACAATTTATGTGATATTGGCTCGGGAGCACGCAATCGTGGTAACTTCAGTCAATTTTCGGGCCGCTGTAAATCGGGCGCAACAGCGCGCGCAGGAACTCGGCATTGATTTGACAGCGCTGACCGAACAGGTGCGCGACCACTCCCCCGATGAACTCAATTCGGCGACGGCGAAGCTGGGGCGACGCGATTTTCTTGAATCGCAACATGGCGCCAACCTAATTGGTGACCGGTCCTTTGAACGAATCATTGCCGGAAACGAGTTGCAGCCTGCCAATTTTCTGGCGCGCGGCGAATTGGCAGCGAAGCCAGTGATGCGGATCGTGCTGCGCACCGCCGGCGGCGGACTGATCGGCTATGGCACCGGCTTTCTGGTCGGTGACGGCGTCCTGATCACCAATAATCATGTGCTGCCCGACCGCGACACCGCTCGCTTTGCTCAGGCAGAGGGATATTATGAGCTCGATATCGATGGCACCGCGCGGACAACGCTGCGCTTCGCACTTGAGCCTGATCGGCTCTACTTCACATCAACCGCGCTCGATTTTACGCTGGTGGCGGTTGCGCCACAGGATCGGGGGAGCGGCCAATCACTCCGCCAGCTCGGCTGGCTGCCGCTGATCGGGGGCACCGGCAAAGTGCTGGAGGGTGAATGGCTGACCATTATCCAGCATCCGCGTGGTGAGCAAAAACAGCTGTGCGTGCGCGAGAATCAGCTGCTTAAACGCGACACTGACGTCCTGTGGTATTCAACCGATACACTCGGCGGATCGTCGGGCTCGCCTGTGTTCAACAATGACTGGCTAGTCGTGGCGCTCCACCATTCGGGCGTGCCGGAGATCAAGAATGGCCGCTGGCAGACAATGGACGGCCGTGATTTCGATCCGGATACGGACAGCGAGGACAAGATCAAATGGGTCGCCAATGAAGGGATCCGGGTATCGCGGATCATCGCGACATTGCAGGCTAATCAAGCCATTGCTGACCACCCGATGGTCAAACGCATGTTGAACCTGACGACGGAAGATCTGCAATCTGGCCTGCCCGTGCTCGGGGCAGCGCCCACGCGATCTGCCCCGCCAGTGCCGCAAAATGGCGCTTTGATTAACCCCATCTCCACTCCGACGGACGCGCCCAGGGAGGCTCGCATGACCCAATATGTCACCGTAACGCTCGCGATTGATGACAATGGCCAGGTCCGCATTGCCGATAGCGCCCCGGCGCGTGAAGCGGCACTAGGGGCAGAGACGGCCAAGCCCGCCAAGGCGGTGATCGAAGCGCCAGTGGTGCCGGAGAAGGATTGGCTGACCGGCTATGATCCGACGTTCCTGAGCCCAGACCATATCGTCAACCTACCAAACGTCGAACGTGCCGCGCTGAAAAAGCAGATCGTCCCGCTCTTGCCGAAATCGGTTTATGGCCATCCCGCGCCCGATGCGCCGACCGCCAGCGCCGGGGTGTTACACTATAGTGGCTATAGCGTGGTGATGCGTGCTGACCGACGGATCGCCTTTTTCTCCGCCGCCAATATCAATGGCGGCGTCGAATTTCCCGGTCTTGGCCGCAAGGACAAATGGCTTTTCGATGACCGGATTGACCGCAAGTTTCAAATCAACAATGATTTTTACACCCGCAACAAGCTCGATCGCGGCCACCTGACCCGGCGCGAAGACATGGAATGGGGGATCGATCCCGTCGATGCGACCCGCCGCGCCAATGGCACCTGCACCTGGACCAATTGTTCGCCCCAACATGAAATGTTCAATCAGGACAAAGGCCCTGATCGCGCAGTGCGGCTGTGGGGTGGGCTTGAAAAATTCATCCTGGAACAGACCGCGCGGCATTACCAATTCAGGGTTCAGGCCTTCACTGGGCCGATCTTTGGCGATTTTGATCCTGACTATCGCGGCGTGAAAATCCCGCTCGATTACTGGAAGGTGGTGGTCGCTATCGATGCCGAGGATCGGCTGTTCGCGACCGGCTATGTCCTCACCCAGCGCGATGTGCTTGATGTCACTAATCTCGATGAGGCTGCGATCGCGGTCCCGTTCGGCCAGTTCCAGACCTATCAACGCCCGATCAGCGAGATAGAAGACGCGACCGGCCTGGCCTTCACTTATGGCGGCCCGCAGCGCAAATCATTGCGCACAGTTGATCCGCTGGCAAAGGAGCTCGCCAAGCCGGTATGGAAACGCAAGAAGCAACGCCGTGGTGGCGACGGACCGGAGGAATCGGGGATGATTGACAGCCCGGTCGACCCGGATACCCCACTTAGCGGGCATGGCAATATTGTGCTGGAGAGCTTTTAGCGCCCGCTATGGTCCAGCCTGTTCGTCCCGAATAGCGGCTATTCAGGACGAACAAGGAGAACCAAAATGAAGCCAGCCGACGGTCGCGGCAGCTCAGGCGCTCAGCGTCAGCTTTTCGAACCGATCGAGATGGAAATCGGCCGAGCCGAACTGGTTTTCGATCATCGTGCCGCGCTTGAAATAATGGCCAATCGCCAGCTCCTGGGTAATGCCGATGCCGCCATGCGTCTGAATCGCGTTCTGCCCGACAAAATTGATCGAGCGCGAAACCTTCGCCTTGGCCAGGCTGACCGCCGCCTTGCGCTCGTCTGCGGGCAGATCGAGCTTGAGCGTCCCCATCAACGCCATTGAGGCGATCTGCTCGACCTCGATAAACATGTCCGCCATCCGGTGCTGCAGCACCTGGAACTTGCCAATCGGCACGCCGAACTGCTTGCGTTGCTTGGTATAGTCCAGCGTGCCTTCATGCAGCTTGCGGCTGATCCCGCAGGCCTCGCCGCACACCGCCACCGTCGCTTCGTCAACCAGCTTCTCGACCAGATCGATGCCGCCGGACACCAGTGCATCGCCCGGAATCGCGACATTTTCGAAATAGACTTCGGATGCCTGATAGCCATCGACGGTCGGATAATCGCGCCGAACGACCCCGGGCAATTTGGCGTCGATCAGGAACAGCTCCACCCCGGCGCGCTCGCGCTGGCTGCCGCCGGTGCGCGCGGTGACGAGCAGATGCGTCGCCCAGGGGGCAGCATAAACCACCGCCTTCTGGCCATTCAGGATATAGCCAGCGCCATCGGCGCGCGCGGTTGTGCGCAGATTGGCAAGATCATAACGCCCCTGCGGCTCGGCATAGGCAAAGGCGATGATCGCCTCGCCCGCGATGATCGCGGGGATCACGGCATCGGCCAGCGCACCACCGGCATGCTTCATCGCACCGCCGCCGATCACCACGGTCTGCAAATAGGGCTCGATCGCGATGACCTTGCCCAATTCTTCCATCATGATCATGTTTTCCAGCGCGCCGCCGCCCAGCCCGCCATGCTCCTCGGCAAAGGGCGCGCCAAGGATGCCTAGCTCGGTCGCCAGCGACCGCCAGATGCCCGGATCGCGCCCCTCTGGCGCCGCCATCATCTTGTTGCGCGCCTCAAAACCATAAGTGTCGGCAAGGAAACGCGCTAGTGTATCGCGCAGCATGTCCTGCGTTTCGGTATAGGTGAAATCCATTACTAATCCTGTCCTATCGGCTGGCCTGCCTGATCGGCAGCGCCCTTACGCAATCAGAGCCCCAGCACCATCTTGGCGATGATGTTGCGCTGAATTTCATTCGATCCGCCATAAATCGTCGTCTTGCGAACGTTGAAATAGGTCGGCGCGGCGCGGTGGGCGTAATCGGGCCCGATCGGGTGCTCATTATCGCCCATGCCAAAGCCACGGAAATAGGGCGCGCCATAATGGCCAACCGCTTCAAGCGACAGCTCGGTCAGCCGCTGCTGGATTTCCGAACCCTTGATCTTGAGCAGGCTTGATTCCGGCCCCGGCCCCTTGCCGGCGCTTTCGCCCGCCAAACTGCGCAATTCGGTGAATTCCAGCGCGGTCAGGTCCATCTCCAGCTCGGCAATTTTGCGCTTGAAGAACGGGTTAGCGATCAGCGGTGCGTCACCGTCCATTTCAGACCGGGCGATCGCCTTGACCTTCTCAATCCCGCGCTTCGATGCCGCGACACCGGCAATGCCAGTGCGTTCATGCGCGAGCAGGAACTTGGCGCAGGTCCAGCCCTTATTCTCCTCATAGATGCGGTTTTCCACCGGCACCCGCACATCTTCCAGCCAGACCTCGTTGACCTCATGCTCCCCGCCCAGGGTGATGATCGGCCGCACGGTGATGCCGGGGGATTTCATGTTGATCAGCAGGAAGCTGATCCCCTCTTGCTGCTTGGCATCGGGATCGGTGCGGACCAGGAAGAACCCCCAATCGGCATGCTGCGCCAGCGTCGTCCAGGTCTTCTGCCCGTTGACGATGTAATGATCGCCCTCAGCATCGGTGCCGCGCACTGCTTTGGTGCGCAAAGAGGCGAGATCGGAACCCGAACCCGGCTCTGAATAGCCCTGGCACCACCAATCCTCACCCGACAGGATGCGCGGCAGAAACTTAGCTTTCTGCTCAGGCGTGCCGAACTGATAAATGACCGGGCCGACCATCGACAGCCCAAAGGGCATCAGCCGGATGCAATCCGCGCGTGCGGCTTCTTCGGACCAGATATATTTCTGCGTCGGCGTCCAGCCCGTGCCGCCATAGGCGACCGGCCAGGCAGGGGCGACCCAACCCTTTTTGGCGAGCACGCGGTGCCAGGACAGGAAATCCTCTTTCGACATCTCCTCCCCCTCATCCTGCTTGCCGCGCAGATCAGCGGGATAATTCTCCGCGATGAAGTGGCGCACCTCCTGCTGAAAGGCCAAATCTTCAGGGCTGAAATCGAGATGCACGGGCTTCCTCCATCTTATTGACGCTCTGCCATATCGGCATGCCTGGTCCGCCGCGACGATGCGCCTCGCGCTGATCAGCGACGAAGGCAGCTGCCGCGCCGTTCAAGCGCTATGAGCCGCGTAAAGCGTGGCGGCTGTGCGGCCAAGAAGCAAGGCAAAGCCATCACCAAATTGGGCGTGTCCTGGGATATCCGCCATCTATTTCAGGCGTGCAGTGATGGAACGCCAACCGCATTCCACCGTCAGCGCGTCAACCCCACATCCATTTCGGCTGAAGACCGCAGTCGCGCGAGGGCCTCGCCCGCCGCCGCCACCGTCCGTGCCACGTCATTGGCGCTGGTATTCCAGCCACAGACGCTGATCCGCATGACGCGCTCCCCATCCCAGTTGCCGCCGCTGACAAATGCTTCACCGCTGGCATTGATCGCGGCGATCACGGCATCGCTGATATTTGCACCGTCGCAGGCATCAAAGCGGATCAGGCCCTGGTTCATGGTCGGTCGGGCGATGCCGGTTGCACCCTCAAAGCCGATGATCCCATCGTAAATCGCGGCGGCATGGTCGCAGCAGCGCTCAATCATTGCAGCCAGCCCGTCGCGGCCGAGCTCCATCAGGGCTGCCAGCGCTGGCAGCGCCCGCGCGCGGCGCGACCATTCGGGCGTAAAATCCATCGGGTCGCGCACCGCACCGCCGGTCGTCAGATACGCCGCTGTCATGCGCATCGCCGCGCTGTGCGCAACAGGGTCGCGCGTGATCGCCATGCCGCAATCATAGGGGGTGTTCAGCCATTTATGGCCATCGGTCGCCCAGCTATCGGCCAACTCGACGCCGGCAACAAGCGGAGCCAGCCGCGGACTGGCATTGGCCCAAAGCCCAAAGGCCCCATCGACATGAACCCAGGCACCGGCGGCGTGCGCTATCGGGCATAACGTCGCGAAATCGTCGCAGGCGCCGATGTTCAGATCGCCGGCATTAAGGATGAGGATCGTCGGCGCATCCGGGGCATCGGCCAGGGCAGCACTGAGCGCGTCAGCTGAGACGGTGCCGGGCACGTCGCCGCCTAGTGGCACAATGCAATCGCTGCCCAGACCAAGCAGGCGCAACGCGCGCGTCACCGACGAATGATGATGGGCATTGGCCAGCACGCGGATCACGGGGCCCCCTTGCAGGCCCTTCGCTTCGACATCCCATCCCGCCCGCGCCAGCACCGCGTGGCGCGCGGCTGCCAGCGCGGTGGTGTGCGCCATCTGACAGCCGGTGACAAAGGCATAGCTTGAATCGGGTGGCAGCCGCAGCGCCTCCAGCAAAAACTGACCGGCCACTTCTTCAAGCACGGCACCGGCGGGACTGGTCGACGCCAGGACGACATTCTGGTCCCAGGCTGAGCACATGATATCCGTTGCGAGCGCCGCCGGTAGCGCCCCGCCTTTGACCCAGGCGAAAAAACGTCCGCCGGCATTGGCCGTCAAACCCGGCTCTGCCGCCGCTGCAATCGCGCGAACCACATCGGTTGCGGGCATGCCATGCATGGGGAACTGTACCGGCAGCGGTGACCTGATCGCCGCCGGCGTGCCGCGTGATGCCACGGGGCGGGTATCAAGCGACGCCAGGTAACGACGGGCTTCGGCGAAGGCGATATCGAGCGTGTCCATGCGTCGGGCGCTAACAGATTGACCCATTCATGTCGCCACCGAACCGAATAAGCGAAGCCAAAAGCGGAAAGGGATTGACCTGCTCCCCTGAAGAGTCCTCGGATTGAGGTTATCCTGTTCCTCAAGAGGGAGACAGGCAGTGAAGCGATCGAGGTTCAGCGATGAGCAGAT
>NZ_NCGH01000083.1:0-1060 GCF_002281505.1 Sphingomonas sp. 28-62-20
CGGCGGTGCCAAGCCCACGCCTGCCAATGATGGAACCAGCACGGTCTTCGGGGATAGCGCGGCCAAATCGGAGAGCATTGCCAAAGCCATCGACCATCTGCGCGAGGTCGACACGCTCACCATGCGCTATTCCGCTGCCATGCTGGCATCGCTGAAAAGCATCGAGGCCAACATTGGCGGGCTCACCAACCTCATTATCCGCACCAATGGCATCGAAGGCTCTGCCGCCGGCATCCAGACCGGCACCAAACTCACCGGACTTTTGGGCACGGCCAATTCGATGCTGACTGGCATCTCCAACTTTGCCAGCAGCAAGACAGGTTCGCTGATTGGTGCCGGCATCGGGATGGCGATCGCGGGGCCGATTGGCGCTGCCATTGGCTTTCTCGGCGCCAAGCTGCTGGGCGGTCTCGGCAAGGTCCTTGGCAGCATCGCAGGCGCTCTGTTTGGCACCAAGACCAGCATTGTTGGCCAGGGCATTTATGGCGGCGCGCAGTCGGTCGGATCGATCATGTCGGGCGGGTTTGACGCGAGCTATTATTCTGACATCAAGAAGACCAAGAAGTTCCTCGGGATCAGCACCGGCTCGAGCTACTCCACCCAGTACACCGCTGCTGACGCCGAACTCGAGCGACAGTTCAGCCTGATCTTCGAAGGCTTCTACGGCGCGATCTCGGCGGCTGCCGGCCCGCTGGGAATGTCGCTTGGCGAGGTGCAGTCGCGCCTTTCCGGGTTTGTGGTCAACATCGGCAAGATCGATTTGAAGGGACTGACCGGCGCCGAGATCCAAGAGAAGCTGACCGCTGTCTTCGGGGCTGCCGCAGATAATCTCGCCCGGACTGCGGTGCCAGGGCTCGAGCAGTTCCAGAAGGTCGGTGAAGGCTATTTCGAGATGCTGGTACGCGTCGCCTCCAGCATCGAGACGGTAAGCAGCACGCTCAGCCTGCTCGGCACCTCGGTCGAGGGTCTGAGCCTCAGCGCGAAGATGAACCTCTTCGACCTGTTCGGTTCGGCCGGCGACATGGCGTCTGCCGCAGGTGAGTATTTTGCTCTCTATTAC
>NZ_NCGH01000084.1:0-1058 GCF_002281505.1 Sphingomonas sp. 28-62-20
GGTTGGGGCCAAGACCATCGTGATCGATGACGGCCGCAGCTTCGAGCATATGGCCAAGGCGCTTGGCGGGACATTCACCGAGTTCAAGCTGTCGTCGGGTATTTCGATCAACCCGTTTCGCATGATCGACGAGGCCCTTGCCGAAGGGGACGACGACTATCTGGTCGACTGCCTTGCGATGCTCAAATCCATCGTGTCGCAGATGGCGCGCAACGAGACTCGGCTCAATGACACCGAACGCGGGCTTATCGACCAGGCGGTCAATCTTGTGTGGGACACCCATGGGCGGGATGGCACAATCGATCACGTGATGCAGGCCCTAAAGGGCCACGAGCATCCTTTCGCCTATGATCTGGCGACCTCGCTGCTGCCGTTCGCGGCCAAGGGCACCTACGGGAAGTTCTTCCTTGGCGATGCCAACCTTGATCTGTCAGCCGATCTTACCGTGTTCGAGCTCTCGGACCTTGCGACCCGGGTGGAGCTGCGCGGCGTCGTTCTGACCTCGATCATGTTCATTGCCTCGCAGGTTATGCGCCGGATGGACCGCGCGATCCCGAAACCGCTGATCATCGATGAGGCCTGGCAGATGCTGAAGGGCGGGGCGATGGCCGACTTCGTCGAGACCTATTCGCGCACCTGCCGCAAATATGGCGGCGCGCTGATCACCGCGACGCAGTCGATCCACGATTACTACAAATCCGAAGGCTCGCGGGCCGCCCTCGAAAACTCCGACTGGTTCCTCATCCTCCAGCAGAAGGGCGAGACCATCTCGGATTTCCGCAATTCGGACCGGTTCGAGATGGACAACATGACCGAGGCTTTGCTGCGGTCGCTGAAGCGCAATGGCACCGACTATTCGGACATCTTCATCAGGGGCCCAGAGACCGAATGCGTCGCTCGGCTCGTCCTCGACCGGTTCTCAGGCACGCTCTATTCATCGAGCCCGCATGTCTTCGCTCAGATCGAGGACTATGTGCATCGTGGCTACCGGATGCCCGAAGCGATCGAGGCGGTGGCTTTCCCTGAAGAACATCGAGAGCCTGAAGGACTTCCGATGA
>NZ_NCGH01000024.1:0-54193 GCF_002281505.1 Sphingomonas sp. 28-62-20
TCGATCTTGAGCAGGCCGTCGCCCTGGCACGCCTCACACCGGCCGCCCTTGACGTTGAAGCTGAAGCGGCCGGGCTTGTAGCCGCGCGCCTGGCTTTCGGGCAGGCCGGCGAACCAATCGCGGATCTGGGTGAAGGCGCCGGTATAGGTGGCGGGGTTGCTGCGCGGGGTGCGGCCGATCGGCGACTGATCGATATCGATCACCTTGTCGAGATATTGCAGGCCGGTGACCTTGTCATGCTTGCCGGCCAGCATCCGTGCGCCGTTGAGCGCGCGGGCGGAGGCGGCGTAGAGCGTGTCGATCGTGAAGCTCGACTTGCCCGATCCCGATACGCCGGTGACGCAAGTGAAAGTGCCGAGCGGGATGCTGGCGGTGACGCCGCGCAGATTGTTCGCGGTGGCGTTGTGGACGGTGAGCTTCTTGCCATTGCCCTTGCGCCGGGTGGCGGGGACGGCGACTGCGCGGCGACCCGACAGATAATCGGCGGTGATGCTGTTGGTGTTGGCCAGCACTTCCGCAAACGTGCCTTGCGCGACGACCGCGCCACCGTGCACGCCTGCGCCGGGGCCCATATCGATGACATAATCGGCGGTGCGGATCGCGTCTTCGTCATGCTCCACGACAAGGACGGTGTTGCCGAGATCGCGGAGCCTTCGCAGCGTTTTCAGCAGCATGTCATTATCGCGCTGGTGCAGGCCGATGCTGGGTTCGTCGAGCACATAGAGCACGCCCGACAGGCCGCTGCCGATCTGGCTGGCGAGGCGGATGCGCTGGCTCTCCCCGCCGCTGAGCGTGCCGCTGGTGCGATCGAGGTTGAGATAGTCGAGCCCGACATTGTTGAGGAAGCCGAGGCGTTCGAGGATTTCCTTGAGGATACGTTCGGCGATTTCCTTTTGCTGGCCAGTGAGCGCCTCCGGGATCGCCTCGAACCAGGCGAGCGCATCGACCACCGAGAGACGGGTGACGCTGGAAATGTCACGCATGCCGATCTTGACCGCGAGCGCTTCGGGCTTCAGGCGCGCGCCGCCGCAGGTCTCGCAGGGCGCGCTGCTTTGGTACTTGCTCAGCTCCTCGCGCATCCACGCGCTTTCGGTGCTGAGCATCCGGCGGTTGAGATTGCCGATCACGCCCTCGAACGGCTTTTTGACGTCATAGGACTTCTTGCCGTCGATAAAGGTCAAGGTGACGGGCTTGCCGCCGGTGCCGTGGAGGATGATGAGCTTGACTTCGCCGGGCAGCTCTTCCCACGGGGTATCGAGCGAAAAGCCGAATTCGCGCGCCAGGCTGCCGAGCACCTGCATATAATAAGGGCTGGGCGGCTGTGACTTGGCCCAGGGCACGACCGCGCCCTTTTTGATGCTGAGCGCGTGGTTGGGGACGACAAGGTCTTCGTCGAACAGCAGCTTTTCGCCCAAGCCATCGCAGGCCGGGCATGCGCCTTGCGGGGCGTTGAAGGAGAAAAGCCGCGGTTCGATCTCGGCAATGGTGAAGCCCGACACGGGGCAAGCGAATTTTTCACTGAACACGATGCGGTTGGGCGGAATGCCTGCGCCTTTCATCGCGCCGCCGGGACTCCCCTCCCGCTCGCGGGAGGGGTTGGGGGTGGGCATTTCCGCACCAAACGACTGCGGCATTTCTCGGACGGACCCACCCCCGGCCCCTCCCGCAGGCGGGAGGGGAGCAGTCAGATCGGCAACGGTGCCATCCACCAAATCGACATAGGCCAGCCCTTCGGCGAGCTTCAGCGCGGTTTCGAAGCTTTCGGCGAGGCGCGTGCTCAGGTCAGGCCCGACCACCAGCCGGTCAACCACCACTTCAATGTCATGCTTGTACTTCTTGTCGATTGCCGGGGCCTCATCGACCTCGTAGATTTCGCCATCGATGCGGACGCGGGTAAAGCCCGCTTTCTGCCATTCGAGCAGCTCTTTCTTATATTCGCCCTTGCGGCCGCGCACGACGGGCGCGAGCAGATAGAGCCGCGTGCCCTCTGGCAGCGCCAAGACGCGATCGACCATCTGGCTGACGGTTTGCGCGGCAATCGGCAGGCCCGTCGCCGGGCTGTACGGGATGCCGACGCGCGCCCAGAGCAGGCGCATATAATCATAGATTTCAGTAACGGTGGCGACGGTGGAGCGCGGGTTACGGCTCGTCGTCTTCTGCTCGATCGAAATCGCAGGGGAAAGCCCCTCGATATGATCGACATCGGGCTTTTGCATCATCTCCAGAAACTGGCGCGCATAGGCGGAGAGCGACTCCACATAACGGCGCTGCCCCTCGGCATAGATGGTGTCGAACGCCAGGCTCGATTTGCCGCTGCCCGACAGACCGGTGATGACAGTGAGCGTGTCGCGCGGAATATCCACCGAGACATTTTTGAGGTTATGCTCGCGAGCACCGCGAACGGAAATATGAGTCAGCATGAGGAGAGTTTGTTCCATATTTGTTCGGCAGGAGCAAGCCAGCACTTGAGATGGGTTGTAGCGCAGCCAAGGGCAAGCGACAGATGGCTATTGGGCTGCATCTTGCGGATCGCCAGTGTATTACCTATTTCATACACTTGAGCAGCGATAGAGTCATGCCAATGCGGGAGGCAGCAATGGGCGAGAAGAAGAACAAATCCGGCAAAAAGAACAAGCCGGGCAAGATCCCCAAGACAATTGCCGGGGTGAAAATCCCCAAGGACCTGCGCAAGAGCGGTGAGGCGCTGATCGCCACCGCCAATTCGCCGGTTGGGCGCGAACTGATCATGACCGGGGTTGCCGCGATGATCGGCGCTGCCGCCACGCGGATGCGCAGCACGATGGCGACGCCCGCTGCGCCCCATGCCCCCCATTCCCCCCAGCCTGAACCGATCATTACCGCCTTTGGTGACGATCCCCACGCGGCTGGCGCGCAGGCGGCGCGTCAGATCATCGATGCCATTGGCACAATCACGCGCGCGGCCACCCGCCCACCGAGCGAAGACAAGACAACGCACTAAGCCCTTCGGCCACCCAGGCGCCATGCCGGGCGGACCTGAGGGCCCGACTGGCGGGCGCTGGCCCTGCCGATAGTGGCAATTTGCCGCGATGCATCCTAAATGCACGCTACGCGCAACGTTGTGGTATCCCCCCGGCGCGCGCGGCGGCAAGGACAGGCATGACAACCACGGACGATCTTCACGATCCAGACCCGCAGATCCTGGCGCTGATCGATCGCAGCCCGATCGCATCGGTGATCAGCGACCCGCGCCATCCTGACAACCCGATTATCGCCTGCAACGATGCCTTTTGCTCGCTAACCGGCTATCCACGCGATGAAGTGCTGGGCCGCAATTGCCGGTTTCTCTCCGGCCCCGGAACCGAGCCCTGGCTTTCGGAACAAATCCGCAAAGGCGTGCGCGAGCACAAGCCGGTGCTGGTCGAGATCCTGAACTATAAGCGCGACGGCACGCCGTTTCGCAACGCCGTACTGGTCGCGCCGATCTATGACGATGGCGACCAGAATTTGGTCTATTTCCTGGGATCACAAGTCGAGATTGACGACGATGCGCCCGCGCCGACCAGCCTGCGCCGGATCCGCGCCGCTGAAATGGTGAAGGCGCTGTCGCAACGGCAATGGCAGGTGCTGAAGCTTGCGTCGAACGGGTTGCTCAACAAGCAGATTGCCGCCGAGCTTGGTCTGTCCGAAAAGACCGTGAAGATGCACCGGGCGATCTTGATGGACCGGCTGGGCACCGCCACCACCGCCGACATGATCCGCGTCGCGGTGGAAGCCGGGCTCTAAGCCGCCGCCGGGTCGGCACTCCTTGGCCTCCAGGCATTGGACCAGCATGGTCCATTGGCCGTATCGCGGAAAATTATCGTTCAGCCTAACCGGACTGCGGGCGCCACGGCTGTTGCGCGCTTCACCGGGTCCAGCCCATTCGGTGAAAGCAGCGCGCGGCGTTTCCCTCTGCCGTGTTCAGGCCGTGGCGTCCAACCCATCTCAAAGCGGTCATTGCCGCCGGGCTCGTAGCAATCAAATATGAATCGCCTTCCCTGTGACCCCCATCGCCGCTTCCTTGAACGCTTCGGCATGGGTCGGGTGGGCGTGGCAGGTGTAGGCGATGTCCTCGCTGGTCGCGCCGAATTCCATCGCTTGCGCGGCCTGGGCGATCATCGAACCGGCGACTGAGGCGATCATCCAGACGCCGAGGACGCGATCGGACTTGGCGTCGGC
Source organism: Sphingomonas sp. 28-62-20 (assembly GCF_002281505.1). Lineage (NCBI taxonomy): Bacteria > Pseudomonadati > Pseudomonadota > Alphaproteobacteria > Sphingomonadales > Sphingomonadaceae > Sphingomonas > Sphingomonas sp. 28-62-20. The sequence continues at coordinate 4,201 of NZ_NCGH01000024.1, forward strand.
AATGACCTTCACGAAGCCATCGGGCTCGTGGTTGGTTTTGGCGCGGCTGTTGGCGAGCATCGGGAATTTGCCGACCTTCACCTCACCGCGCTCCTTGGCCGCTTCCTCGGTGAGGCCGACGCCAGCGATTTCGGGCCAAGTGTAGACGACCGAAGGGATGACGTCGTGATTCACGATCCCCGTCAGCCCAGCGATGTTCTCGGCGACCGCGATCCCCTCGTCCTCGGCCTTGTGCGCGAGCATTGGGCCCGGCACGACATCGCCAATCGCCCAGATGCCGGGCACGCCGGTTTTGAAGCTGTGGTCGATCTCGATCTGGCCGCGCTTGTTGGGGGTGATACCCGCAGCTTCCAGGTTGAGCCCCTCGGTATTCGGGCGACGGCCGATTGAGACGAGCACGCAATCCGCCTCGATTGTTTCGGCCGCGCCACCAGCGGCTGGCTCGACGGAGATCGTCGCTTTGTCACCAGCGACGGCAACGCCGGTGACCTTGGTCGACAGCTTGAATTCGATGCCCTGCTTTTTGAAAATCTTGTTCGATTCCTTGCGGACCTCGCCATCGAAGCCGGGCAGGATCTGATCGAGATATTCGACGCAGGTCACTTTCGCGCCGAGCCGCTTCCACACCGACCCAAGCTCGAGCCCGATCACCCCGCCGCCGATGACGACGAGATGTTCAGGCACCTTGGCGAGTTCGAGCGCGCCGGTTGAATCGACAATGATCTGCTTGTCATTATCGACCACGACGCCCGGTAAGGGCGTGACGCTGGAACCGGTGGCGATGACGATGTTCTTCGCGCGGTAGCTGGTGCCCGCGACATCGACGGTGTCGGTGCCGGTGAACTTGGCATGGCCCTTCAGCCATTCGACCTTGTTCTTCTTGAACAGGAAGGCGATGCCGCCGGTGAGCTGCTTGACGGCGTCCTTCCGCTGCGCGTGGAGCGCGTCCATGTCGAGCTCGACCGAACCGAGCTTGATGCCAAGCTTGGCCATCATGCCGCTCGCCGCATCGTTGAAGAATTCGGACGCGTGGAGCATCGCCTTGGACGGAATGCAGCCGACATTGAGGCACGTGCCGCCGAGCGTCTCGCGCGCCTCGACACACGCGGTTTTCAGGCCAAGCTGGGCCGCGCGGATTGCCGCGACATAACCGCCGGGGCCGGAGCCGATGATGAGGACGTCGAAATCATAGTCAGCCATGGCTCAATCCCAATTATCATTACGGACCCGTTGGTACCAACCAGACCATTCCGGTGGCTCGGGGTTGTGCTGTGCAAATGCCGCCGCTTCGGTATCGTTTAGCGATTCAAACCAGCTAAAAAACGCCTCATATACATCTTGCCCAGGGCCCATCCGCCAACCCATCGACGGGAAGCCGTAATTCGGAAACATCACCCAAGGGAGCGAGGGCACCGGGTTATCCATTGTCATTGCTCGTTGGCGGGAACGGTCGAAATCGTGTCGTTGATGGCGTCAGCACAGCAATATGGCCATTGAGCATATCGCTTTCCAGAATTTCCAAAATTCTCATCACCATTTCATGCTGGTCCATCGGATCGCAGCGTAGGTAGATCAACGCCGGCGGCGGGGCCGCCGAAAAAGCAAAAATCAGGTCCGCAAAATCGCTGTCCTGCGTGATGATCGTCCGGCTTTCTTCAACGGCCAGGGCAAGCAGCCAGGAATCGGCCGACGTCGGATAATCAATCGCAGCCCGCAGGACATCATGGCCACCCGAGACCAAGGCGCGCGAAATCACGGTACTTACGTGGACGTCGAGCAGAAACTTCAAGCAGCCTTCGCCTGTCCGATCGCCACATATTCCTCATTCTGCATCATATCCGCAGCAAAGGCCGCAGCCGCAAGCAGGTGTTCGCGAAGTATACCTGGATATTCTTCCGCCATCTGATCCGCGCTCCAGCCAGCGGACATGAGCTTGAGGACAAACTCGACTTTTATTCGAGTGCCGCGAAAAATCGGCTTGCCGAAACCGATCTCCGGGTTCGAATAGATGTAATCTCGCCAGTCCATCGCCTGCCCTCACAAATCGATCAGTATCCGCGTCGGGTCCTCGATAGCATTTTTGAGCGCCACCAGGAACGTCACCGCTTCCCGCCCGTCGATCAGGCGGTGGTCGTAGCTGAGGGCTAGATACATCATCGGGCGGATGACGATTTGGCCACCCACCACCACGGCGCGGTCCTCAATGCGGTGGAGGCCCAGCACGGCGCTCTGCGGCGGGTTGATGATCGGGGTCGACATCAGCGAGCCGAACACGCCGCCATTGCTGATCGTGAAGGTGCCGCCCTGCATCTCGTCGATCTTGAGCGTGCCGTCCTTAGCGCGCTTGCCGAAATCGCCGATCGTGCGCTCGATCTGCGCGACCGACATGGTGTCGGCATTACGCACCACCGGCACGACGAGCCCGCCGGGTGAGGACACCGCGACCGAAATATCGGCGTAATCGTGATAGACGATTTCGTCACCCTCGATCGAGGCATTGACGCTCGGCACGTCCTTCAGCGCAAGGCACGCAGCCTTGGCGAAGAAGCCCATAAAGCCCAACCGCACGCCATGCTTCTTTTCGAACAGATCCTTATACTTGTTACGCGCCTCAATCACCGCCGTCATGTCGACGTCGTTGAAGGTGGTGAGCATCGCGGCGCTATTCTGCGCTTCCTTCAGCCGCTTGGCGATGGTCTGGCGCAGGCGCGTCATGCGGACGCGCTCCTCCTTGCGCGTGCCGGTCGTCGTGGCAACGGGCAGCGCGGGAGCAGCGGGGGTTGCTGCCACGGCAGGGGCAGGCGCGGGCGCTGCGGGCGTGCTGGCGGCAGCAAGGACATCGTCCTTGGTCAGGCGCCCATCCTTGCCGGTGCCGGTGACGGTCGACGGATCAACGCCGGTTTCAAGCACCGCCCTGCGGACCGAGGGCGACAGCGCAGCGGGCGCGGCTTCGCTGGCGGGCTCCGCCGAGGCGGGCGCAGCAGCAACCGGAGCCGCTGCAGCCGCAACGCCAGCATCAATCGTCGCGATCATCGCGCCGACAAGCACGACATCGCCGACCTGCACCGCGTGCTGGCCCATCACGCCAGCGACCGGCGCGCCGACCTCCACCGAAACCTTATCGGTTTCCAGGCTGGCGACGGGCTCGTCGAGCGCGACCGGATCGCCTGGCTGCTTCAGCCATTCGCCAAGCGTGGCTTCGGTGATCGATTCGCCGAGTACGGGGACTTTGACTTCGGTTGCCATCTGAGCAGTCCTTGCTTCTTTTGTTCGTCACCCCAGCGGAAGCGGGGGTCTTTATGGGGTTGCCATCCCATGGCCGCTCGAGACCCCAGCTTTCGCCGGAGTAACGTGGCGGCGGGGTGGGTTAACTCTTGCGGTTGCGCCTGATTTCCTCGCGCACATTATGGCCAAGCGCATCAGCGACCAGCGCGGCTTGTTCCATCTGGTGGCGCTTCATCAGCCCGGTGGCGGGCGACGCCGCCGCCGCGCGGCCAGCATAACGCGCGCGGGCGACGTTACGACCAGCACCGGCGAGGCATTCCTCGATGAACGGTTCGACGAAGAACCAAGCGCCGTTGTTTTTCGGCTCTTCCTGCGCCCAGACCACGGTTTCCAGATTGGTCATCCGCGCCAGCCGGATCGTCAACGCGTCGCTGGGGAAGGGATAAAGCTGTTCGATACGGACGATCGCGGTATTCGTGTCGCCCGCTGTGTTGCGTGCCTCCATCAGATCATAGGCGACCTTGCCGGTGCACAGCACCAGCCGCTTCACGTCTTCGTCCTTGGGCGCCCAGGGATCGGACAGGATCCGCATGAAATGGCTTTCGCCCTGGAAATCAGCTGCCGCTGACACGGCAAGCTTGTGGCGCAGCAGCGATTTGGGCGTGAAGACAATCAACGGCTTACGGAATGGCCGGTGCATCTGCCGACGCAACAGATGGAAATAATTGGCTGGCGTGGTGCAGTTGGCGACCTGCATATTGTCGCCCGCGCAGAGCTGCAGGAAACGTTCGGGCCGCGCCGAGCTATGCTCTGGCCCCTGCCCCTCATAGCCATGCGGCAGCAGCATGACGAGGCCATTGGCGCGCAGCCATTTGGATTCGCCCGAGGCAATGAACTGATCGATCATGATCTGCGCGCCGTTCATGAAATCGCCGAACTGTGCTTCCCACAGCACCAGCGTTTTCGGGTCGGCGAGCGCATAGCCATATTCGAAACCGAGCACGCCATATTCGGAGAGCGGGCTGTCGAGCACTTCAAAACTGCCATGTTCGATCGTCCAGAGCGGCACATATTTATGCTCGTCGGTCTGATCGACCCACACGGCGTGGCGCTGGCTGAAGGTACCGCGTCCCGAATCCTGGCCCGACAAGCGCACGCCATAGCCTTCCGACAACAGCGAGCCAAAGGCGAGCGCTTCGCCGGTTGCCCAATCGAAATTCGCACCCGTTTTGAACATCTCGCGCTTGGCGTCGATCACGCGGGCGAGCGTCTTGTGGATCTTAATGCTGTTCGGCACCGTCGTCAGCGTTCGGCCGATGCTGTCGAACAATTTGCCCTCAATCCCCGTCGGGATATTGCGGCGTGCGGTCTCTGGATCAGCGGGCGCATGCAGGCCCGACCAGCGGCCAGCGAACCAGTCCGCCTTGTTGGGCTTGTAATTGGCGCCAACCTCAAACTCGCCTTCGAGCAATGTCGTGAACTGGCTGATCGTGTCATCGACCCAGGCCTGGTCAATCACGCCCTCTGCCATCAGCTTCTTGCCATAAATCTCGCTGACCGGCGGGTGCTGGCGGATGCGATCATACATGAGCGGCTGGGTGAAGCTCGGCTCGTCGCCTTCGTTATGGCCGAAGCGGCGATAGCACCACATGTCGATGACGATGTCGCGCTTGAAGGTTTGGCGGAATTCAATCGCCATCTTGCACGCAAAGGTCACTGCCTCAGGATCGTCGCCATTGACGTGGAAGATCGGTGCCTGAACGCCCTTGGCCACGTCCGATGGATAGGGCGAGGAGCGCGCATATTGCGGGCTGGTGGTGAAGCCGATCTGGTTGTTGATGATGAAATGCAGGCAGCCACCAGTATTGTATCCGCGAATCCCCGAAAAGCCGAGGCACTCCCAGACGATGCCCTGCCCCGCAAAGGCCGCGTCGCCATGGATCAGCACGGGCAGCGAGCCGCTGTGATTTTCCAGGTCCCCGGCGATCGTCTGGATCGCGCGGGTCTTGCCGAGCACGACCGGATCGGCCGCTTCGAGATGCGAGGGGTTTGCGACCAGCGACATATGCACATTGACGCCGTCAAATTCGCGGTCGGTGCTGGTGCCGAGATGGTATTTCACATCGCCCGACCCCGCCACGTCATCGGGATTGTCCGAACCACCGCCAAATTCGTGGAAGATCACGCGGTAGGCCTTGGCCATCACATTGGCGAGCACGTTCAACCGGCCGCGATGCGCCATGCCATAGACGATTTCGCGGATGCCGAATTGCCCGCCATATTTGATCACGCTTTCCAGCGCGGGGATCATGCTTTCGCCGCCATCGAGCCCGAAGCGCTTGGTACCGACATATTTACGGCCGAGGAATTTCTCCCACTGTTCGGCCTCGATCACCTTGTTGAGGATCGCCTTCTTGCCCATCGGCGAGAATTCAATCGCCTTGTCCTGGCCTTCCATCCGATCCTGCAAGAAACGGCGTTCCTCGACATCGGCGATGTGCATATATTCAAGGCCGACCGACCCGCAGTAATTCTTCTGCAGGGTCGCAACGATTTCACGCACCGTGGCCCATTGCCGGCCAAGCGCGCCGCCCAGATAAACCGGCTTGTCGAGATCGCCCCCGGAGAACCCATGATATTCCGGAGTCAGATCAGCGGGCAATTCCTGCTTGGCGATGCCGAGCGGATCAAGCTTGGCAGCAAGATGCCCACGCACCCGGTAGGTGCGGATCAGCATCATCGCGCGGATCGAATCTGCAGCGGCCGATGTCACATCAGTCGTCGGCGCGGCCGGTGCTGCTGCGGGTTTGGGCGCGCCACGCACTGGCTTTGGCGCTGGCTCCATCTGGCTGGGATCAAGTGCGGCGGTGAGATCATCGGTGGTGGTCGCGGGCCAATTCGCCTGCTGCCAGCTTGGGCCAGGATGGCTGCCCTCCAGCCCTTCGAAAAAGCCGCGCCAGCCCGGCTCGACACTGTCGGGCGACGCCTTGTAGCGCGCATACAGCGTGTCGATAAAGGCCGGGCTAACCGAGCCTGCGAGCGTTTCGAAATCCTGGCCTTCATAGCCCATTATGATCGTCCTTCTCTTCCCTCTCCCTTGAGGGAGTTCGGGGTAGGCCATGCCCCCGGCATGGCCTAAACAATCCGGGGGATTGTCTACCCCGAACTGGTTGCGCAGACTTGGCAGCTTGCTGCCTAGTCGTAGCTGGGTGAGGGTGCAGCGGCGTTCGCATCTCAAGCGCTACCGCCCCTCATCCAACTTCGCCTAAGCAGCAAGCTGCCAAGGCTCCGTATCCTTCTCCCCATGGGGGAGAAGGTTTGTGTTTACCCGTTCAACACCGCGAGCAAGGTGGTGCCGAGTTCGCTCGGGCTGTCCGCCATCCGGATGCCGGCGGCTTCCATTGCAGCAATCTTGTCTTCGGCACCGCCCTGACCACCCGACACGATCGCCCCGGCGTGACCCATGCGACGCCCCGGCGGGGCCGTGCGACCGGCGATAAAACCGGCCATCGGCTTTTTGCGGCCTTTGCGCGCTTCGTCTTTCAAAAACTGGGCAGCTTCTTCTTCGGCCGAACCGCCGATTTCGCCGATCATGATGATCGAATGCGTTTCATCATCGGCCAGGAACAATTCCAGCATATCGATGAAATTGGTGCCGTTGACGGGATCGCCGCCAATGCCGACCGCGGTCGTCTGACCGAGCCCGGCGTTCGAGGTCTGGAACACGGCTTCATAGGTGAGCGTGCCCGAGCGCGAGACGACGCCGACCGAGCCTTTCTTGAAGATGCTGCCGGGCATAATGCCGATCTTGCATTCGCCGGGGGTCAGCACGCCGGGGCAGTTCGGGCCGATCAGCCGCGACTTGGAGCCGCTGAGTGAGCGCTTGACCTTGACCATGTCGAGCACCGGAATGCCTTCCGTGATGCACACGATCAGCGGCACCTGGGCATCGATCGCCTCCAGAATCGAATCCGCCGCAAAGGGGGGCGGCACATACACGACCGATGCCGTCGCGCCGGTCTTCGCAACGGCCTCATGCACCGTGTTGAAAACCGGCAGCCCGATATGCTCGGTCCCGCCCTTGCCCGGCGTAACCCCGCCGACCATCTGCGTGCCGTAAGCCAGCGCGGCCTGGGTGTGGAAGCTGCCGGTTTCGCCGGTCATCCCTTGCGTGATGACCTTGGTGTGTTTGTCGACGAGAATGCTCATGGGGCGGGTGCGCTCCGTTTTGGATGGGTCAGTTCGGCCAGGGCCGGTCGGGATCGAGATCGTGGAGCCGGGTCATGATGTCGTCCCAGCTATAGGGGCAGGATTCGGGCAAACGGTGCGCGGGGATCGTCGTGGCCTGCTCCACCAGCGCGGGGACGACGAAATATGCGTCGTCTATCGCCTCTGCGATGCGCGCCTTGAAGCTTGGATTTTCCTTGAGAAGCCGGTTTACCATCCGCCGCTGCGTCACAATTGTCACGCGCCAGCTACGGCCTTGCCGCTCGGGCTGATAATCCCATTTCATCATGTGCAGGATAATGAGTTCGACAGCACTAACGAATGCGCGAAATTCACTCCTGCCCACGCTTTCAACCTCTTCCACCAAATTTGCGATGTCCAGTTCGTCGAAACGATGCGCGCGCAGCAAGGCCGCCTGTGACTGAACCCAGGCAGCAAAATCCTCGTCATACGCCGGGTAATTGCGGCGTGCGGGAGAAGGGGGATCGTGCTCAGCCATTCAATCTAGTTATCATATTCCTGACAGGCCTGTAATCACGCAGACCGAAAGCTGTCGGTTTCGCCGGTCATTACCGACGTGATGTCTACGGTGTTCTTGTCGACGAGGATGATCATGATTGATTATCGTCCCTATTCCGTCATGCCATCAGCCGCTGGCATCGCGTCTCGCATGAGACTCCGGCATTCGCCGGAGTGACAACCGATCAGTTCAGGCTGCCATCAATCGCCTTGCACGCCACCAGCAGTTCCTTGACCGCATCGACCGAAACGGTGAGGTTCGCCTTGGCTTCGTCATCCAGCGCGATCTCGACGATCTGCTCGACACCGCCTGCGCCAATCACCACCGGCACGCCGACATAGAGATTATCGACGCCGTACTGTCCGGTCAGGTGGGCTGCTGCGGGCAGGACGCGCTTCTGATCGTAGAGATAGGCCTCGGCCATTGCGATGCCGCTCGTCGCTGGCGCGTAATAGGCCGAGCCGGTCTTCAAGAGCGCGACGATCTCGCCGCCGCCCGAGCGGGTGCGCGCGACGATCGCGTCGATACGCTCCTTGGTGGAGCGGCCCATGGCGATCAGATCGGGGATCGGTATGCCCGATACGGTCGAGTACTGAATCACCGGCACCATCGTGTCGCCATGGCCGCCGAGCACGAAGCTGGTGACGTCCTTGACCGAGACGTTGAACTCATCGGCCAGGAAATGGCTGAAGCGCGCCGAATCGAGCACGCCAGCCATGCCGACCACTTTATTGTGTGGCAGGCCGGAGAATTCACGCAGCGCCCACACCATCGCATCAAGCGGGTTGGTGATGCAGATCACGAACGCGTCGGGCGCGTTGGCGGCGATGCCTTCGCCGACCGCCTTCATCACCTTCAGGTTGATGCCGAGCAGATCATCACGGCTCATGCCTGGCTTGCGCGCGACACCAGCGGTGACGATGACGACATCCGCGCCCGCGATATCCTTGTAATCATTGCTGCCAGTGATCGTGGCGTCGAAACCCTCAACTGGGCCGCACTGCGACAAATCGAGCGCCTTGCCCTGCGGTACGCCCTCAACCACGTCGAACAGGACGACATCGCCCAGCCCCTTCAAAGCGGCGAGATGGGCGAGCGTGCCACCGATATTGCCTGCACCGATCAGCGCGATTTTCTTGCGAGCCATCTTCATCCTCCGGCGATGGGGCGGGAACAGGATGGCCCCGCAAAGCGATCGCGGCTTAGGCGGTTTGGGGCCCCGTCGCAACACAGGAAATTGCGCTAAACTGTCGTTATTGCTATTGCTTCGCAACTGCGGTGCCACATCATCTCAAACCGCGCCATGCCCCTTTGCAAGATAGCGATCAGATTGCATCTCTTCGAGCCGCGAGGCGGTGCGTTCAAATTCAAATGCGCCATCGCCCTTTGTATAAAGCTGATCAGGTGACGCATCCGCAGCGGCGATCAATTTGACGTTATTCTCATAAAGCGCATCGACCAGGGTGACGAACCGTGCCGCTTCATTACGGTTTTCCGGCCCGAGCCGGGGAATGCCGACGATGATGACGGTGTGGAAACGCCGCGCAATCGCCAGATAGTCGGCCGCACCGCGCGGTTCGCCACAGAGTCGCTTGAACGAAAATACCGATACGCCTTTGAGGCTTTTGGGCACGTGCAGCGTGCGGGCGCCCTGCACCGGGATATCCTCCGTCGGGACATGCGCGCGATCCTCGGGCGGATAATCAGTGAGCCGGAAAAAGGCAGAGGACAGCGCCTTGGTTGCAGCCGGCCCGTTGGGGACCAGCCACATATCCATCTGACCGAGCCGATCGCGGCGATAATCGACCGGCCCGTTGAGCGGCACAACCGTCATCTTTTCACCGATCAGATCGATAAAGGGCAGGAACAGCCCGCGATTTAGCCCATCCTTATAGAGATCTTGCGGCGGCCGATTGGAGGTGGCAACCACCGTCAGCCCGCGCGCCCACATCGCGGTGAAGAGTCGCGAAAGGATTGCCGCATCGGCAGTGTTGTTGACGACCATCTCATCAAACGCGATCAGCCGCGCTTCGCCGACCATCGCGGCGGCAACCGGGGCGATCGGATCGCCGGCCTCTTTCTTGCGCTCCTCGGCAAGCCGCTGATGCACTTCGAGCATGAATTCGTGAAAATGCACGCGGCGCTTGCGGCGGATATCGACGCAGCTGAAGAACAAATCCATCAGCATCGATTTGCCGCGCCCGACCCCGCCCCACAGATAGACGCCCTTGGGCGGCTCTGGCGGGCGACCAAGCGCGCGCCACAGCACTGAGCCGCGCTTGGGGGTCGCCTCCAGATCGGTCGCGAGTGCCGCCAGCGCCAAAACGGCGGCCTGCTGTTCGCGATCAGGCCGTAATTCGCCCGCCCGCAACAATTGATTATAGCGATCAAGCACGAAGGTCATGGGATGGCACTTGGTATCGGACTGGGCTTCGGGCTGGGCTTGCGGATCGTGCCCGCAAAGGCGGCGATCCGTTCGTCGCTATCCGCCTGGACGATCAGCCCGCGCAGAAACAGCAATCGCCCGGTTTCCTTGAGCAATTCGACCTGCGCTTCAAGCGGCGATTCGGCAGAGCCTGCGCCGATAAACTGAGTCGACAGATCAAGCGTCACCGCTGTCCCCGCCTCGATCAGTCCGAACCCGCGCGAAGCGGCGAACAGCGCAATATCGATAAAGCCGAGCAGCGCACCGCCATGGATCCGGCCCGACAAATTGGTGTGGACATGCGCTGGCTGCATCCGGACACGCGCCATATGCCCTTCCACCTTGAGCAGGAACGGCCCGAACAGGCTGTTGAAGCGTGTCGGGTCGTTGAGTTCCCACGTCATCCAGCCGGGGTGATCGGGCGATTCATGATAGATGAAATGGGGTGAAGCGCTCAACAACCAGTCCCTCAATCCGCCGCGTCAACGATGCTCATCGGCTAGTGGCGACTAAAGGCGAAAAAAGGGCAAGCGTTCGGCGGGAACGGGCCCCGCCAACAAACGGGCTCCCAGATCACCAGTCGCCGCGCGTCACACCACGCGTTCGACTTCCATCTTCTTGATCTCGGCAATCGCCTTGGCCGGGTTCAGGCCCTTGGGGCAGACATTGGCGCAATTCATGATGGTGTGGCAGCGATAGAGCCGGAACGGATCCTCCAGCTCGTCGAGCCGCTCACCGGTCATCTCGTCGCGGCTGTCGGCGAGCCAGCGATAGGCCTGGAGCAGGATAGCCGGGCCCAAGAACTTGTCGGCATTCCACCAATAGCTCGGGCAGCTGGTCGAGCAGCAGGCGCACAGGATGCACTCATAGAGCCCGTCAAGCTTGGCGCGATCCGCCGGCGACTGGAGCCGCTCCTTGCCCGAAGGCGGCGGCGTGACGGTCTGCAACCACGGCTTGATCGAGGCATATTGCGCGTAGAAATGCGTGAAATCGGGGACGAGATCCTTGATCACGCTCATCGCAGGGAGCGGCGTGATCTGGACATCGCCCTTCACATCCTCAATCGCCTTGGTGCAGGCGAGCGTGTTGCTGCCATCGATATTCATCGAGCACGACCCGCAAATCCCCTCACGGCACGATCGGCGGAAGGTGAGCGACGAATCCTGCTCGGCCTTCATCTTGATCAGCGCGTCGAGCACCATTGGGCCGCAGGAGTCGAGATCAACCTCAAACGTATCGAAATGCGGGTTCTGGCCGCTATCGGGATCATAGCGATAGATTTTGAATTTCTTGATCCGCGTGGCGCCTGACGCTGCCTTGTGGACCTTGCCCTGCGGCTTGACCTTGCTGTTCGCGGGAAGAAAAAATTCGGCCATTGTGTAACGCGTCCCATTGCTGGCGAGGGGCATCACCGGCCCCCGCCGATAGCCGATACATGAGGGCGCGCGGGGTCGCAAACATTTGTGGGCAACAATCGGGAATGTTTATTGCCGCGAAGTTTTCCTCAGCCGCCGCCGATTGATCCATCGTCCCGCCGCCCCATCTCTCCTCGCGACGCCGACGGTCAGCCCGATCGTTCCCGGCGCGGAGAGACGAAGATCATGAGCAAGAAACTGGACGGCAAAAAGGCACTGGTTACGGGCGGATCGCGCGGCATTGGCGCGGCGATCGCAAAACGGCTGGCCGAAGACGGGGCCGATGTCGTCATCACCTATGCAGGCAATCAGACAGCGGCCAATCAGACGGTTGCCGCGATCACCGCCAGCGGGCGAAAAGGACTGGCGATCCAGGCCGATGCGGCTGACGGGGCCGCGACGGCAGCGGCGGTGCAAGAGGCTGCAACTGCGCTGGGCGGGCTCGACATTCTCGTCCACAATGCCGGCATCGCCAATTTCGCGCCGATCAGCGCCGACACGCAGGACAATTTCGACAAGACTTTTGCGATCAATGTCGACGGCGTGTTTGCTGGCACCAAGGCAGCCGTGCCCTTGCTGAGCGATGGCGGGCGTATCTTGATCATCGGCAGCATCAACGCCCATTCGATGCCGGTCGCCGGTGGTGCCGTCTATGGCGCGACCAAGGCGGCGGTTGCTGGCCTTGCACGCGGTTGGGCACGCGATCTTGGCCCGCGCGGCATATTGGTCAACGTCATTCAGCCGGGTCCGATCGATACCGATCTGAACCCTGCCGATGGGCCGTTCGCGTCGGTCCTGACACCGCATGTCGCGCTGGGCCGGTATGGCAAGGTCGAAGAAGTGGCAGCGCTCGCCGCTTTCCTTGCCAGCGATGAGGCAAGCTATATCACCGGTGCCGCAATCGACGTCGATGGCGGCTTCACGATCTGAAGCCTTGCCCTTGCTGGTCGAGCCGCCTAGCCAGCGGCAATGCGGCTCGACCAGTGCCATAATGTGGATGATTTCAGGCGGCTGGCCAAAGCGCGGCTGCCGGGGCCGGTGTTTCATTACATCGACGGCGCGGCGGACGACGAGGTAACGCGACGGCGCAATACCGCCGCTTTCGACGATTGCGACCTGGTACCCAATGTGCTCGCCGGCGTGCAGGAGATCGACACCAGGGTGACCGTGATGGGCAAGCGCATCGCGATGCCGCTGTTCCTGTCCCCCACCGCGCTGCAACGGCTGTTCCACTGGCGCGGCGAGCGGGCGGTGGCGGCAGCGGCGGAGAAATTCGATACCTGGTTCGGAATCTCCTCGCTCGCCACAGTGAGCATTGAAGAGATTGGGCGGACGATTGCCTCACCCAAATTATTCCAGCTCTATGTCCACAAAGACAAGGGGCTGAACGCCGCCATGATCGCCGCGTGCAAGGCGGCGAAATTCGATGCGATTGCGCTGACGGTCGATACGATCGTCGGGGGAAACCGCGAGCGGTGCCTGCGGACGGGCTTCACCTCGCCGCCGCGCATCACGCCATCGTCAGCGCTCAGCTTTGCGATGCACCCGCGCTGGACGCTGGATTATCTGCTGCGTGAGCCATTCGAGCTTTCCAACCTGAAAGACCATCTCGACGAGGGGTCGCGCAAATCGATGTCGGTCGGCGAGTATTTCACCAAGATGCTCGATCAGTCGCTTGACTGGAAGACCGCCGAAGCGATCCGCGCCGATTGGAGTGGGGAATTCTGCCTGAAGGGGATCATGTCGGTGGGCGATGCGCAGCGCGCGGTCGATATCGGCGCGACGGCGATCATGGTCTCCAACCATGGCGGGCGGCAACTGGACGGATCGCGCGCACCCTTCGATCAACTGGCGGAGATCGTCGATGCGGTGGGCGACAAGATCGATGTAATTTGCGACGGCGGCATCACGCGTGGCAGCCATGTGTTGAAGGCGCTGAGCGTTGGCGCCAAGGCGTGTTCGGGCGGGCGGCTCTATCTTTATGCGCTGGCGGCGGCGGGCCAGGCCGGGGTGGAACGGACGCTCGGCAATCTTCAGGCAGAGATTATCCGCGATATGAAGCTAATGGGCGCTAAATCAGTGGCCGATCTGAGCAGGGCCAATCTGCGCTGGCGTTAGCGCTGGTCGAGCAGCGCCGTCGCCGGGCGCCCGACCGATGCCGTCGTTGCCGCGGGGGTCCGCCGGTCTAGCTGTGCCAGCCACGCGGTCGCCCGGTCGCCAATCAGCACTTGCGGCAGCGATGGTTTGAGCCGCCCCTGCTGCTCCCACTGGCCGACCAGCGCCACAGCCTCCGCACTGGCGGCGGCTAACGGCTGGGCTTTGCGCAGCGCATGGTTGATCAGCGCGTCGCCATAGAAGGTCCAGTCATTATCGGACTGGCAGCCGAATGACGTTCGATCGCCGGCGGAGGCGGTAAGGATCGCGGTATCGGCATTGGCGAGCGCAGGGACAAAGCTGCCCGAATAACAGGCGCTGACAATGACGAGCCGCCGATCAACCCCAAGCGCGCCGAGCACCGCCGCCAGCCGATTGGGCGAGATGGCGCCATAACCCTGATCGGCATCGTTATAGATGATCCCAATCGGCGCGCCGTGGCTGGTGGTGTAGAGTACCAACCCATCCTCGCTCTTGTCGATGAGTTCGGCGATGCGGGCGAGGGCCAGCGCAAGATGGCCGGGCGACCCGCGCGGCAAATCGCTGGGACCGGTGCCGTCGCTGCCCGCCAGCACGATCGTGCGGCCAGCCGCGTCATAGCGCCGCGCGAGCACCTTCGCCGCCTCACGCGCTTCGCGCCCGAACACCGGATCGCTATCAAGCGCGATCGACACCACATAGGCATCAACCATGCCCTTGCGCTGGGGCAACAAGCCATCGAGCGCGCTGACCAGGCGACGATGCTCAGCCAGCTCGTCATCAGGCGCACGATCCCGCTCTATCTGCATGCCGCCATTGGCAAAGGCGACAAAGTCTTCCGGCGTCGCGCCAACCGGCAGTGGCGCGCGGGTATGCTGCGGGGCACGATAGGTGGGGCGCTGCGCGGTGGAGGCACCCGCAAGCGCGGCAAGCAACACCACGCAAATGATTCGAAACGCCGCCATTCCCTGCAAAACCAAGCCCCCTTGTTACCGCGCAGCATTACGGCGCTTCGCGGTAAAAGTGTCAACGGGGATTGGATTGAGTAGAAATTATACCTTTTTTACGCTATGCAATGGACAATGTTCGACTTCGACCCCGCCAAGAGCGCGGCCAACAAGGCCAAGCACGGGATCGATTTCGTGGAAGCGCAGGGCCTTTGGGTAGGTGTGAAAGTAACAATCCCGTCTCGAACAATCGTTGAACAAGAAGCCCGAGACATGGTGATTGGCGAGATTGGCGGCAAGCGATGGACGGCGGTAACAACCAAGCGGGATGGCGTGACCCGGATCATCTCGGTGCGGCGGGCGCGAAAAGACGAGGAGCTTTTGTATGAACAAGCCCAGCAAGCTCATCGTTGACGCAGCCCCCGAGCCGATTTCCGCCGAGGAACTTGATCGGCGGTTTGATGCCGGAGAGGACGTTAGCGCCTACTTCGATTGGGGAAAGGCCAAGGTTTCCGGGTTGGGAAAGCGGCGGGTCAATCTCGATCTGCCCGAAGCGATGGTGAACCGCATGGACTACGAGGCAAAGCGACGCGGCGTGACGCGACAGGCCCTGATCAAGATGTGGTTGGCGGATCGGCTGGAGCGGGTGGGCTAGAGCTTCTTTTTTACGCCTGCCTGCTTGAGAATTGCATTGGCGGTATAGAGCTTACGGGTGCTGGCATCGACCGTGAAGGTCAGGCCAGTGATTGGACTGAACAGATTTCGTGATCGCCCTTGCCCTGTCGCACAAAATAACAGCCGTTCGCCGCCAGCGCGCGTTTCAGGTCCCTGCCATAACCGCTGCCCATTACGCCGCGACCGGGATGGTACTTTCGTGGAAGGCGACGAGCCGGAGTGAGTGGGGACCTTGGCGGCGATCTTCGGCGATCAAATGGATGTTGTCGGCAATCAGTTCGGGCAGAACGGCAGCAGCGCGATCGCGCAAATGTTCGAGCGTGTCGCCCTCGGTGACCAAGCCCGGCACATCGCAATCAAGCGTATACCAGACACGCGCTTCGGGATCATAACCGGCGTGCAAGGTCCAAAGGGTCATTTGTTGCTCCTTTAGATTATCATAACGCTTTGCACGCCGTAGCGAAAGCGGGTGATCGGGCACATCGTTAGCTGTCGACCGTCACGCCGACCCATCCATCAATAAACCCGCTTCTTCGGCTTGATATACTCAATGTCGTCGGTCAGCGTGTAATCGTGCACCGGGCGGTAATCGATCGCGACTGCACCGCCCTTGCCGCCCCAGCCGTCGAACGTCGCGATGGTGTGCTTCATCCAGTTGGCGTCGTCGCGGTTGGGGAAGTCTTCGTTGACATGCGCGCCGCGTGATTCCTGGCGGTTGGCGGCGGAGTTCACCGTTACCACCGCCTGGGCGAGCAGGTTATCGAGTTCGAGCGTTTCGACCAGATCGGTGTTCCAGATCAGCGAGCGGTCGACGATGCCGACATCGGCCATCGATGCGTAGATCTCGGCCATCTTTTGCTTGCCCTCGGCCAGCAGCGCGTTGTCGCGGAAAACGGCGCAGTTCTTCTGCATCGTGCGCTGCATTTCGCCGCGGATTTGGGCGGTTGGTTTGCTGCCCTTGGCATTGCGGAAATGATCGAGCCGGCCGAGCGACAATTCTTCCGAGCCCTTGGGCAGCGGATTGTGCGCGCCCTGTGGGCGAGTGATCTCGGCAATGCGCTTGCCGGTCGCACGGCCGAACACCACCAGATCGATCAGCGAGTTGGAGCCCAAACGGTTGGCGCCGTGGACCGAAACGCACGCCGCCTCGCCCACCGCGAACAGGCCGGGGACGACGCTGTCGGGGTTGCCGTCCTTCAGGTTCACGACCTCGCCGTGGAAGTTACAGGGGATGCCGCCCATGTTGTAATGCACCGTCGGTGCCACCGGCAAAGGCTGGCGCGTCAGATCGACGCCCGCGAAGATCTTGCCCGTCTCGGTGATGCCGGGCAGCCGCTCAGCCAGCACCTTGGGGTCGATATGGTCGAGGTGGAGATAGATATGGTCCTTCTCCTTGCCGACGCCGCGCCCCTCGCGGATTTCCATCGCCATTGAGCGCGAGACGACGTCGCGCGACGCCAGGTCCTTGGCGCTCGGGGCATAGCGCTCCATGAAGCGCTCGCCTTCGCTATTGGTGAGGTATCCGCCCTCGCCGCGCGCGCCTTCGGTGATCAGCACGCCTGCGCCGTAAATGCCGGTCGGGTGGAACTGGACGAACTCCATGTCCTGCAGCGGCAGCCCCGCGCGCAGCACCATGCCGCCGCCGTCGCCGGTGCAGGTATGTGCCGAGGTCGCCGAGAAATAGCAGCGGCCATAGCCGCCCGTCGCCAGAACGGTCTGGTGGCTGCGGAAACGGTGGATCGATCCGTCATCCATGCACAAGGCGATCACGCCCCGGCAGACGCCGTTCTCCATGATCAGGTCGAGCGCGAAATATTCGATAAAGAAGTCAGCGTCATATTTCAGGCTCTGCTGGTAGAGCGCGTGGAGCATCGCATGGCCGGTGCGGTCAGCGGCAGCGCACGTGCGCTGCGCGGGTGGCCCCTCGCCCATATTCTGCATCATGCCGCCGAACGGGCGCTGATAGATTTTGCCCTCTTCAGTGCGGCTGAACGGCACGCCGGCATGTTCCAGCTCGTAGACGGCGGCAGGCGCCTCGCGGCAGAGATATTCGATCGCGTCCTGGTCACCGAGCCAGTCGGAGCCCTTGACGGTATCATACATGTGCCAGGTCCAGTGGTCCGGGCCCATATTGCCGAGCGACGCAGCGATCCCACCTTGCGCCGCCACCGTGTGGCTGCGGGTCGGGAACACCTTGGTGATGCACGCCGTTTTCAGGCCGCTTTCGGCGATGCCCATCGTCGCGCGCAGGCCCGAGCCGCCCGCGCCAACAACAACCGCGTCATAGGTGTGATCGATGATCTTGTAGGCAGCGGTCATGCGAGCGGTGCTCCGGCGACGAAAGCGATTTTCAGGATCGAGAAGATGGCAATGGTTGCAGCACCAAGCGTGAAGAAGGTCAGCAGCACCATCAGCGCAACGCGCATCGCGCCGTGCTGATAATCCTCAATCAGCACCTGCAACCCCATACGGAAATGATAGAAAGTGCTGGCGACCAGCAGGATCATCGGAATGGCGGCGAGCGGGCTGGATAGCCAAAGCTTCAGCGTTGCATAATCATGCTGGGGGAGCAGCGCCATTGAGGCGAAGAACCACAGCATCAACACCAGATTGCCACCGGCGGTCAGCCGCTGATGCCACCAATGATGCGCGCCTTCGTTCGACGAGCCTAGGCCGCGCACGCGGCCGAGTTCGGTTCCGCTACCCATGATTATTTCCCCGCCAGCAAATAGGCCCAATAAGCGACCGTCAGCACCACCGATACGATCATCGTCGATTGTGCCCAGAGCTTGTTGGTCTTCAATTCAAACCCGGCACCGGTATCAAGCAGCAAGTGGCGAATGCCGCTGGCCATATGCTGGAAAAAAGCAAAGGTGAGGCCAATGCCGAACACATAGCCGATCCCGTTGAGCGCGCCCGATTGGACGGTAAAAATGTCCAGAAACTGCGCATAAGCCGCCTCGCCACCGGCAAGGGCGGCCAGCCACCAAACGAACAGCACGGTACCTATTGTTGCCATCCCATCCCCGGTCGCCCGGTGCAGGATGGAGACCAGCATATGCGGCCCCCATTTCCAGATGGTGAGGTGCGGCGAGCGCGGGCGTGTCGCAGAAGGGGGAGCGACGGATGGTTGGGTGGCCAAGACGGAATCCTTGCTTGCTGTGCCGCCGTATTAGCCGTGAGCCGTGGCGATGCAACCCGGCACAAGGGCTGGTTTGAAATCATCTGCATTATCAATGCGGCGATTGCCGAAAAACGGCCAGCCAAGCCCGCTTCCTAACCAGCCCTTAACCAAATCGGGATAGTCCCGGCTTTGAGTTTGTGACTCGCCGCGTTCCCTGGCGCGTCAACATGGAGGTATTTCCTTGAATAGCCATGCTTTGCCCGCGATTGGCACCGTTGCCGCTGCAATCGATTTGTCTGCGCGATTGCGGGTGTTTGATTTCGACGGATCGCTGGCCGCCGCCAGCAGGGACGTCTGGGCATCGCTGGAAGCAGAGATCACCGTCGTTTCCGAAGCGTATTGGCAGCAATGGCTGCGCTGCTTTGCCGATGAACGCACCTGGGCCCCCCATGAAACCGCCAAAATGATCGATCTTGGCGTTACTTTTCTGCGCAACCGTTTCCTGAACACCAGCGGACGAGACTGGGTCGAATCGATCGAGCGATCGGTGGCCTCTGCCTATGTCGGCGGGGTGACGCCAATGGCCTTGCTGTCGATGATCAATGCCAGCGACCGCGCCGCACTCGACATTTTGATGCGCCGGATCGACCGCGCCGACCCCAAATTGCCGGCCTTGATCGATACGCTGATGCGGCTGTCCGCGCTGGAAGGCGAGATCACCGTGGCGATTTATAACGCTTATCGCGACCATAGCGCTGGCGTCGCCCGCGACCGACTGGCCGGCGAATTCCGCGATGGCATTGCCAAAATGGTCGAAAGTGTCAGCCATGAAGGCGGTGCGCTGCGCGCCCAGGCGAGCCGTACCTCCAGTTCGACCCGCGGTATGCTGGGCAAGACATCCGAGGTTGCCGCCGCTGCCGAACAATCGGCGGTCGCGATGCGCGAAGCGGCACAAACCGCCGCCGGGCTGATCCGCGCCATCGAAGATGCGCGGAGCGAGGTTGAAGCCGCCGCCGACATCGCCACCCGCGCGAGCGGTCAGGCGGGGGCAGCCGTGGGCATGTCCGAAACGCTGAGTGACCACGCCAAATCGATCGAATCGATCCTTGGACTGATCCGCGACATTGCCGGGCAGACCAATTTGCTGGCGCTGAATGCTACCATCGAGGCAGCACGGGCGGGCGATGCCGGGCGCGGCTTTGCTGTCGTCGCGCAGGAAGTGAAGAGCCTCGCCAACCAGACCGCGCGCGCAACCGATGACATTGCCGGCAAAATCGCCGCAATTCAGTCGGCGACACGCTCCACTGTTGAAACCAATGCGTCAATTCGATCGACCGTTGCCGAAGTACAGGCATCGGCCGAAAAAATCCGCCGCGCCATGGAAATGCAGGCGCAGACCGTAACGGCGATCACTGCCAGCGTTGATGAAACCGCCCTGGCCGCCGATTCAATGTCGCACACGATCGCAGCGATCCGTGCGGATACCGAAACTGTCGCCAGCGATATCGACCGGGTCGGTCTGGGCTTTGATGCCTTTGACGTCCAGCTCGGCACCCTGAAGACGACTGCTAGCGACTTCATTTCGAAAGTGGCGGCATAAAGAAGAGGATTATTTCGGCATGGCAGACCTGCACCGGACGGCGTTAGGGGGGTGGAGCGGTACTGCACGATCGGCCGCGCAATGTGTTGGCGATTATGACTGGGATGGGGCGATTGGCGCGGGCGCGGCAGAAATCTCGCGCCTGGTCGCCGGATCGGAAGAAGATATCGCCGGGGCGTTTTGGCAGCATTATCTGTCGCTCGACGTCACGGCCCATATCCGTAGCCTGCTGAGCGATGATATTGTGGCGCTGCGCGTCCAGAAGAGCGCGCAATATACGCGGTTGAAATATGCCGATCCCTTTGGCGACAAATGGATGCGCAAGGCCTTCAACCATGCCAGCGAAACCCATGAAGGCAAGATTCCGCTGCCGGCGCTGCTGTCCTCGCTCAGCCTGGCGCATAGCCGGACGCTGGCGATCATTGCTGCCAAGCTGGGCGGCGATACGCAGCGCATTCAGCACCTTGCCGATATCGTCCAGCGGCTCGCGCTGGTCGAGGCCGATGTGATGACCACCTATCTTGGCATGCGCGATGCCCAGCTCGCCCGTGAGGAGCGCGGCAGCCGATCAGCGCAGTTTCGCGAGAGCATTGCCACGTCGATCGAAGGCACGGCGGCGCTGGGCAACCGGATTCGCGTGCAAGCGCAAAAAGCATCACGTTCGGCGCGTGGCATCCTGGGCAAAACCTCTGAAGTCGCCAATGCTGCGGAGGAATCGGCGCTCGCGATGCGCGAGGCAGCACAAACGGCGGCCGGGCTGATCCACGCGATTGAAGATGTCCGCCAAGAAGTCGAAGCGGCGGCCGATATCGCCACCCGTGCGAGCGGCCAGGCAGGGGCCGCGGTCGGCATGTCAGAGGCGCTGAGCGACCACGCCAAATCGATCGAATCGATCCTGGGGTTGATCCGCGACATTGCCGGGCAGACCAATTTGCTGGCGCTCAACGCGACGATTGAAGCCGCACGCGCTGGCGATGCCGGGCGCGGCTTTGCAGTGGTGGCACAGGAAGTGAAAAGCCTGGCCAACCAGACCGCGCGCGCGACCGATGATATCGCCAGCAAAATCGCTGCGATTCAGGCCGCCACGCGATCAAGCGTCGAGACGACCAGTTCGATCCGATCGACCGTCGCCGAGGTGCAAGCGTCTGCCGACAAGATTCGCCGCGCGATGGAAACCCAGGCGCAGACCGTGACCGCAATTACCGCCAGCGTCGACGAAACCGCGCTTACCGCCGATTCAATGTCGCATACCATCGCCACGATCCGCGCGGACACCGAGGCCGTCGCCAGCGATTTCGATTCGCTCGAACGCGCCTTTGGTGAAGTCGATGATCGGCTCGGCGGGTTGAAGGGCGCCGCCGATACGTTTTCGGCCAGCGTTGCGGCTTAACGGCACCGCCAATTCGGTTGCGCCGGCACACTCGAAACGCACGCCGGGGTGACGAACCGGCGGGGAACCGCTAAACTGTTTGAATGAAAAATATTCTCCTGACAGGCTCGTCACGCGGCATCGGCGCGGCGATTGCAAGCGCGCTCGATTTGCCTGAAGTCATGCTGATCGGGCACGGCACGAAGAGCGGAATCGCTGCCGATTTCAGCAAGGCGGATGCCCCGGCGGCGCTGTGGCAAGCAGCGCTTGATCAGTTGGGCGGCACGATCGACGTGCTGATCAACAATGCCGGGATTTTCGACGATAATCCGATCGATCAGGATGATGCCGCCTGGGTCGCCAATTGGGAACGGACGATGCGCGTCAACCTGACCGCCTCGGCCGAACTCTGCCGCTTGGCGGTGCGCCACTGGCAGCAGCGCGGATCAGGCGGGCGGATCGTCAATATCGCCAGCCGCGCCGCCTATCGCGGCGACAGCCCGGCGCACTGGCATTATGCCGCCTCCAAAGCCGGGATGGTGGCAATGACCAAAACGATCGCGCGTGGCTATGCGCGCGACGGCATTTTGGCATTCGCAATCTGCCCCGGCTTTACGATGACCGGCATGGCCGAGGACTATCTGGCAAGCAGAGGGGGCGACAAATTGCTCGCCGACATTCCGCTTGGCCGGGTCGCCATGCCCGATGAAGTGGCCACCGCTGCCCGTTTTCTGGCGATTGATGCGCCGCCGTCGATGACCGGCAGCGTGATCGACGTCAACGGCGCCAGCTATGTCCGATAGCTGGAAGGTCACCTTGCCCTGCACCCGTGCCGAGGCTGAGGCGATCGATGCGAGCGATGATCTGGGCCTATTTCCACCTCCAGTCTTGATGACCTGCGAGCTGACGCCGGACGATGCCAATGATTGGCAGCTTGAAGCCTATTTTGAGGGCAAGCCGAGTGCCGCCACGCTGAAGACGATCCGCGCGCTTGTGCCCAGCGCGGCCCGGCACAAGGCGCGACCCGAACGGATTGTCGATGCCGATTGGGTGACAATGAGCCAGGCCGGGCTGGCACCGGTGACGGCGGGCCGCTTTTTCGTCCACACGGCGTCCAATGCGACGAAGACGCCGCCCGGCATGCGCGCCTTCCAGATCGAAGCGAGCCGCGCCTTTGGCACCGGTCATCACGACACGACCAGCGGCTGTCTCACGATGCTGGACGAATTGAGGCGCAGCGGCGTGCAGGTGCGCAACCTGATTGATATCGGCACTGGGACCGGCTTGCTTGGCTTTGCCGCGATGCATCTTTGGCCCAAGGCCTATGCAACGGCGTCCGACATTGATCCGGCATCGATTGCGGTGACGGCGGAAAATGCAGCGATCAACGGCGTCGCCCTTGGCAAACATCGCGGGCAAATCGCCCTCGCCACCGCACCGGGGTTGCAGCATCCCCTGCTGATTACGCGCGCGCCCTATGATCTGGTGATTGCCAATATCCTGGCCGGTCCATTAATCGCACTCGCCCCGAGCATTGGCATGGCGGTCGCCCCGGGCGGCAATTTGGTGCTGGCCGGGCTGCTGACCAGTCAGGCCGCCAATGTTGTGGCGGCGTATCGGCGGCAGGGGTTGGTGCCGGTCGGCCGGATAACGATGGGCGATTGGCCGACACTGATGTTGCGCAAAAGGCGGCGCTATGGTCAGGATCGCGTATCGCGCCAGGGCCCGCCGATGCCCAATACCCCCAATTTCGGCAGCTGGTGAGGATCACACCAGCGCGCGCAGATGCTCCAGATCTTCGGGCGTATCGATGTCGATCAGCTCTTCGGGGCTGGCGACGACATGCTGGCCAGCGCGAATCAACGCGCGACCGCCTTCGTCGCCCTCAGCGCGCAACAACGCATCAAAACAGCCGGCAGCGAAAAGCGCGGGCGGGCTTGGGTGGCGGCCATCGCTTGACGCGATGACGGCATCGACGCTGTCGGCAGCGTCGAGCAGGCGGCGGAAATGCGCCGCCGTCACGCGCGGCATATCCGCGAGCGCGATCAGCACCGCCGATGCCCCGAGCGCCTGTGCCGCAGCAATGCCGAGCCTTACCGAGCCCGACAATCCCGTCTCCGGCGCCGGATTAACGATCTCGCCGTAGCCATGGCTGGCAAAATCAATCCGGGTGCCCGAGACAATCGCCACCCGTTGCAGAAACGGTACCCCGGCGAGTGCTGTGACGACGTGCAACGCGAGCGGCTGGCCAAGAAAATCAACCGCCAGCTTGTCACCGTCACCAAAGCGCCGCGATTGCCCGGCGGCGAGCAGCACCAGCAAGGTCCGCTCGGCGGCGATCATCGCGCGGTGGCGTGGAAAGCAGCGACCATCGCGGCGGCGACCGACAGCGCGATTTCGGCCGGACCGATGGCGCCGATATCCAGGCCGACGGGGGCATCGATCCGGTCGAGATCAGCCTCGCTAACGCCGGCTGCTGCCAGTCGTTCGCGCCGCGCGGCATGGCTGCGACGCGAACCAAGCGCGCCGACATAGCCGGTAGGGGCCGCGAGCGCCGCGATCAGCGCGGGATCGTCAATCTTGGTATCGTGGCTGAGGGTCACCACCGCCGTCACGGGACCGGGCGCATAGGCCGCAACCGCTTCATCCGGCCAGCGATCATCAAGCGTCACGCCGGGAAAACGCGCTTCGGTAAGGAAGCGAGCGCGGGGATCGATAACGATCGTTTGGATGCCAAGTTCACGGGCGAGTCCCGCCAGCGCCTGGGCGATCTGGACGGCGCCGATGATCAGCAACCGACGGGGGGGCTCGTATCGGTTAATGAAGGCGGCACCCTCGATCGTGCGCAGCGAACTTTGGCCCGAAGACAAATCGGTCGTGACGCTCAGCGCACTCCCTGCCTCGCGTGCTTCCGTGATCCGATCGAACAATTCGGGGTCGAACCCTTCCGCTGACACGGGCTGGACCAGCACCTCGATCTCGCCGCCGCAGGGCAGTCCGACTTCCCAGGCGGCAGCATCCGCCACGCCGTACCGTTTCAGCTGGAATGGCGAACCAGCGATGACTTCGGCGGCGGCGGCCATGATATCGCTTTCAACGCACCCGCCCGACACCGATCCTTCGAACCGGCCATCCTGGTGGACGAGCATATGGCTGCCGCGCGGACGCGGGGCAGAGCCCCAGGTCGAGACGACGGTGGCGATCGCCATCGGTGCGCCTTTCCAGGCGGCGGCGGCGGTGAGGACGGAATCGTTATCGGCCATCTGGTCTCTCTTAATCCGTTCGTCCTGAGTAGCGACTGAGCGAAGTCGAAGGCGCGTATCGAAGGACAGCGTTTGGGGCAGGTGCTTCGATACAGGTCTTCGACTTCGCTCAGCCCTTACTCAGCACGAACGGGTTTATAGCTAAACCGGCGGCAACCCCGGCAAAATCTGATCGAGCGTCATCGGCCAGTCGCGCACGCGAACGCCTGTCGCATTGTAGATCGCGTTGGTGACCGCTGCCCCCGCGCCCGAAATGCCCAGCTCGCCGATCCCCTTCGCCCCGACCGGGCTGGCGTGGTTGTCGATCTCCTCGACGAAATAGGCCTCAATCTGCGGGACATCGGCGTTCACCGGGATGTGATATTCGCCGAGATCGCGGTTGACGTACGATCCGCTGCGCTGATCAAGCACCGCATCTTCATGCAGCGCATAACCAATCCCCCAGATCATCCCGCCCAACGCCTGGCTGCGCGCGGTCTTGGCATTCAGGATGCGCCCGCAATCAAATACGCCGAGCATCCGCCGAACGCGGACTTCACCGGTCACCGCATTGACCGCGACCTCAGCAAATTGCGCGCCGTGCGTCGCCTGGCTGAAGGTGCGGCTATTGGTGCCGGGGCGCAGGCTGCCCATCGCCTCGATCGGCGCATCACCGATCAGCGCGCTGATCGGCACGCGCTTGTTGCCGGCAATGGCGTGACCGTCCTTCAGCGTCATGTCTTCGGGCTTCGCATCCATCCGGCGCGCGAGTTCGGCGACGATATCGTCGCAGGCCAGCTGGACCGACGATCCGCTGGATGCCGCGCCAAATGAGCCGCCCGATCCAGCGGCAACGGGGTAATCCGAATCGCCCAGCTTCACCGTCACCTTGTTGATCGGCAGCCCGAGCATCTCGCCCGCAATCTGCGCCAGGATCGTATAGGTGCCGGTGCCGATGTCGGTCATGTCGGTTTCGATTTCGGCCACGCCATCTGGCGTCAGGCGAACCCGCGCGTCGCTGTTGGCCAGAAAATTGACGCGAGCGGCAGTCGCCATACCCATGCCAATCATCCATTCGCCCTCACGCACCGACCCCGGTGTCCCAACCCGCTTGTCCCAGCCAAAGCGCTTTGCGCCCTCATCAAGGCAATCATTGAGACGGCGCGTGGAGAAGGGCACGCCACGCATCGGATCGACATCGGGCTCGTTCAATTTGCGAAACGCGATCGGGTCGAGCCCCAATTGCTCGGCCATCTCATCCATCGCTGTTTCGAGCGCCATCATGCCGACCGCTTCGCCCGGCGCACGCACGGCGCCAGCGCGGGTGACGTTCAATTTGACGATCTTCGTCGTGAACTGCCGCGCCGGAGACGCATAAAGTGACAATGCACCAAGCGCGACGGGCTCGAAGAAGCTCACGCCGACTTTTTGGCTAACGACGCTGTCCTGCGCCATCCCCGTCAACTTGCCGTCTGCCGTCGCGGCAAGGCGGATGCGCTGGTGCGTGTCCGACCGACCGAAAATCGAATGGAACAGCTGCTGGCGGGTCATCGCCACCCGCACCGGGCGACCAACGGCTTGCGCGGCGATCGAGGCGAGCACCATCTCCGGGCCGCCAATCTTTCCGCCGAACCCGCCGCCGATATAGGGTGAGAGCATCCGGATACGGGCGATATCGATGCCCAGTGACTTGGCAAGCAAGGGCCGCGCGGCGCGGAAAATCTGGATCGAGCCATAGAGCGTCAGATCATCGCCATCCCATTCGGCGACCGCCGCGTGCGGCTCCATCGCGGCATGGACCTGATAGGGCGTTGAATAGGTGACATCGACGGTAAAGTCAGCTTCCGCCATCGCCGCATCGACATCGCCCTTGATCGCATCGGGCAGCATCGATCCTTCATGCGGCGGCTTGGCGCTATCGATATTCGCCAACGTATCGAACTTGCCCTTTTGCGGGGCGTAATCGACCGTCACCGCCATCGCGGCGGCGCGCGCTTGCTCAAAGCTTTCGGCGACGACGAGCGCGACGATCTGGCCATAGCTTTCCACAACGCCATCGAAGCGCGGGGCCATGTCCGCGCCAATATTGGGGGATTCGCTGGGCAGGCGGGGGTCGTCGGTGATGATGGTGATGACGCCGGGCATCAGCGCCGCCTCGATCGTGTCGACCGATTTGACCGTGCCGACCGCGATTGTCGCGGTGACGGCATAGCCATAGGCCAGCTTGCCCTTGGGGCGCTGGTCAGCGGCATAAAGCGCCGCGCCGGTTACCTTGGCGAACCCGTCCGTCCGGTCGACTCCTTTGCCGAGCAGCCCCTGCACGCCACGATCAAGCGCCGACGCGCCATAATCGGCATCCATCTTATGGTCGGTCATGCCGCCTCTCCGGTCAGTTCTCTCAGGGTGGCGATCAGCACCCGCCTTGCAAGCGGTATCTTGAAGTCATTGGTCCCCTGCCCGCGGGCGTCGGCCAGCAAGGCATCCGCAGCAGCGTCGAACACAGCGGTCGAGGGCGCCTGCCCGATCAGTGCGGCCTCAACCGCCGGGTCACGCCAGGGCACCGTGCCGATCCCGCCAAATGCCAGCGCGGCGCTGGCGATCTTGCCGTCCTTAACCGCGACAATCGCAGCAACCGACAACAGCGCAAAGGCGTAGGACGCCCGGTCGCGCACCTTGCGATAGACTTGCTTGCCCTGCGGCGCGGGGGGCAGCTCGACATGGGTGATCAGTTCGCCGGGCTGGAGGGCGTTTTCGATCTGCGGCGTGTCGCCAGGCAGCTGGTAGAAGTCGCCCAGCGCAATCCGTCGCCGGTCGCCGCCGGGTTGCAGCGTCACCACCACCGCATCCAGCGCGCGCATCGCGACCGCCATGTCGCTTGGGTGCGTGGCGATACAGTCCTCGCTGGTGCCGAGCACCGCCATGATCCGGTTAAAGCCCCCTTGGGCCGCGCAGCCGATGCCGGGTTCACGCTTGTTGCAGGCGCGGGCCGTGTCATAGAAATAATAGCAACGGGTGCGCTGGAGCAGATTGCCGCCCGTCGTCGCCTTGTTGCGCAGTTGCGGCGAGGCACCGGCGAGCAGCGCGCGGGCGAGCACCGGGTAGCGCGCCCGAATCCGTGCGTCCTGCGCGAGATCACTATTGGTGACGAGCGCCCCGATCGACAGGCCGCCTTCCGCCGTTTCGGTGATCGTCGCGAGATCGAGGCGAGAGATATCGACGAGCTTGCCTGGGGTTTCGATCTGCAATTTCATCAGATCGAGCAGGTTGGTGCCGCCTGCAATGAAATGCGTGCCCGCACCCCCAGCGGCGACGGCGGCTTCGGGGCTGTCCGCCTTCACATAGTCAAAATGCTTCATGCCCCGGCTACCTCGCGGATCGCATCGACGATATTGGGATAGGCCGAGCACCGGCAGAGATTGCCGCTCATCCGCTCCGAAATCTCATCGTCATTGAGCGTGATATCGTCGAGCGAGTCGCTGACATGGCTCGCCCAGCCGGCCTTGACCTCGTCAAGCATCGCGACCGCCGAGCAGATCTGGCCCGGCGTGCAGAAACCGCATTGAAAGCCGTCATGCCTGATAAAGGCGGCCTGCATCGGGTGGAGCGCATCGCCAGAAGCGAGCCCCTCGATCGTCACAATCTCATCATCCTGATGCATTACTGCCAGCGTCAGGCAGCTGTTGATCCGCCTGCCGTTGACCAGCACCGTACAGGCACCGCATTGACCATGATCACAGCCCTTTTTGGTGCCGGGCAGTCCGGCATGATCGCGCAGCACATCGAGCAGCGAGGTGCGAATATCCGGCTCAGCCTCGTGTCGCTTGCCGTTGATGGTAAAGTGCATGGGTGCCCCTCCTGAAGGGATGCTGTAACGCGCGGTTGCTATCTGGGGTTCGGCGAGAAGGATTGCCATATGAAACGGATTTGGGTCAGCTTAGGCAAGTGGAATCGCATCGGCCTGACGATCGCGGTGCTGGTATCCGTGCCAGCAAGCGGGCAGACTGTCGCCATGGCTCCTGTCAAATCGCTTTCGTCCCCGATCGTCATCGCCCATCGCGGCGCGAGCGGGCTGCGCCCCGAACATACGCTTGCCTCCTATACACTGGCGATCGAGCAGGGTGCCGATTTCATTGAACCCGATCTGGTCTTCACCAAGGATGATATCTTCGTCGCGCGACACGAAAATGACATCACTGGCACCACCGATGTCGCCACGCATCCCGAATTCGCGGATCGCAAAGCGACCAAGGTGATCGACGGTGAATCGCACACTGGCTGGTTCACCGAGGATTTCACGCTCGCCGAGCTGAAGACATTGCGTGCAAAAGAGCGCCTGCCGCAACTGCGCCCCGACAGCGCTAAATATGACGGCCAATTCGAGGTGCCCACGCTTGCCGAGATCATCGCGCTGGCCAAGGCGCAGACGAAGAAGACTGGGCGCACGATCGGCATTTATCCCGAAACCAAGCACCCCAGCTACTTCGCCTCGATCGGCATGCCGATGGAGGCGCGGTTGGTCGCGCAGCTGAAGGCGGTGGGCTGGGACAGCGCCGATGCGCCGGTGTTTATCCAGTCGTTCGAAGTGAATAATCTGAAGGCGCTGCACAAGCTGACCAAGATCCGGCTGATCCAGCTGATGGACGCAAGCGGCGGCCCTGCGGACAAAGCGGCGCCAAGATATGCCGCGATGGCCATGCCCGAAGGGCTGAAGGCGATCGCCCGCTATGCCTATGGCATTGGCCCCAACAAGAATATGATCTGGAACGGCGTCGCTCCCCCGACCAGCCTGGTTGCGGATGCGCACGCCGTCGGCCTCCGGCTGCATCCCTGGACCTTCCGCGCCGAGAATGCCTTTCTGCCCGCGCTGTTTCGCGACGGCACCAATCCGGCGACGCATGGCCAGCTAAGCGCTGAAATCACTGCCTATTTGAAGCTTGGCGTTGACGGGGTGTTTACTGATTATCCGCAAATCGGTGCTAGAACGGTCGCTGCCTTCAAATAAGGGCGGGAGCCTGACGGATGCGGATGATTGCTGTCTTCACCTTGGCGGTTGCGCCGATTGCGCTCGGCGGCTGCCTGGCGACAACGGCGGTGGGGATCGTCACCGCGCCGGTCAAGATCGCCAGCCAGACCGCCGACTGGGCAACCACCAGCCAGGACGAGGCCGATCGCAAGGCGGGGCGCAAAGCCCGCAAAGCCGAAGCGCGCGAAGATCGCGAACGCCGCGCCGCTGAGCGCCGCTGTCGGCATGACCGCGATGCGTGCGACGATGGCTATCGCAGCGGCGCATATTGAGCCGATTCTGGCGGGCTGAAAGCACCGTCCTTCGCGTTACAATATGCCGATGTCATGCAGCCACTGCTTGACGTGTCCCGGCCATGCCGTGGTGACCGGATCAGCGGTCGGCCGCATCCCAAAGGCATGGCCGCCCTTTGCATAGAGACGCATATCGACCGGCACGCCCGCATCATTCAGCGCCAGCGCATAGGCCATTGGTTCACGGACATCGTCCACAGGGTCGTTCATGGCATGAATGATCAGCGTTGGCGGGGCCTTGGGACTTATCGTGACCCATGGCTTGAGTTCGAGACTGTTCCTGCCCTTGCTGTCGTCCAGCATGCGGGCGGTGTAAGCGACGATCGCGAAGTCGGGGCGTGGCGATTGCTGGTCAGCCGCGTCGGCAAGCGGATAAGTGCGTTCTTCGGTGTTGCTCATATTCGCCACGAGATACGCGCCGGCGGAAAAGCCGATCACGCCGATCTTGTGCGGATCGATGCCATAGGTGGCGGCGCTTTGGCGCAACAATCCCATCGCGCGCTGGGCATCTTCCAAACCGAGCAGCAGCTTTGGCCGCTGCTGCCGCCCATTCTCCTGCGGCCACACTTGCGGCGTCCGGTATTTCAGCATGACGCAGGTCATGCCCTGCAGGACCACCCAATCGCAGATTTCGGTGCCTTCAAGATCGGTCGCCACGGCGTAAAATCCACCGCCGGGCAAGACCAGCATTGTCGCTCCCGTGTTCCGCCCTTTTGGCCGGTAGATCGTCATGGTCGGGCGCGTGATATAGCTCGCCCAATGCCATTTGCGCCCCCCGACAAGCGGTGAGCCATTGCCGGTCGCCTCAGGATGATCGCCTGAGTCAGGTTTGACGAGCACCACGTTTGCCGGCCAGAGCGCCACCTGTGTGCCGCCAGCCGTTGGCTGCCAAATGCCCGCGCGCTCCACCTTCGGAACCTCCACTTTGGCAGGTGCGCTGTCAGCCTTGATTGCCTGACCGCATGCCGATGCAGCGAGGCCAATTGCAACGAGAAACGAAGGGGCAATAGCGCCTTTCCACGACAAATCCGTCTCTCCCGTTTCGAAGAGCGAAGGGACGATCAGTCGATGCCCCTGCGCTAAGCTGTATGCAGGGCAGCAGGATTACCGGCATGAGCCATGTCGAGCAACTGCGGTCATCCAAAGGGGCGAGGTTACCGCCCGCCGCCCCCCGATCACTCCTTGGGCGCGTCGTCCGTCCACACCGTTGTCGGCATCATCCCATCGCCCAGCCCGGTGATCAGCCGCGCGCCGCGATCGAAGGTGATGTAGCTCCACAGCCACTGCGTGCCGACGGTGATCCGGCTGCGGAAATCGGACAGGTAGAAAAGATGCGCGGTTGACCAGACGAACCAGGCCGAAAAGCCGCTAAGCTTGGTGCGCCCGAAATCAGCGACGGCGCGCTTGCGGCCAATCGTCGCCAGATTACCGTAATCCTTGTACTTGAAGCGCCGGGGCGGTCGGCGGCGGCGGATGGTGGCGCGGATGACGCGGGCGACAAACTGGCCCTGCTGCTTGGCTGCGGGGGCAACGCCCGGGACTGGTCGCCCCCCTGCCCCTTCGACCGAAGATGTATCACCGATCACGAAGATATCGGGATGGCCCGGCACGCTCATATTGGGCTTGACGATGACTCGCCCGGCCCGGTCTGCCTCCGCGCCCAGCCAGGCGGCTGCCGGTGAGGCCTTTACCCCCGCCGCCCAGACGATCACCGCCGCGCTCAACCGTTCGTCGCCAATCATCACCGAATCAGCCGTGATGTTGGTGACCCGATTGCCAAGTCTGACCTCAACGCCGAGATGCTCGAGCGATGCTTTCGCCTTTTCCGCAAGATCGGCCGGAAACGCGGCCAATAGTCGGGGGGCCGACTGGACCAACATCACGCGCACGCAGCTGGGCGATAGATGCCGGAAATCCAGGTCAGCGGCATGGCGCGTCAGCTCAGCAATCGCGCCCGCCATCTCGACCCCGGTCGGGCCGCCGCCGATCACAATGAAAGTCAAATGCTGCGACCGGGTCACTGGATTTTCCTGCCGATCGGTCTCGGCGCGCTCCATTGCGACGAGAATCTTGGAGCGCACCTTGATCGCGTCGTCGATCGTCTTGATGCCCGGCGCGTCTCCGGCCCAATCTTCGCGCCCGAAATAGCTGTGGCGCGCACCCGTCGCGATCACCAACGCGTCATAGGGCAGCGATGTGCCGCTTTCGAGCTGGACAAGGCGCGCTTCACGATCGACCGAAACGACGCTGTCGAGCAGCACGCGGGTGTTGCGATAGCGGCGAACGATGGCGCGGATCGGCGCGGCAATATCGGCAGGCGACAGCGCCGCCGTCGCGACTTGGTACAGCAAGGGCTGGAAGAGATGATGGTTCTGACGATCAATCAGCGTGACATTGGCCTTGGCTCCGCGCAGCCCGCGCGCCACCGCCAGCCCGCCGAACCCGGCTCCGATGATGACGATTTCGGGCGTGCGTCGTGCTTTTTTGTCCATTGTCGGTATTTAGCCCATAATGGTGCGGCGGAATCCAGATTTTGGTGCGCTCAACACTCAGAACCAGCCCATCACGGTCACTGAAAAGGGCGTCCACACCCCAATCCGCACCCCGGCATGGCGCAGCGCGTCCCCCGTCCAGGCATTGCACGTTCGAATCGCGTCATAGCGCCCTCGTCCCTGATAAAAGGCATCATGGCGATCATAGCCGAAACGATGCGCCGGGTGGGCACCGTCCATACTGGCGCGGATAAAGCTGGCCAGCTTTTGATACTCCGCCGGGCGCAACACGACCACGCGCTGATCCTCGCCAGGCGCTGGCCAGGACACATGCTCGATATGCACCAATGTCTCATCGCTGCCGGTCGCCGCATGCAGGGTGGTGGATAGACGAATGTCGGTCCAGCGCGGGGTGCCGAGATAAAAGGCGCGCTCACCCCAGCCAATCGCCAGATAGCCGCGCGCCGCCAATCGGGGATCGGCAATATCGGCTGGCTGGGCGATATCGCGCCAATCAACACCGACCGCCGTCATCGGTACGATGATGCCGGTGTGGATGCCGTTGGTTTCAACGACGATCGGCACACCCTGGGCCGGGGCCTGCCAGCCGACATTGGCGGGCAGGACGCCACCGATCATCCCCGCCGCGCCATAACCAAGCAAGACGACCGCGATCGCACCGATCACCAGTTCCACAAACGCCCATAATCGCGCCACAGCGGGATCCCCCTCTTTTCCAGACCCGGTTAGTTTGTGATATGACAAGGCAATGGAAGATCAAACGC
Organism: Sphingomonas sp. 28-62-20; assembly: GCF_002281505.1. Lineage (NCBI taxonomy): Bacteria > Pseudomonadati > Pseudomonadota > Alphaproteobacteria > Sphingomonadales > Sphingomonadaceae > Sphingomonas > Sphingomonas sp. 28-62-20. Next base: position 37,696 of record NZ_NCGH01000024.1, read on the forward strand.
ATGTTCTCGATCGCCCGCCACCGGGTGCCGCTGCCGACTGGACCGTGCCGCAAGATTGGGCGCGCTTCACGCCGGCGGAGCATTTGGTGTGGGACACGCTCTACGCGCGGCAGGTGAAACTCCTGCCCGGTCGGGCTTCAACCGCGTTTTTGCGCGGACTGGACGCGCTGCAGCTATCGAAATCGGGCATTCCCAATTTCGAGGAGCTTTCCGAACGGCTGATGAAGCTGACCGGGTGGCAGGTGGTGGCGGTGCACGGCCTGGTGCCCGATGATGTGTTTTTCGATCACATGGCCAATCGCCGCTTCGTCGCGGGCAATTTCATCCGTGGCGCCGATCAGCTCGATTATCTGCAGGAACCCGATGTTTTTCACGATGTGTTCGGCCATGTGCCGATGCTCGCTGATCCGGTCTTTGCCGATTACTGTGTTGCTTACGGCAAAGGGGGCCAGCGTGCGTTGGGGCTGGGCGGGCTTGGCTATCTCAGTCGGCTCTACTGGTACACGGTCGAATTCGGGCTGATCGCTGACCCCGAAGGCTTGCGTATTTATGGGGCGGGCATTGTCTCCAGCGCGTCGGAAAGTCGCTTTGCGCTTGATGACCCCAGCCCCAACCGGATCGGCTTCGATCTGCAGCGGGTGATGCGCACCGATTACCGGATCGACGATTTTCAGCAGAATTACTTCGTGATCCCCAGCTATGAAGAATTGCTGCGCGTCACGGTGGAAACCGATTTCGCGCCGCTTTATGAGGCGATCAAGCCACTGCCCGATATCGCCATTGCCGATATCCTGCGGGACGATGTGGTGATCACGCGCGGGACGCAGGCTTATGCGCGGGAACGGGATAAGGACCGGGGATAGCGCCCAGCTGGCGCTTGCCTATTCGTGGCGCAGCGCGTCGATCGGGTTGAGGCCGGCGGCGCGGCGCGCGGGAAAATAGCCGAAAATCACCCCGATCATCGCCGAAATTGCAAAGGCGATGATGTTGATCTGCGGATCAAACAGCCAGCTGACCTTCAGCACCGGCACCAGCAGCAATATCACCCCTTGTGCGACGACCAGGCCTATCAACCCACCCAGGCACGATAGCGCAATCGCCTCGATCAGAAACTGCATCAGCACCTCGCGCGCAACCGCGCCGATGGCGAGGCGGATACCGATTTCGCGAGTCCGTTCGGTCACCGACACCAGCATGATGTTCATGATGCCGATCCCGCCGACGATCAGGCTGATAGAGGCCACCGCCGTGACGATGCCCGTCAACAGCCCGGTGGTTGTCGCCACGGTATCGTTGATCTGTTTGGTATCGAACACGAAGAAATCATCGTCTTTGCCGGGCGTAATCCCGCGTCGTTCCTTGAGCAATTCAGTTACCGCCGATTGCACACGCGTGGTCGAATAGGCCTGATCGACGCCGACCAGCATCAGCCGGACGTCGCGGTTGCCGGTCAATCGACGTTGTACCATTTTCAGCGGCATCAGCACGATATCGTCCTGATCGCCGCCAAAGCCGGCCTGGCCACGCGCTGACAACACGCCGATGACATCGCAGCTGACGCCCGCAATTCGCATCCGCGTGCCAAGCGGATCAGCGTCACGGTACAGGTTTTTTTTGACCGTATTCCCCAGCAAGCAAACCGATTTGCCCGCCTGTTCCTCCTGGGTCGTAAAGGTGCGGCCAGCGACCAGCGGCCAGGGCTGGACCCGGAAATAACTATTGTCGGTGCCATTGATCGTGGTCGACCAATTGGCGCCTTCATAGATGGCGGTGCCGCTCGATTGGGCCTGGGCCGCGACTGCTGTTACGCCCGCGATCTGCTGGCGGATCGCGATGACGTCGCCTGCTTTGAAATCGGGTGGGCGCGGGCCGCCGCCGCCGCGTCCAAAGCCCTGGCCGGGACGAATCTGCAGGATATTGGTGCCAAGCGAGGCGATCGAGGCCTGCACGGCCGCCGTCGTCGCCCGGCCAAGCGTGACCATCGTCACCACCGCCGCAACACCGATGATGATGCCCAGCGTCGTCAGGAACGAACGCAATTTGTGGCGTGCGATCGAGCGCAGGGCGAGCAGGATGGTGGTGAAAAACATTAGGCCGTTACCGCCGTGCGCTTGCCGGTTTCGATCCGTTCGACCAGCCCGTCTTTGAAATGAATGATCGTGTTGGCATAGGCCGCCATCTCGCCTTCATGCGTGACCATCAGCACGGTAATGCCAAGGGTACGATTGAGCGTGGTGAGCAGGTCCATGATTTCCAGCGATCGTTCGGAATCGAGATTACCCGTCGGCTCATCAGCGAGCAGCACATCGGGATTGGTAACAAGCGCACGGGCAATCGCCACGCGCTGCTGTTGACCGCCGGACAGTTCCGCAGGCGTATGGTCCCACCACGGCGCGAGCCCAACCTTATCGAGGGCCGCCATCGCCGCGTCATGGCGTTCCTTGCGCGCGTCGCCGCGATAAAGCAGCGGCAGCTCGACATTTTCGAGCGCTGTCGTCCGCGCGAGCAGGTTGAAGCCCTGAAAAACGAAACCCAGATATTTGCGGCGCAACAGCGCGCGATCATCGCGGTCTAGCGTTTCGACATGGTGGCCCTTGAACAGGAAAGTGCCTGCGGTGGGCACGTCGAGACAGCCCAGAATATTCATCGTCGTCGATTTGCCCGATCCTGACGGGCCCATCACCGCAACAAAATCGCCCTCAACAATATCCAGGTCGACGCCCTTCAGCGCCTGAAACGCCGTCGGGCCCGTGCCATATTCCTTGGTGACCCCGCGCAGCGAGATCAGCGGCGGGCGACCGGCCGAAGACATTGGCGCAGGGGCGTTACTGGCCACCGCCCGCCCCGCTACGTTGCCGCGCACCAGCGCCACCGCTGGCCGCCGCACCCGCCGCCAACTGACCGGTCACCACCTTCATCCCCGGCTTTAGCGGGCCGCTCGTGACCTCAGTCATTGATCCATTGGTGTTCCCGGTGACGATGCTGGTTTCCTTCAGGCTGCCATCGGCCTGTTGGACATAAATGGTCTGGGTCGACCCACGACCAATAGTTGCGGTCCGTTCGCCACTCCGCCGCAGGCGTGGCGGGCCAAAGGCACTGGCGATGCCACCGCCCTGTGCCCCCGCAGCGCCCTCACCCGGCCGAAAACGCAGCGCCGCATTGGGGATCAGCAGGACATTTTCTTTGCGGGTGGTGGTGATATCGGCCGTCGCCGTCATGCCGGGCCGGAGCTTGATGTCGGGATTGGAGACCGCCAGCGTGGCGCTATAGCTCACGACCTGGTTGGTCGTCGTGGTGGTTGTCGTCGCTGATTGCGCAGACAGATTGGACCCCAGATCAACGCGCGTGATCGTGGCGGGGAAGGTCGCACCGGGAAAGGCATCGACGGTAAAGTCGGCTTGCTGCCCGGCCATGACTTCGCCGACATCGGCTTCGTCAATCGCTACCTCCAGCTTCATTCGGGTGAGATCTTCAGCGATCACGAACAAAGTCGGCGTATTGAACGAGGCCGCCACCGTTTGCCCAGGTTCAACCTGACGCGCGAGGATGACGCCGTTGACCGGCGATCGGATCACCGCGCGGACAAGATTATACTGATTAGACGACAGCGTAGCGCGCGCGGCGCTAACATTGGCCTGGGCCGCGCGGACATTGGCGACAGCCCGGTCGCGATCGGCAATGGCCTGCTCCATTTCGGTCTTGGCCGGCACCCGCCCTTGCGACAAGCGACTGACTTCCTGCAACCGCGCCAGCTGCGCGCTCGACTGGGCAAGCGTCGCCTGCGCCTGTGCTACGGAAGCAATGCTTGAATTGAGCTGGGCGCTGCTCTGGTTGACCGAATCCTGAAAACGCTGCGGATCAATGATCGCGATCGGCTGCCCCTTGGTCACCCGATCATTGACGTCGACAAGCACTTTCGAAACCAACCCCGACACTTCCGAGCCGACATCGACCTGATTGGTCGGCGCGAGCTTGCCCGTCGCCGCAACCGAGACGACCAACACGCCCTTTTGCGCGGTTTCGGTGGCGTAACTGGGTTTAGCCGCCGGAGCGAACAGCCGCATCGCCAACAAAATCAGCAGAATGACGCCGATCGCGACCAACACCCATTTACCGATCCGGCGCCAGGCGGGCACTTCCCGCTTGCCGAGAAAATCGTTCAGATCGGGTGCGCTTGCTTTGGCCATTGCGATTCCTGGGCGAGTCCTGGGGCTATTGGGCGGGGAGTTCGGGCGGGACAGCACTGTCCCATCCGCCGCCAAGGGCGAGATATAGTTGAACGAGCGCCTGAGCCTGATCAGCGCGCGCGGTGTTCAAGCCGCTTTGCGCCGAGAGCAGACTGGATTCGCTGTTGTTGAGCGTCGTGATATCGGTGAGGCCAGCACGATATTGGCTACGTGCCAGGATTGCGGCGTTGGTCGATGCATCGACCGCAATCGCGAAATCGCGCTGGCGGGCCTGCGCGGTCGCCAATGCCGTCAGCGCGTTTTCGACATCTTCCAGCGCGGTCAACACGGTGCTTTGATAGGCCGCCAGCGATTCTTCAGCAGCGGCACGGCGTGATCGAACGATCGACCGGTTACGCCCGGCATCGAAGATGGTTTGGGCAAGGCTGCCGATGATCCGTCCGGTGACAATATCAGCCAGCGTGCTGATCGTGCCGGCATTGGTGCTGATGCTCGCGCCGATATTCAGCGCGGGATAGAGATCGGCCTGGGCAACGCCGATCCGCGCCGTCGCCGCCGCCAGATTACGCTCTGCCGCGCGGACATCAGGCCGCAGCCGGATGATGTCGGCCGGCACGCCAACCGGGATCGCGGCGGGCCCTTCCGGGATGGGCTTGTTTGCGGTCAATTCGGCCTTCAGCGCGCCGGGGGCTTGCCCAGTCAACACGCCAAGGCGATTGGCGGCCTGCTGGAAATTCTGTTCAAAGCTGGGGATCTGCGTTGCCGTCTGCGCGCGCTGGGCGCGGGACTGTTCGGCATCGAGCGACGACACCAAACCGGCCTGGACCCGGAAGCCTGCAATATCGAGATTATCGTCCTGAATGGCCAGACTGCCGCGCGCAATCGCCGCGCTGGCCTGGGCCGAGCGCGCCAGAATATAATTGCGCGCGACTTCGGCAGCGATTGAATTCTGGACATCAGAAAGCGTAAACTGGCTGGCCTGCAACGCCCCGCGCTGTGCCTCTACCCCGCGACGGACCCCACCAAAAATGTCCAGCTGATAATTGGCATCGGCGCTGATCGAGTAATTTTCGTTGACGATGCCGGCATTGGTGATGTTGCCAAAGCTGCGCCCGCGTATGTTGATGTTGCGCGAATAGCCAAGCGAGGCGCTGACATTTGGGAGCAAGCTGGCGCGCGACTGGATCAGCCCTTCCCGCGCCTGGCGTAAGCGCGCAACGGCCTGGGCAATATCGAGATTTCGTTCCAGCGCTTGGTCGATAATGCTCGTCAGCTGTGGGTCGTTGAAACTCGTCCACCAGCGCCGTCCATCCCCCACCGGCCCCGGCACAGCAGCCGTACTATAGGCATCGGGAACCGCCAGCTTGCCAAGCGATGGCGGGGCATAGTTTGGGCCAACCGCACAAGCACCGAGCGGCACGATGACAAGGGCGGACAAAGCAAGACGCAAGCGCAGCATGCCGGTGACCTATCCGGCTATAGCAAGGGCGTCCAACGGATTATTGTCGCAAAATGTCACAATGCCGGGAACTTTAATCAATCTCCAGAATCACCGCATCCACCGCCAGACTATCGCCCGGCGCGGCGCTGACTGATTTGACCGTACCGGCCTTTTCAGCGCGCAGGATGTTCTCCATTTTCATGGCCTCGACGACGGCCAATGGCTGGCCGAGTTCGACCTTGTCGCCCGCCGCAACATCAAGCCGCATCAGCAGCCCCGGCATCGGGCAGAGCAGGAAGCGCGACAGATCGGGCGGGACCTTTTCGATCAAGTGCCGCGCATAGGGCGCAACATGCGCGGGCAGGGTGCGCACAACATGGCTTGCACCGCGCGTGGTGAGCTTGAAGCCGGTGCGGGTGCGGGCGATCTTGACGATCAGCGGGGCGCCATCAACCTCCGCTTCGACCACCCGGTCGCCCGGCGTGTATTCCATTGCCAGATCAAGCGGGGTGCCATCGACGGTGATCTCGTCCTCGTCGAGTTCGATATTATGATCGACGCCGTCGATCCGCACGGTCCAGTCAGCGGGCGGCTGGAGCCGATCGCCGAGCTGCCCGTCGCTGCGGCGCGCGCGGTCTGCCTCGGCGGTAGCGGCAAAGGCAGCAATCGCCGAGAGCGAGCGAAGCAGATCGGGTGATGCAGGCGCGCCGTGGAAGCCTTGTGGATATTCCTCAGCAATGAACCCTGTCGTGATGTTGCCTGAGCGGAAGCGCGGATGCTGCATCAACGCCGACAGGAAATCGATATTATTGCCCGGCCCGTCGATCTCGAACGCATCGAGCGCGGCGATCTGCGCATCGATCGCGCCCAAGCGGGTGGGCGCCCAGGTGATCAGCTTGGCGATCATCGGATCGTAGAAGATGCTGACTTCGCGGCCCTCCTGCACGCCATCATCGACGCGGGTATAGGGCTCAAGCCCCTCCCCTTCAGGGGAGGGGTTGGGGGTGGGGGCTGTCAGTCTCACCGAGTCGGCGCTTGGGGAAAGTCCCCACCCCAACCCCTCCCCTGAAGGGGAGGGGCTTGAATATGGCGTACCCTCACTCTCCGGCGGATTATACCGCACTAGCCGTCCCGTGCTCGGCAAGAAGCCGCGATACGGATCCTCGGCGTACACCCGGTTCTCGACCGCCCAGCCATTGATGCCGATCTGGTCTTGCGTGAAAGGCAGCGCCTCCCCCGCCGCCACGCGGATCATCTGTTCGACGAGATCGATGCCGGTGATCGCCTCGGTCACCGGATGCTCGACCTGGAGCCGAGTGTTCATTTCGAGGAAGTAGAACCCCTCCCCGCTCGTATCCGCACCCGACACGATCAACTCGACCGTCCCGGCGGAATAATAGCCGACCGCACGCGCCAGCGCGACGGCCTGCTCGCCCATCGCTTTGCGCATCTTGGGCGTCACGAACGGCGACGGGGCTTCCTCGACCACCTTCTGATGACGGCGCTGGATGCTGCATTCGCGCTCGTTGAGGTAGAGGATATTGCCGTGCTGATCGCCGAGCAGCTGGATTTCGATGTGGCGCGGGCTTTCGATGAATTTCTCGATGAACACGCGGTCGTCGCCGAAGCTGGCGAGCCCCTCGCGCTTGGTCGCCTCAAAGCCCTCGCGGACGTCCTGCTCGGAGTATGCCAGCCGCATCCCCTTACCGCCGCCGCCGGCCGAGGCCTTCATCATGACGGGAAAGCCGATGTCGGTCGCGATCTTCACCGCCTCATCGGTGTCAGCAATCTCGCCCAGAAAGCCGGGCACGACATTGACGCCGGCGGCCTTGGCGAGCTTCTTCGATTCGATCTTGTCGCCCATCGCCGCGATCGCGCCCGGCGGCGGCCCGACAAAGGCGATCCCCGCCTCAGCACAGGCCCGCGCGAAACTCTCGCGTTCGGACAGGAAGCCATAACCGGGGTGGATGCAATCCGCGCCAGTCGCCCTGGCAGCGGCGAGGATGAGATCGGCCTTGAGATAGGATTCCGCCGCCGGTGCCGGCCCGAGGCGTATGGCTTCGTCCGCCATCAGGACGTGGGGGGAGCGCGCGTCGGCGTCGGAATAGACCGCGACGGTCGCGAGGCCCATGCGCTTGGCCGTGCGGAACACGCGACACGCGATTTCACCACGATTGGCGACAAGGATTTTTTTGAGCATTATTTTTCCAACATTCTCGTGCGATAAAAATATGCAGCCATCGCCAAAAAGCCGACTCCCAGCCCAATTTGGACTAAAGTCAGCGACGTCAAATCGCAAATTTCAACGCTATCGGGTGTGAAACCGCAGGTGCGTATCGCCGTCACAAAGACTGCCGCAGCCGAAAAGATACCGTAGGCGAAAGCCCAAAAAACGAAACTCAAAAGGAGCTTGATGGCGGGTTTCACGCCACCTCCAGATTTTCGTCACCCCGGACTTGTTCCGGGGCCCACCGCGCAACAAGCGACGGCGTAGCGGGTGGAGAAGTGGCCCCCGGAACAAGTCCGGGGTGACGGTTAGGACTTTGGGTGGTCACGCCGCCTTCACCGCAGGCGCACCGCGCAGCAGTCCTTCGGTGCTCAAATCCTCGTCGATCTCGGGCCAGTGAATACCATAGCCCGCGCCCGCCTTTTTCCACGCCGCCCGCTGCGCTGCCGTCGCGTGCAACAGGCGCGGGTACCAGGCGAGCGGCACCGAAATCGTCCGCCCATCCATCAAGTCGACAATCAGGCTTGCCTCGTCGAAGCGCACGTCGAGCACGCGCTCGTCGGTGATCTTAGCCGAAATATTCATGCCATGCCTCCAACAGCAACGCCCGGTTCGCTTCGACCATAGCGACAATGCCACCGATCTCGTGCGCGCGAAAGCCACGACTCTTGGCGACCTCCACCGGATCGAGCCACACCTTGATCGTTGCATCGCCGTGATCGATGTGAATGTGCGGCGGCTCGTTCGGTTCGTGGCTGTAGAAGTAGAAGCGGAAAGCCCCGATGCGCAGGACCGTGGGCATTTACCCCACCCTCGCCACACCCGCATGCACAAAGTCCTCGCCCTTGAACAGCAACGGCTCGCCGCGCTCCATCGCCAGCGCGTAGGCGAAGCAATCGCCGAAATTGAGCCGCGCCCGATGCCCGCTGCCCTTGCCGAAGTCCCGATAGGCCTGCCGGGCGATGCGTACCTGCGATTCCGTTACCGGCGCAATGCCAATGCCCAGACTATCGAGCAAGGCATCAAGCCCGGCACTCAACACCGGATCGCGATCGCGATCGATGACGATGGCCGCTTCAAGATAGTTTCCGGCGGACATTTCAGGTCGTGATTGCTGTGCAAGTACTGTCGAAAAGCGCGCCGCCTCGGCTTCCTCTCGCACGATGGCGACGATGACGGAACTGTCGACAATCATTTCGGCAAACCATTCTCGTCGTAGAGGAAATCATCAATGTCCAACGCGAGCGTTTCCGGGCTCATCCGCGCCCGCATATCGCGGGCGATCGCCATGACACGCTCGAGCCTCTCATCTTTCGTCAGTTCGCGCTGCCGCGCCCGCAGTGCCTCGAGCACCACCTGCGTGAGCGTTTCACCCGTGCGGCCCGCGATTTCGGTCGCCAGCGCATAGGCTTCATCACTCTTGATGTTCATCTGCGCGCCCATGGCTCTACCTTTCTTTGCGACTTGGGTAGAATAGCATAAGGGGACCGTCCGGCAAGCCTTTAAGCCGCCGCCACCCGCATCGGTTCCTCGCCCGCCATCGGTCGCAACCCCAGCTTTTCGAACATCGCGCCGTCCGCGCTGTCGCCGCGATTGCCGGTGGTCAGCAGCTTGTCGCCGGTGAAGATCGAGTTCGCGCCCGCCATGAAGCACAAAGCCTGCGTCGCCTCGCTCATGCTCTCGCGGCCTGCTGACAATCGCACCATGCTCAGCGGCATGGTGATCCGCGCGACCGCCACCGTCCGCACAAATTCGATATCGTCGATCTTCGCCAGCGGCGTATCCGCCAACATATCCCCCAACACCGTGCCCTTGACCGGCACCAGCGCATTCACCGGCACGCTCTCCGGATGGCGCGGCAGCGTGGCAAGCGCGTGGACAAAGCCCACCCTGTCGCTCCGCGTTTCCCCCATCCCCACAATCCCACCGCAGCAGACGTTGATCCCCGCTGCACGGACATGCTCGAGTGTATCGAGACGATCCTCAAAGGTGCGGGTGGTGATGACGTTGCCGTAATTTTCCGGCGAGGTATCGATATTGTGGTTGTAATAATCGAGCCCCGCATCGGCCAACTGGCGCGCCTGATGCGGCTCGAGCATCCCAAGCGTCATGCACGTCTCCAGCCCCATCGCCTTCACGCCTGCGACCATCTGCACGACCGCGTCCATGTCGCGGTCCTTGGGGTTGCGCCAGGCGGCGCCCATGCAGAAGCGCTGCGATCCGCTCGCCTTGGCCTCGGCAGCGGCGGCGAGCACGGCTTCGACCTCCATCAGCTTGTCGGCCTTTAGCCCGGAGTCGGCGGAGACGCTTTGCGAGCAATAACCGCAATCCTCGGGGCAGCCGCCGGTCTTGATCGACAGCAGCGTGCAAAGCTGCACCTCGCCGGCCGCGTGATGCGCGCGGTGGACGGCCTGCGCGCGCCACATCAGCTCGTCAAACGGCAGATCGAACAGCGAGGCGATCTCGGCGCGGGTCCAGTCGGTGCGTAAGCTCATAGCATTTCCTTGATCCAGATGACGAGGAAGCCGCCGACGCCGATGCCGAGGAACATCATGGCAAGCTGGCTGTTGGTCCAAGCGCCCCGACCGACCGGCTGATCACGCTGGCGCGCCCGCAAGATGCTGGCGCTGCAACTGAGCGAACACAAGCCCGAGAGCGCCAAGCAGGCGAGCATCATCGCCACGACCAGGCCAGGAATTCTTTGGCCTTGCGCCGACTGCGCCAGCGACACGATCCCGCCCAGGCCGAACAGCGCGAGCGACAGCAGATGCTTCGAATAGTCATAGAGCAGGAATATCTTGTCCTGCGAAGGATCGGGCTCAACCGCAACGGCTACGTCGCTCATTCTGCAGCCTCACTCTCTGGCGGCATGTTGTGACCCAACAGCTTCAGCACTTCGGCCGCCGCGTTGATCAGGTTGGTGCCGGGGCCGAAAATCGCCTGTACCCCCGCCTCGCGCAGGAAATCATAATCCTGCGCTGGGATGACGCCGCCGGCGATGACCTTGATGTCGGCGCGGCCGGCATCCTTGAGCAGGCCGATCAGTTCGGGGATCAACGTCTTGTGCCCCGCCGCGAGCGACGACGCGCCGACCACATCGACGTCATGCTCGATCGCCAGTGCGGCTGCCTCGCGCGGGGTCTGGAACAGTGGCCCGGGGACGATCTCAAAACCCAGATCGCCGAACATGCTGCTCACCAGATTGGCGCCGCGATCATGCCCGTCCTGCCCCATCTTGGCGACGAGCATGCGCGGCTTCCGGCCCAGCCGCCGTTCGGTCGCATCGACGCCGTCGACCAGATTGGCCCAGCGTGCATCGTCGCCATAGGCACCGCCATAGATGCCGCTGACCGGCGTCGGGCTGGTGGCATAGCGGCCGAACGCGTCCTCCATCGCCGAAGAAATCTCGCCCAGCGTCGCGCGGGCACGGGCACAATCGATCGCGAGGGCGAGCAGGTTGTTCTCCAATCCTCCCCGGGACGGGGAGGTGGCAGCCGCAGGCTGACGGAGGGGGGTATCCTCAAGCGAGGCAGGCGTCTGGGGCACGCCCCCTCCACCATGCTGCGCATGGTCCCCCTCCCCATTCTGGGGAGGATTTTTTGCCCCCGCACGCAACGCGTCCAGCGCCGTGCGGCACGCATCCTCATCCCGCCCCGCCTTCACCCGCTCGATCCGCGCGATCTGGCCAGCGCGCACCGCGACGTTATCCACGTCGAGAATGTCGATCGCGTCCTGCTCGGCAAGGGCATATTTGTTGACGCCGACGATCACGTCCTCGCCGCGATCGACCCGTGCCTGACGCGCAGCGGCGGCTTCCTCGATCATCGCCTTGGGCCAGCCCGCCGCGACGGCCTTGGCCATACCGCCTTCGCCATCGACGCGCTCGATGATCGCCCAGGCCTTGTCGACCAGCTCCGCCGTCAGCGCCTCGACATAATAACTGCCGCCAAGTGGATCGACGACCTTGGTGATGCCGGTTTCCTCCTGCAGCACGATTTGCGTGTTGCGGGCGATGCGCGCGGAAAAATCGGTGGGCAGCGCAATCGCCTCGTCAAGCGCGTTGGTGTGGAGCGATTGCGTGCCGCCAAGCGCCGCCGCCATCGCCTCCACCGTCGTGCGGATCACGTTGTTATAGGGATCCTGCTCGGTCAGCGAGACGCCCGACGTCTGGCAATGCGTGCGCAGCATCTTACTCCGCTCGTCCTTCGCGCCAAGCTCGGTCATCACCCGGTGCCACAAAGTGCGCGCGGCACGCAGCTTGGCGACCTCCATGAAGAAGTTCATGCCGATCGCAAAGAAGAAGCTCAGCCGCCCGGCGAACGCGTCGATATCGAGCCCCGCCGCCATCGCCGCCTTGGCATATTCGCGGCCATCGGCGATCGTGAAAGCGAGCTCCTGCACCTGCGTCGCGCCGGCTTCCTGCATATGGTAGCCGCTGATCGAAATGCTGTTGAACTTCGGCATGTTGGCCGAGGTATAGGCGATGATGTCCGCGATGATCCGCATCGATGGCTCGGGCGGAAAGATATAGGTGTTGCGGACCATGAACTCCTTCAGAATATCGTTCTGAATCGTCCCGTCGAGCAGCGTCTGTGGCACGCCCTGTTCCTCACCCGCCACGATGAAGAAGGCGAGGATCGGGATCACCGCGCCGTTCATCGTCATGCTGACGCTCATCTTGTCGAGCGGGATGCCGTCGAACAGGATCTTCATGTCGTCGATCGTGCCCGTCACGCGCGGGTGATCGCTGTCGTATCCCCGGTGCGTGGCGAGATCGAACGCGACGCTCAGGCCCTTTTGCCCGGCGGCCAGGTTGCGCCGGTAAAAAGCGTTCGATTCCTCGGCGGTGCTGAACCCGGCATATTGGCGGATCGTCCAGGCGCGCCCGGCATACATGCTGGCGCGCACCCCGCGCGTGAACGGCGCGAACCCAGGCAGGCCGGGGTCGATGCCCACGACATCTTCCGCTGTATAGAGCGGCTTGACCGCGATCCCCTCGGGCGTGTGCCAGGTGAGATCGGCGCCTTTCACTTCCTTGGCGGCAAGGGCCTGCCAGTCGGCAAGGGTGGGTTCGGGCGATGAAGCTGGCTGATCCGTCATCTTGTTACTCTAACCCCGTCCGTTCATCCTGAGTAGCCATTGAGCTTGTCGAAATGGCATATCGAAGGAAATGCGCAGCGCATCGTACTTCGATAAGCAGTCAGGTGAAACATGCCCCGCATGTTTCAGGATCGTCCGGGGGACGATCCGACCTGCTGCTCCTCGACAAGCTCAGCCCCTACTCAGTACAAACGGTTGAGATCTATTGCCCCTTGAACACTGCTTTGCGCTTTTGCAGGAAGCTGATCGCGCCTTCAACTGCGTCTGCTGACTGCCCGGCGATCGACTGGCGGTCTGCTTCACCCGCCATTGCGGTTGCATAATCGCTCTCCAGCGCTGCCGCGAGGCCCTGCCGCATCAGCCCCAACGCCAGCGTAGGCCCGGCGGCAAGCCGCGTCGCCAGCGTCATCGCCTCTTCGCGCAACACCGCATCGGGCACGCATTTATAGATCAGGCCCCATGCCGCCGCCTTCGGCCCGTGGATGCGCTCGCCGAGCAGCATCATCTCCGTGGCGCGCGCCTTACCCACTAACCGCGCGAGCATCCATGACGCGCCGCCATCGGGCACCAGCCCGATATTGACGAACGCCTGCAGGAAATAGCCGCTCTCACCCGCAATGCAGAAATCGGCCGCGAGCGCGAGGCTGCAGCCAATGCCCGCCGCCGGGCCATTCACCGCGCTGACGATTGGCACCGGTGCATGCGCGATCTTGAGCATCGTCGGATTATAGCTGTTGGTCAGCGATTGCTTGGCGCGATCAGCAGGCGACGCCTGCGCCGTATCGCGCCCCGCGAGATCAGCACCCGAACAAAAAGCGCGCCCTTCGCCCGTGATCAACACCGCGCGCGCGCCATCCAGATGGTCAAGCGCATGGGCGATTTCCTCGAACATCGCGGGCGGCGCTGCATTCAACCGCTCGGGCCGGTTGAGGGTGAGGACAAGGACGTCGCCCTCTCGCTCTGTACGGATCATTTCATAGCGCATCTGACATCCCCTGAGCAGCATATTCTGATTAGGAGAATGCAATGATCCCCCCGAAATTGCAATCACCCGGATTGATTTCGAATAAAGGGTATGCTCCCCCTCGGCGCTGCCGCTACGGCGCCGCAACGTTCAGTGGGCGGCTTTGGGCGTTTCCATAATCTCGGTCAGCACGCCACCCATATCCTTGGGGTGGACGAAAAAGATCAGCGTCCCGTGCGCGCCGATTCGCGGCTCGCCGAGCACCTTGGCGCCCTTCCCCTCAAACCAGGCCTTGGCTTCGTGGATATTGGGCACTTCGTAGCAAACATGATGCTGCCCGCCCGCCGGGTTCTTGGCGAGAAAGCCGTGGATGGGGGACGCCTCCCCCAACGGCTCGATCAACTCGATCTGCGTGTTAGGCGTATCGACGAAGCACACCTTCACGCCCTGCGCAGGCAGATCGAAGGGATCGTGGATTTTAGTCGCGCCGAGGATGTCGCGATACAGCGCGATGCTCGCCTCGATCGAGGGCGTCGCAACGCCGATATGGTTGAGGCGACCGAGTTTCATTCTTCGATCCTCCGCTGGCGGCTTGCCATTGCCGCGCCTTCAATAATGCCTTCCATACGAGAAACGCGGTCACGCAGCATGCCCATCGCTTCGGTCAAACCGTCCATATCGCTCGCCATCGTGGCCATCCGCTTATCGAGCTGATCGAGACGGGATTGCATCAAGATCACCGATTTCAGCGCGGTAAAGGCGTCGCCAAAGGCACTCATTTACGGACGCCGGTATCGCGCAGAAACGCATCGACGCGACTGTGAGTCGCATCGAGCCGCTCTATAATCCTTTCAATGGATGCGTTCATTTTTGGAATAGCTTCGTTGACCTGCTGAACCAGCGCTGCAAGTTCGGTTTCCTCGTCCGGCGTCGGCTGTCCAATATATTGGCTGGTCGCCTCCCGCACGACATGGCCAACCGACTGTCCATTGCGCGCCGCAAAGGCATCTAGCGCAGCTTTGTGATCGGGGGTGGTGAGGAAGGTCACACGTTCGGTCTGCATGGCATGCCTCCTTGGCATTACAATGTCATTGTAATGTTTGCCGGCATGGTGTGCAATAGCTGGGCGTCGCAACGCCAATATGGTTGAGGCGACCGAGCTTCACTTAGCGGTCGGTTTTACGGGTTGCGGGACGACGCCAAGTTCATAACCACATGCTGCCAGCACATCCTTGATGCCGGTGCCCGTCCCTGGCCCGACAAAGGTTGCCGACACGGTTTGCTCGCCATCCTTGGTGGAAACAGTGATCGACATGGCCTTGCTCATCGCCTCGGTCAGCTTGGTGACGGCAACGGTGCCGCGGTTCATCGTCGCTGACCCAGGAAACTCCCAAGGAAGATCAATCGGCGCAGCGCCATCGACACTGACCGAGACGAGATGATCGCCGCTCGCTGCGAGACCGGCCCGGGTGCGCATCTGAATCGAAACAACAGGCTCGCCGACCCGGTCGCACCGGACAACCAGCCGGGCATTGCGATCAGCACTATAGGCCAGCGCCGATGTCGATGTCGCACCGGTAGTCGCGTCGGTGCGCGTCACCGCGGTCCAGGGTGGCGCCGGGGGTGGGGGCGGCGCTGTTAAGGCGGTGGACTGAAGCAGCGCAAACAGGATGGAAATCATTACCGGCTCCTACAAGGGAATATTGTCGTGCTTCTTCCAAGGATTTTCGAGGCTCTTGTTCCGCAGCTTGCGCAGGCCAAGCGCCACGCGCCGCCGCGTCGAGTGCGGCTGGATCACCTCGTCGATAAAGCCCTTCGACGCTGCCACGAATGGGTTGGCAAACCGCGCCTCATATTCCGCTGTACGCTCAGCAATCTCCTCGGGCGTCTTGCCGCGAAAGATGATCTCAACCGCGCCCTTCGCGCCCATCACGGCGATTTCCGCCGTCGGCCAGGCGTAATTCAGGTCACCGCGCAGATGCTTCGATGCCATCACGTCATAGGCGCCGCCATAGGCCTTGCGCGTAATCACCGTGATCTTGGGCACCGTCGCCTCGGCATAAGCGAAGAGCAGTTTCGCGCCGTGCTTGATGATGCCGTTCAGTTCCTGCGCGGTGCCCGGCAGGAAACCAGGCACGTCGACGAACGTAATAATCGGAATTTCAAACGCATCGCAGAAGCGCACGAAGCGCGCCGCCTTTTTCGATGAGTTGATGTCGAGGCAGCCAGCCAGCACCATTGGCTGGTTGGCGACGACGCCCACGGTGCGCCCCTCAATCCGCCCGAAACCGACGATGATGTTGCCCGCATGCGCCGGCTGCACTTCGAAGAAATCGCCCTCGTCCACCGTTTTGCGGATCACTTCGTGCATGTCATAGGGCTGGTTGGCGTTCGCCGGGATCAGCAGGTCCAGGCTTTCCTCAAGCCGGTCCCATGGGTCTGCCGTCGGGCGTTCGGGCGCTGCGTCGCGGTTCGATGCGGGCAAGAAGTCCACGAAGTCGCGGGCCGCGAGCAGCGCTTCGATATCATCATCGAACGCAACATCGGCGACCCCCGACTTCGTGGTATGCGTCACGGCA
>NZ_NCGH01000025.1:0-49963 GCF_002281505.1 Sphingomonas sp. 28-62-20
CATCCATGCTGGCCTCCCTACCAGTGGACAGCTTGAATCACAGATCAGCGCGCCTGGGAATCCCCATCGATTCATTCAACTACAGAAAGACTCTAGCGGCGCAGTCATGCGATGTTGCCGCTGATCGCAATTGTCGCTGGGGCAAGGCCGGCATTGTCGCCGCGCCCGATGATCCGGCCAGCGATACCGGTGTTGAGGCAGGCTGGATCGATGCCGGCGGCGTCGATCGACAGGTGGTGATTGCCGCCGCGCAGATCGATCCCGGCCGGAAAGGCGCCATCTTGCCCTTTGATCCGCGCGCGGAGCTGGCCATGCGCGCAGCCGAGCAGCGAGATGGCGGGTTGAGCGGCTTTCTCGCCGGGATTGTTGATGGCGGCGTCGATCGTGAAATCGCGGCATTGTTCAAAGCTGATCGGGCGCCGAAAGCCGATCACCTTGGTGCCGATGATGCCGATGCCCTCGGCATTCTGGGCGAAGATGCCGAGCGCGTTGCCGCCATTCACCGTGTCATACCAGCCATGGAGCTGGCCGCCATTTATCGTCACCAGCCCGCGCGCCTGATGGATGAAAATGCCCGCAAAGGCGCCGGGTGCCGGGCCACAATAGGGATCGACGATATCGATCGCGGCATAGGGGGAGATATTGGTCAGTTCGATGCCGACGGCGCTATAGCCATCAAGGATCGGCATCAGCAGGTGGAAATTGGCCTGACCCGCGCGGCCCTGATCAATGCTTGGCTTGCCGGTCTTGCCGTCGAGCTTGATCCCGGTGGCGATCTGGCTGGTTTCGAAATTCTGGATATAGGTGTCGGCAAAACTGCCCTGAACATAGGCACCAATGCTTTGCGGCACGCCCGGCGTGCCGCCGATGCTCGCGCCGCAATTGGTGATGTAGAGCGACGCGTTGCCGCCGGGGAACGCAGCGGGCGTCCGGCCGTCGAGATGAAAGGCCCAGAAACGCTGCGGGCCGCTTTTGTCGCCCGGGCTCGATCGAAAGGCATGGCAATCGCGCAGATGCGTATAAACCGCGCCGGTGACCGAATAGCCAATCGCATGTTCGTCCGCGGAGATCGCCTCGACGAGGCAATCCAGGGTGAAGCGCATGCGGAGCCCGGCAGCGCCGTCATCGGCCGACGCCTTGGGCGGTGCGCTCCGCGTCAGCTCCATCCACCGGAAATCAACCGAGTTGAGATAGTCATTGACTGACGCCGGTGGCGTGTCGAAGCCCAGTTGAACGACATCGCGATTACCACTGACGACGATGATCCGCGTGCCCTGATGCGGGCCGCCCCAGTTCTTGCCTGCCCCCCAAATCCGGCGATGCGAGGTTTCAATTTTCCAGGTGTCGCTGATGAAATAATCAGCAGCGCCAAGCAGCGTGACCGGATGGGCGGCAACACAGGCGCGTAGGGCGGGCAGGCAGTCATGCGCTGAATTGTCGCGCACAGCCCCCCACCATTCGGGACAGGCCGACGCGGCGCGGCTGGCATTCATGTCGACCCGGCCTGGGCCAGTGAAGATCGGGGCCACGGGTGCCTGAAAATCGCCGAGCAGGGTCAATGTCTTGCCGGCGGCTATTTCTATGGTCGCGCCGGGCATCGCCACCACGTCCGCCCGAACGGTGATGTTGGCCGCGACGCTATGTTTGCCCGCGGGCAGTTGGATGCCCGGCACATCGGCCGATAACAGTGCCGATCCCGCCGATGCGCTGCGCTTGGCGGTCTGGCCGCGCGCGTCGGTGGCGGTCGCGGCGAGGGCGATCACCGACATGCGGCCGATCAGCTCCCGCCGCGACACCATCAGACGAGCGTTTCGCGCATCGCATCCTCAAACGGCGTCCATGGCTCGTCCTTGGCGATCTTGTCGGCCAGATCGGGATTGGCGAGGAACGCGCGACCCCAGGTCACCAGATCAAGCAGGCCAGCGTCTAGCTCGGCATTGGCGGCATCAACCGTCAGCGACGCGCCGCCGATCAGCACACCGCTCCACATCGGCCGAACCATCCGTACGATCCGCGCGGCGGTATCTGCATAGACCGAATTGGCGCAGCTGATGTCGAGCGCCTTTAGCCCCAGGGACTGAAGCGCCGGGATGAAATAGGCGAGCATCTCGTCAAGATCGGGCCAGTCATAAATGCCGCCCATGAAGCGCGATGGCGAAATTCGGGCGATCACCCGATCGGCAGGCACGGCCGCCAACACTTTTTCAATGAGCTCCAGCGCGAACCGGCACCGGTTTTCGACCGAGCCGCCATAGCTATCCGTACGATCATTCACGCGGGCATCGAGGAACTGATCGGCGAGATAGCCATGGCCGACATGCAGTTCGACGGCATCGAAGCCGGCGGTGTCGATCGCACGGCGGGCGGCATCGGCGAAATAGCCATAGATTGTCGGCATCTCCTCCGGCGTCAGCGCGCGCGGTTCGCCGTACGGTTTGCCGTTCTGGCGATTGATTCCCGTCGCGGCGACATTGGTCGAACTGACCGGTTGGTCGATCGTATAGTCGCTGTGCGAGATGCGGCCGGTATGCCAAAGTTGGCAGGCGATTGCCGCCCCGGCTTCGTGCACGGCATCGACCACTGGCCGCCAACTTTCGGCATGCGCGTCGCTTGCAATATAGGGGGCATTGTTCCAGCCGTCGCCGCTGTGATGGACCAAGGTGCCTTCAGTCAGGATCAGGCCAACGCCGCCTTGAGCGCGGCGTTGATAATAATCGCGCATCGCTGGTGTGGCATGATGGCCCTCAGCCGCGAAGCCACGGCTCATTGCAGACATGACGGTACGGTTGCGAACGCCGATGAAATCCGGGCGGTTGAGCGGATCGAACAAACTGGTCATGATTTTGGCTCCAAGCGATACTGATCGAAAAAGGGATCGGTGAGATAGGCGTGCAAGGTTGATTGCCAGGGGCGTTGCAGATTTGCATGCTCGCGCGTCAGCCGGTCACAGCTGAGCACGGCAACATCGGGACGACGGCCAAGCTCGCTTTGCGACACCAGCGACGCATCCACGGGGACGACGTCGAGATGGCCGCGCCACCCGAGCGCGACCGTGATTTCATGCGCCAGTTCGGCAAAGCTTGCCTGGCCCACACACGCCATTTGATAGCTGCCCGTGGCGTTTTTGGCGATCAAATGGAGCGAATTGGCCGCAAGATCCTGGGTCCAGGTCGGCTGCCATACCCGGTCGCCAACCTCGAAGCGGGTCTGGCCCTTTTGCAGCGCCGCCCACATCACCGGAATGATCCGGCCGACAAAGTTCTTGTCAGCGGCACCACCCCCGAAAAACCCAGCCATGCGGACGATCAACGCATCGGGAAGCCGTTCGGTGACGATCTTTTCCGCTTCATATTTCAATTCGCCATAGAAGGATAAGGGACGCGGCGTTTCGTCTTCGGGGATGGGGTTGGTCGCCCCGTCATAGGTCAGGAAGGATTGCGGATACATCATCCTGGCGCCGCTCCGCACCGCAAGATCGGCAATGTGGCGCGTCCCATCAACGATCGTGCGCCTTGCCGCTTCTGGTTCGCGGGCGCAGCCCTCGACATCGACGCGCGCGGCGCAATGGATGATCCAACCGCCCTTTACCCAGGTTTCCCAGCTGGCGACCTGTCCCGCATCGCTGGTATCCAGCTCGGCATGGCCGGGTGCACGCACATCAAATGTGGGCGATCGGCTGGCTTCATCGAACAGCGCCGCGCCCAGCATGCCTTTGCCACCGGTGACCAGGATTCTTGTCTTGTCGGCCATTCACGATCTCCCCAAAATCTTGCCGCACATCCCGACCGAAGCGCAATCACATCACGCCGCCAGGCTGATCGCCCGGCCGGCAGGATGCAGAGGGTTGCGCTCTAAGGGAAAGGGGGCACCGTTGAAACGTTGATTTGGCCCTTGCCTAGCAGCCGCGCGGGGCGGGCGGCAAGGCCGATGCCGGGCGAATTCGCGCCATCGATTTGATCGTCAGCCTCAACGGCCCGTTCACCTATCGCGCTTATTGCTGCTCATTGAGCACGTCTGTTTGGGGAGGGTTCGGTGCGCATTCTCGTGACCGGTGGGGCCGGTTTCATCGGCTCAGCCTTGATCCGTCACCTGATTACGGGATCGGATCATGTGCTGCTGAATATCGACAAGCTAACCTATGCCGGCAATCTGGCATCGCTTGATTCCGTCGTCCGACACAGCCGGTATGATTTTGTCCAGGGCGATATCTGCGATGCTGACCTTGTCGCGCGGACGATCGCCGATTTTCAGCCGCAGGTCATCGCCCATCTGGCCGCAGAGAGCCATGTCGACCGGTCGATCGATGGGCCTGGCGTGTTCGTCCAAACCAACATCGTCGGTACCTTCACGATGCTGCAACAGGCGCTTGGCTATTTCCAATCGCTCGGGGCTGCCGATCAAGCGGCGTTTCGCTTCCACCATATTTCGACTGATGAGGTTTATGGATCGCTGGGCCCTACCGGGCTTTTCACCGAAACCACGCCCTATGATCCACGCTCGCCCTATTCGGCGTCAAAGGCAGCGTCGGACCATCTCGTCCGCGCCTGGGGCCATAGCTATGGCCTGCCAGTGCTCGTCACCAATTGTTCGAACAATTACGGCCCCTATCAATTTCCGGAAAAGCTGATCCCGCTGATCATCATTCGCGCGCTCTGCGGGCAGGCCTTGCCCGTCTATGGCGATGGATCGAATGTGCGTGACTGGTTGCATGTCGATGATCATGCGCGGGCGCTGCACCGCGTGATTGAGTCGGGCCATCCGGGTGAGACCTATAATATCGGCGGTAATGCCGAACAGCGGAACATCGATGTCGTTCGCCGCATCTGTGCCGTGCTCGATCGACGCCATCCGCGCTTCGATGGCCGGTCCTATGCCGAACAGATCAGCTTTGTCGCTGACCGCCCCGGCCATGATCAGCGCTATGCGATTGATGCCGCCAAGGCGCACCGCGATTTGGGCTGGCGACCGCAGCATGACTTTGCCAGCGGCATTGATGCCACGGTGCAATGGTATCTCGACAATAGCGGCTGGTGGCAGGACATCATCAATCGGCAATACGACACCCAGCGGCTGGGTATCGGCGCATCGATGACGGCTGGCAGCAGCGTTCGCCAGTTGCGGAGAGCATCATGAAGGGGATCATCCTGGCGGGTGGCACCGGATCGCGGCTGCACCCGATGACCCAGGTCGTGTCGAAGCAGTTGATGCCGATCTATGACAAGCCGATGATCTATTACCCGCTGACCACGCTGATGCTGGCCGGGATCAAAGAGATTCTGCTGATTTCCACCGTTGCGGATTTGCCCCGGTTTGAAGAATTGCTGGGCGACGGATCGAAATGGGGGATATCGATCAGCTATGCCGCGCAACCCAAGCCAGAGGGGCTGGCGCAGGCCTATATCATCGGTGCTGATTTCCTGGCGGGGGCGCCATCAGCGCTGATTTTGGGCGACAATGTCTTTTATGGGAACGGCATTGCCGGCCTGTTCGCGCAGGCGCTTGATCGCATGCAGGGCGCTTCAGTTTTTGCTTATCATGTTCAGGATCCGCAGCGTTACGGGGTGATTGAGTTCGATGGGCTGAACAAGGCGATCAGCGTTGAGGAAAAGCCGGTTCAGCCCAAATCAAATTGGGCCGTGACCGGGTTGTATTTCTGTGATGGTCAGGCGCCGGCGATTGCCCGGACGCTCAAACCCTCTGCCCGGGGCGAGCTGGAGATCACGGACGTGATCCGCCATTATCTTGATGCGGATACGCTGTATGTCGAATCGCTGGGCAGGGGCATTGCCTGGCTCGACACAGGCACGCCGGAAGCGCTGCTGGAAGCGGCCGAATTTGTTCGCATTCTTGAGAAACGTCAGGGCTTCAAAATCGCCTGCCCGGAAGAAATCGCGTTTCGGCAGGGGCGGATCGACCGTGCCGCGCTGGAGGCGCTGGCGGCTGCCTATGGGCAGAATGATTATGGCGGCTATTTGCGGTCGATCGCTGCCAGTGCCGGGGCCGGTGACTGAAATAGTCCGGCCGTCGGGATCAGCCGCCCGCGCCGCTTTTGACCAAATGATCAATCGCCAGCAAGTGCGTCAGCAGCGCTTCGGCCTGATCAAGCGGGACGGCATTGGGCCCGTCTGACTTGGCATTGTCAGGATCGGGGTGCATTTCCATGAACAGCCCGGAAATGCCCACCGCGACGGCGGCGCGCGCGAGCGGGGCGACGAATTCGCGCTGGCCACCGCTTGTCGTGCCAAGCCCGCCGGGCAGCTGGACGGAATGGGTCGCATCAAACACCACCGGACAACCCGTTTCGCGCATGATGACCAGGCCGCGCATGTCCGACACCAGATTATTATAGCCAAAGCTGGCGCCGCGATCGGTAACGAGCAAGGTGGCTTCGCGTCCCGCCTCTGCGGCTGCGGCGCGCGCTTTGGTGGCGACATGGATCATGTCGTGCGGGGCCATGAACTGGCCCTTTTTGATGTTGGCGGGCTTACCGCAGCTGGCAACGGCTTCAATCAGATCGGTTTGGCGGGCCAGAAAGGCGGGGGTCTGCAGCACATCGACCACGCTGGCGACGGCGCTGACCTGGCTGGTTTCGTGCACGTCAGTGAGCACCGGCATGCCGGTTTCGCGTTTCACCTTTTCCAGGATGCGAAGCCCCTCTTCCATGCCCGGTCCGCGAAACGAGCTTGCTGAGGTGCGATTGGCCTTGTCGAACGAGCTTTTGTAAATGAGCAAGATGCCCAGCCGTTCGGCGATGCCTTTCAGCGTTGTGGCCGTCGACAGCGCCATTGCCTCGCTTTCGATAACGCAGGGACCGGCAATCACGAACAGCCGCTGATCGATCCCGACTGGGCGGCCGCACAATAGGGTAGGGGTGGGTATGGTCGTCATGCTGCGTCGCGATCTGCCAATATGGCTTCGATAAAGGGAATATCTTCGGGATTGTTGAGCTCCCAAAGGTCATGCCCCGGATCGCGCACTTCGACAATCCGGACGGGCTTGCCTGCTTCCAGGAAGCGCAATTGTTCCAGCCCTTCGAGCAGCTCCAGCGTGCCGACGGGCAGCGCCGCATAGCCCTGCAGCGCGGCCACGCGATAGGCATAGACACCGATGTGGAAAAACAGCGGTGAGGATGGATCGCCGATCCGCGCGGGCGGCAGATGCGGGATCACTGATTTGGAGAAATACAGCGCATCATGATGCTGGCCAAAGGTGACGGTGGTGCCGCCAACCCGCCCGGCGCGCTGGTCCTCGATCAGACGGCGCTGCACAGCTGGAGAGGCGCGGACGACCGGGGTTGCGACCTGGATCGAGGGATCATTGGCCATCGCCTCGATCAGGGCCTCGACCACAAAGGGCGGGGTCAGCAGCGCGTCGCCCTGGAAATTGATGATGATGTCGGCGGGATCAGGTAGCCCGCTAAGCGCAGCGGCACAGCGTTCGGTGCCGTTGGCGCAGGCGGCGGGCGTCATCAGCACCGGGGCACCGGCGGCTGTTGCCGCGTCGGCGATCAGCGGGTGGTCCGTGGCGACATACACCGCGCTGGCACCGCGAACCGCGCGGGCAGCATCAAGCGTCCAGGCAAGCAGGGGCTTTGCCATTTGCCTAGGCCCGCGCAGCATCGCCAGCGGCTTTGCGGGATAGCGGGTGGAGGCATAGCGCGCGGGAATGATGATCGCCGCGCGCAATGGCGCGGCTGGGTCGGGCAAGGCCATCACGCTTCAGCGCAGGCCGGAACGGAGAATGTCATGAATATGGATCAGCCCGACCGGCAGGCGGGGATTGAGCGAATGGGTGACGAACAGCGCGGTAATCTTGTTCGCCTCGATCGTCTGCAACGCGTCTTCGACGAAGCAGGAGACATCGACCGTCGATGGATTTTGCGTCATCACCGCCTGCGCATCCCGGTCAAACAGATTGTCGGCATGACGCCGCAAATCGCCATCGGTGATCACGCCGATCAGGCTGCCGGCATCATCGATGACACCGGCAATACCCAGGCTGTGCGCCGTGATGGTTAGGACAACATCCCGCATCGGCGTGGCACGTTTGACCAGCGGCAATTCGTCCTTGCTATGCATCAGCGACGACACACGGGCGAGGCGCTGGCCGATCGCGCCGCCGGGGTGGAGCATGTTGAGCTTGGTGCGCGAAACACCCCGCTGGTTCATCATCGCGATGGCCAGCGCATCGCCCATGGCGAGCATCATGATCGCTGATGTGGTGGGGGAGATATTCTCCGGGCACGCTTCGCGGACTGGCGGGATGAGCAGTTTGACATCAGCCAGCTGCATGATCGTCGATGACGGTTTTGATCCGATCGCGACGATGGTGATCCCGGCCTCTGCTGCATAAGTGACGACTTGCTTCAGCTCGCGCGTTTCGCCCGACATGGACAGCAGCAGCAACGTATCGCCCGGCATGATCATGCCCAGATCGCCATGCGCTGCTTCGGCTGCATGCATGAAAAAGGCCGGCGTGCCGGTGGAGGCAAAGCTCGCGGCGATCTTGCGCCCGACATGCCCCGATTTGCCGAGGCCGGAGACGACGACGCGGCGGTCTGTGCCCATCAGCGCCTCAACCGCCGCAACGAAATTCTCGTCAATGGCGTGGCTCAGCGCCTCAAGCGCTTCAGCTTCGTCGGTGATGACGGCGCGCCCACAGGCCAGGATTTCGGCATTGCGCACCGCCTGTTCCCCGCCCGTGGCCGGGCTTTGATCGATTGCCAACATGACTCATATCCCCCTTGAACGCGCATCCGATCGTCTGGCCATCAGCTGTCATTTGGTGCGTGTCGACGACAATCTGCCCCCCCGGCAGATCGTGGACCCGGCACCCGAGCGCTAAAGCCTGATGCTGCTAATCATTCCCGCCGATCAAGTCGCCAAGCCCGCCAAGCACTGAACCCTCACCCCGGTTCTGGCCGCGTGGGCCCGCTGCGGCGAGCATTCGGCCCGCCAATCGCGAAAAGGGCAGCGACTGGATCCACGCCTTGCCCGGCCCGGTCAACCGCGCGAAAAACAGCCCCTCGCCACCGAACAACACACTGCGGACCCCACCCGCTGTGACCAGATCGAAGGTAACGCTGGGGGTGTAGGCCGCGAGGCAGCCGGTGTCGACGTGCAATTCTTCGCCAGCCGCCAGCGTGCGTTCGACGACGGTGCCGCCCATCTGAACGAACACCCAGCCATCGCCCTCCAGCTTTTGCATGATGAAGCCTTCGCCGCCGAACAGCCCGGTCATCACGCGGCGTTGAAACTGAATGCCGATCGACACGCCCTTGGCGGCCGCCAGAAACGCGTCCTTTTGGCAGATCAAGGTGCCGCCCAGATCGTCTAGCTTGATCGGCAGGATCGCGCCGGGCGTTGGCGCGGCAAAGGCGACGCGCGCCTTGCCCTGGCCATTATGCGTGAACACTGTCGTGAACAGACTTTCGCCCGTCACTAGTCTTTTGCCGGCGCCGAGCAGCTTACCCATGAACCCGCCGCCCGTATCGCCGCTGCCATCGCCGAACACCGTCGTCATGTCGATCGCGGCGTCCTTCCAGACAAAGGCACCCGCTTCGGCGACCGCACTTTCGCCGGGATCAAGCTCGATTTCGACAAACTGGAGTTCCTGGCCCTTGATCTCGAAATCAATGTCATCGGCAATGCCGGCGCTGCGGCTGTGCTGCCAGGGGCTCTGCGTCATCGGGACATCCTCCATTGTGAGCTGGAGCGATTATAGCCGGGCGAGGGAGATTCGCCACTAGGGCAAATCGGGGGAGTAGCTGGCAGGGGCGGTGGTTGCGGTTGCGAAACCATGGCAGATTGCGTCCGTTTGCGGGTGACACCTCTTAGCCCCTCCCCTTCAGGGGAGGGGTTGGGGTGGGGGCTGTCCCCAACCATGTCGGTCTCGGTGAGACTGACAGCCCCCACCCCCGTCCCCTCCCCTGAAGGGGAGGGGTGAGTTGATTTGATCACAACCAGCTTTAGGAGACCGGTGTACCCGGCGGACTAGATACATTGTCCCAGACGGTCTTAATGCCTTCATTGCAGCGATAACCGTTGGTGCATTCCACGTGCTTTTCGATTTGATCACGGATTGCTTCGATCGAGGCGCAGGAAGCGCCCATCTCGGTTTCGAGAAATATCCAAGGTTCGGGGTTCAGCGTCGGACCCAGCGCGAGATATTTGTCCAGTGTTTTCGGGGTTACCTGTTTGCCGTTCCAATAAATTTTGCCCGTGCTATCCAGCGCAACCCTATTCAATATGACCAAACCAAAACTCCGGGGGTGGCCCCACGTAGAACGAGGAGGAGAGCAGGCTTTCGGTGCTTCGTGTGAGCAGCCTGACGCCATTACGACCGCAAAAAGAGCCAAAGCTAAACTTTTCATCAATGCAGCCTGCCTATCTGGTGCAGACGGGGCCAGAAAAATCCGCTTCCACCACGATCTACCATTCGCGCCCGCATCTCCGAAACGCGCGATCGCCTTAAAACAACCCCTCAATCCGCCCCGCATCATCGAACCCGATCGCTTCGGCGGCGGGCACGCGGGGCAGGCCGGGCATCGTCATTATCTCCCCGCACACCGCGACGACAAAGCCTGCGCCTGCTGCAAGCCGGACGTCGCGGATATGGACGGTGTGGCCGGTCGGTGCGCCGAGCGCGGTTGGGTCGGTGGAAAAGCTGTACTGCGTCTTGGCGATGCATACTGGCAGATGGCCGAACCCCGCCGCTTCGAACCGCGCGAGCTGCGCGACGATTGCGGGTTCGGCATCGACGTGCCCCGCGCGGTAAAGCCGGGTCGCGACCGTTTTGATTTTGTCGAACAGCGGCAGGCCATCGTCGTAGAGCGGGACGAACTGTGCCGATCCTGCCTCGGCCAGCGCGGCGACAGCTTCGGCAAGCTCAGTCGCGCCAGCGCCGCCTTCGGCCCAGTGACGGCACAGGATCGCCTGCACGCCGTGCGCGCCAGCGATAGCGCGCAGCGCCTGGATTTCGGCTTCGCTGTCGGTGCCGAAATGGTTGATCGCCACCACGGCAGGCACGCCGAACTGGCGGACATTCTCAATATGCCGCACCAGATTGACCGCGCCGCGATTGACGGCGTCGACATCTTCGCGGCCAAGATCGGCTTTGGCGACGCCGCCATTCATCTTCAGCGCGCGTACCGTCGCCACGATCACGACAGCGGCAGGCGCCAGCCCGGCCTGGCGGCATTTGATGTCGAAGAATTTCTCCGCGCCCAGATCGGCGCCGAAACCGGCTTCGGTGACGACATAATCGGCAAGGCCCAAAGCTGCCCGCGTCGCGATCACTGAATTGCAGCCATGCGCGATATTGGCGAACGGGCCGCCATGGATAAAGGCGGGGTTGCCGCCCAAGGTCTGCACCAGATTGGGCTTGATCGCCTCCTTCAGCAGCACCGCCATCGCGCCATCCGCCTTCAGCTCAGCAGCGGTGACCGGCTGACGATCGCGGGTATAGCCCACCACGATCCGCCCCAGCCGCACGCGCAGATCATCCAGATCACGCGCCAGGCACAGGATTGCCATCACTTCGGACGCAACGGTGATGTCAAACCCCGATTCGCGCGGGAATCCGTTGCCCGTGCCGCCCAGCGACTGCACGATCTGGCGCAGCGCGCGATCATTCATGTCGATCACCCGTCGCCAGACGACCCGGCGGACATCGATGCCCAGCGCATTGCCCCAGTAAATATGGTTGTCGAGCAGCGCGGCCAGCAGGTTATGCGCGGCGGTGATCGCGTGGAAATCGCCCGTGAAATGCAGGTTGATGTCTTCCATCGGCACCACCTGGGCATGCCCGCCCCCGGTTGCGCCGCCCTTTTGCCCGAAACAGGGGCCGAGCGAGGGTTCGCGCAGGCACAATATCGTCTTGCGCCCGGTCAGGTTGAGCGCGTCGGCCAGGCCAACCGAGGTGGTCGTCTTGCCCTCGCCCGCCGGGGTGGGGCTGATCGCGGTGACCAATATCAGATGGCCGGGGGCGTGGTCTGGCTGGGTGGGGAGGGCGGTTAGATCGACCTTTGCCTTGTGCCGCCCATAGGGTTCGATGGCGCTTTCCGGAATGCCTGCCTTGGCGGCAATGGCGGCGATGGGCTGAAGCGGCGTCAACCGCGCGATCTCGATATCGGTTTGCATGGGCTGGGTTTTAGAGTTTGGCGGGGAGAGATCAACTCAGGCTGTGCGGTGATAGCTGTTGCTCCCGTCACCGTCGCAAGGACGCACGCAAATGATCGTTGCTGCATGTCAGGCAAGTGGATTTGGCCGCAATCAAGCCGTAAGGCTGGGTCGCGTTCAGCAACAGTCCCGCAGACCGAAGGAATGAATCGATATGTTCAGTCACATCATGCTTGGTGCTAACGACCTCGCCACGTCCAAGAAATTTTATGACGCGACGCTCGGCGCGCTTGGCTATCCGGCGGGCAATCAGGATGACAAGGGCCGCGTGTTCTGGGTCAATCCCACCGGCATTTTCTCGATCTCAAAGCCGATTGATGGCGAGCCTGCCTGCCACGGCAATGGCGCGACGATTGGCTTTGCTGTCGATTCACCCGAAGCCGCGAATGCCTGGCACGCCGCCGGTCTGGCTGCGGGCGGCACGGCCTGCGAAGATGCGCCCGGCATCCGCCAAGGCGCAATGGGCCCGCTCTATCTGGCCTATCTGCGCGATCCCGACGGCAATAAGCTGTGCGCGCTGCACCGCGTTAAGGCGTAAAGGACGGGGTTCTGCCGCTCGCATCGTTGCCGGTGCGGGCGGTGTCCTGGGGCTCGACTCGCGGTAACGGGGGTGAGCCCGGCCAATGTTGGTGTGACGCCGACGCTAGACTATTGATTTAGAAGAATGATTAGCGGACGTTAGCTGATGCTCTTCGCTGTCGCGACTACCGCCAGGACGTTCTTGATCCCCCATTGGTCACGCTGGCATCAGGCATGGGGGGCACCCCCGCCGACCGTGGCGGCCCAATGGACTTGTGTTCGATCAAGCATGTTTCTCATGAAGGCACTTCATCGATGCGGGATCGAGGCTAAGCTACAAAGTGGCCAGCCCCCAAAGCAGGCACCGGGGACCGTTAGTGAGGATTGCGGCCTGTTCACCGCCGATGGGTGGATGGGCCATGCCTGGGTTGAGGCGAATGGCTTTGTAATCGACATAACCGCTGACCAGTTCGGACACCCACCGGTCATTGTGGCACCGATCAGCGACCCCACATACCGGCCAGCCCGACACGAAGCGAACAGACTCACCCCAACCCGGAACGGTATGGTGGCGGTCCAGGAGATTTGGCATTTTTGGTGCAGCTACGTGGATCTGCATTGTCCGCAAATGGCAGGTAACTTAGGCATGCCGGAGGGCTGACTTTGGGGTGATTACAGACTGGCCGGTCTTCTGGCCGAACGTTGCCGTTCTACCCTTCTCCCATCGGGAGAAGGCAGGATGAGGGGTTCAGCGCTGTTGATAGGGCGATCCCCTCACCTAGCTACGACTAGGACTGCGCTGAAGTGCCGTGACCCAAGTCTGCGCAACCCGTTCGGGGTGATGAGCACTCCGTGCTGATCAGGCCATGCCGGGGGCATGGCCGCCCCCGAACTCCGGAGGGGGGAGGGAAAAGAGGAATGGCAATAAATGAGGCGCTGGCACTCCCCTTCTGGCACGATGAAGCTTGGCGTTACCTGCCATGAGCCGGCTCTGGTGGAGCAGCGGGACCCCGGGTCAAGCCCGGGGTGACGGCATTGATCGGTTTGCCGATTGAGCGGTTGGAACCCCGTCGGCATCGGCGCCGCCGTGGTAACCCTAGCCGTTGCCACCCCCACACCCCACCCGCTATGCCGCCCCCCAATGACCAACCCCCGCGCCACCCCGCACAGCATTGTCCCCGACAGCGAACTCAGCGGTGCTTTGCGCTTGCTCCCGCCCGGCGCGCGGCCGTTCGCTTCGCTGGCGCGGCTTGATCGGCCGATTGGCTGGTGGCTGTTGTTTTGGCCCGGTGCTTGGGGGGTGATGCTTGCGGGTGGGGCGGTCGCGCGCTGGGACCTGATCCTCTGGCTGTTGCTTGGGGCGATTGCGATGCGGGGGGCGGGGTGCGTCTATAATGATATTGTCGATCGCGATCTTGATGCGCAGGTCGAACGGACGCGCAACCGGCCGCTCGCCAGCGGGGCGGTGTCGCTGAAGGCAGCGTGGATATGGCTCGTCGCGCTGTGCCTGATCGGGCTGGTCGTGCTGCTGCAACTCCATCTGCCCGCCGCGATCGTCGCGCTGGCCAGTCTGGCGCCGGTGGCGGCCTATCCGTTTATGAAGCGGATTACCTGGTGGCCGCAGGCCTGGCTTGGGCTGGTTTTTTCCTGGGCGGCGCTGGTCGGCTGGGTGGAGGTTTCGGGGGCGCTGGGTGGGGCGGGGCTGCTCCTTTATGGCGGCGCGATCGCCTGGGTGGTCGGTTATGACACCATCTATTCGCTGCAGGACCGCGAGGATGATGCAATGGTCGGCATCCGATCGTCAGCGCGGGCGATGGGCGCGCATGTGCGCGGCGGCGTTGGCGGATTCTACGCGCTGGCGCTGGCATTATGGGCGGGCGCGATCTGGCTGGTCCGGCCCGATCCGCTGGCGCTCGCGGCGTTGCTGCCGGTGGCCGGGCACCTTGGCTGGCAAGTGCTGACGCTGGTGCCCGATAACGGCGACAATGCGCTGACGCGCTTCCGATCGAACCGTGGCGCGGGATTGTTGATGGCGGCTGCGTGCCTGGTGGTGGGGACCGCGACGATATTCTGATCCAGGGGTGGTTCAATTATCAGCGCAGGCCGACTAAGTCGGGGGGATGTACACACCAAACCAAGCCTGTGACCGGGCGCATGAAATCGTCGCTCGCGCTATGGCCGCTGGTGCCGATGCCGCTGATGCTGTGTTCGCCGCTGATACCGCGCTGGATGTTTCGGTTCGGCTGGGGGCGCTGGAAGATGTCGGCCGGTCAGAAAGCGCGGAGCTTGGCCTGCGGGTTTTTGTCGGGCGGCGGAACGCGAGCGTTTCGACGTCGGACCTGTCGGTGCAATCGATCGATACGCTGGTTGAGCGGGCGATAGCGATGGCGCGCGAGGCGCCTGAGGATGAATGGGCTGGGCTGGCCCCGGCTGATCGCTTGCTGCACGGCAAGCCACCGCATCTTGACCTGGATGACGGGGCAGACGTGTCGCCCGATGTGCTGAAGGCACGCGCGCTGGCGGCGGAGGATGCTGCCCGTGCCGTGCCTGGTGTCTCCAATAGCGAAGGCGGCAGCGCCAGTGCGGCGCGATCGGTGATGGCGCTGGCGACCAGCCATGGCTTTGTCGGCGGGCATAGTGTTTCCAGCCACGGCGTCTCGGCGAGCGTCCTGGCGGGGGCGGGCAACGACATGCAGCGCGACTATGCCTATCATAGCGCCCGCCATCTCAGCCGGCTTGAAGATGCCGGTATCGTCGGGGCGCGGGCAGGCGCGCGCGCCGTGGCCCGGCTGTCACCCGGCCGAATTGAGAGCGGGCCGTTGCCAGTTGTGTTCGATCCGCGCGTGGGCAGCAGCTTGCTGGGGCATTTAATCGGCGCGATTGCCGGCCAATCGATTACCCGCAAGACCAGCTTTCTGCTCGATGCGCTTGGCAGCCGGGTGTTTAGCGCAGGCGTTTCAGTGCTCGACGATCCGCACCGCCCGCATGGCCTGCGGTCCCGCCCGTTTGATGGTGAGGGATTGCCGGTGTCGCCGGTGTGCATCGTCGATGACGGGATGCTGGAAACCTGGCTGCTCGACAGCGGTTCTGCGCGGCAATTGGGGCTTGAGCCGACGGGGCATGCCGCGCGCGGGGTAGGCGGCGGGCCGGGCGTGTCGCCGAGCAATTTGCACATGGCGGCAGGCCATATGCCGCCCGAAACGCTGATCGGCGGGATCAAGCGCGGCGTCTATATCACTGAGCTGATCGGCATGGGCGTGAATGGCGTCACTGGCGATTATAGCCGCGGGGCGGCAGGCTTCTTGATCGAGGACGGCGAATTGACCCGGCCCGTCGCCGAATTCACCATTGCGGGTAATTTGAAGGACATGTTCCTGGCGCTCACGCCCGCCAATGATCTCGATTTCCGCTATGGCATCAATGTGCCGACGCTGCTGGTGGAGGGGATGACGGTGGCGAGTGGCTGATACCCTGGTCGATGCCGTCGCGGCGATTGCTGCTGAAGCCGGTCGCCTGGCAATGGCGCGCTGGAGCGACGATTTCAGCCGCTGGGAGAAATCACCCGGCAACCCGGTCAGCGATATCGATCTTGAGGTCGATGCGTTACTCCGCACGCGATTGTTCGCGCTCGATCCCGAAGCGGGCTGGCTGTCCGAGGAGACCGCCGACAATGCGGATCGGCTCGCGTGCCGGCGATTATGGGTGGTCGATCCGATTGATGGCACGCGCGATTATCTCCGCGGCCGGCCGGGCTGGGCAGTGTCGATCGCGCTGGTCGACCAGGGACTGCCAGTGATCGGCGTGCTCGATGCACCGGCGCGCGGCGAAGTGTGGAGCGCGGTGATGGGGGCGGGCGCTCACCGTAACGGCCAGCCGGTGCGCGCGGGCGGGCGCACGCAATTTGCGGGTGCGCGGGTGCCCAATGATGCCCTGCCCAGCGCCGACAGCGATCTGGTGCTGGTCGCCAAACCCAATTCGATCGCGCTCAGAATTGCGATGGTCGCCGCCGATGAAGCCGATCTGGTGGCAACGCTGCGCTGGGGTTTTGAATGGGACATTGCCGCCGCTGCGTTGATCGCGATGGAGGCCGGGGCGACCGTCACTGATGCGTTTGGCGCGCCGCTTGCCTTTAATACGCCTAGCGCCCAGGCCTTTGGGCTGCTGGCGACCACGCCCGGCATCCATGGTGCCGCGGTCGCGCGGCTGGCGGACCGGGCCAAGATTCTGGTACATGGCGATAAATAGGGCGCAGGCATGAATGCGGGACAGAGAGTGATGACGGACGAACGGCTCAACTGGGATGACATTCTGGAAGTCGGCAGGGGCGGCCCAGGCTGCGGCTTGCTGAAGATTGATGGCCGCGAACCGCGGGGCAGTTATCGCTATTTGCCGCCGGCATTGTTTCATGAGGGCAAGGTTTATGCCTCCAGCTTCGTTTCAGGCGGATTCATGATCTGCATCATCGATCCCGAGACATTGGTGCGGCAGGAAATATCTCCCCGTCTGCCCTATGCCCGGCTCAAGGCGATCGAGAATGGCGAGGTCGTTTATTTTGATCACCATAGCGGCGATAGCGAAAGCCGATTGGCAATCACGCCGCAGAAGCCAGCCCTGCGGAGCCTGGCTGCACGGTTGCGCCGACGATAGCATTGCCCTGCCTCCGTCTTGATCAGCGGCTGGAATAAAGCCCCAAGGCCGCTGCCGACGCGGCTTTGAAGACGATTCGATACCATAATTCGAATCTGTCGCACATTCCGGCGGTTTCGCTGGTTGCTCGGCAAGGCAATGCCCCTATCGTCAACTGTTGCGGAAAGCTCTTGGGAGGGTGCAGGCCGTGTCAGTTGTCGATTTGAATTCAGCGAAGATTCGCCCAGAGCAGTGGCGCGACTGGGCGAGGTCTGCGCCAATGACGCGCTATTCGGGGGCGATGGCGTTTGATGAAGCGACGCATTTCCCAGAACCGGCGTATCTCGATCGCGCCTCGCTGCAATCCTGGTCAGACACCAATCCGGACATGCGCCAGCCAGCGCTTGATCATCATCTTATCATTCTGCACCAGGGCGGCCCAAAGCGGATCGAGCGCACCGGGGGTGGGGCACGCCGGACAGTCGATGCGCTTGATGGGGCCAGCACGACGGTTGAAAGCGGCAGCATCTATCGGTGGCAGACACAGGGGCCGATTGCCTTTGCCCATCTCTATATCGCCCCAGATCGCTTCGCTGACATGGTCGCCGAAAATTTTGATCGCGATCCGCGCAGCGTTGGCTTTGCCGAGGCGATTGGTCGGCCCGATCCCCATGTTGCCCGGCTGTTCGAACTGATGCTCGCTTCGCGTGGGCAGCCCGAATGGGAAACGGTTGCCGAATTTTATCTCGATGCGCTGTTGATTCGATTAGCCACCACATCGACCGATGGCGCTGCATTCCGGATGCCATCCAAGCTGACACTGACACGGCCAACGATCTCGCGGGTGCGTGACTATATGCGTGGCAATCTGGCCGAGCGGATTTCGCTCAGCGATCTCGCCCAGATCGCTGGCTATAGTCGATATCATTTTGTCCGGGCATTTCGCGAAAGCACGGGGCTGCCGCCTTATGCCTTTCTGCTCAACGAACGGCTGCGCGCCGCGAAGCATTTGTTGCAGCATAGCGACGCGCCAATCGCCGAAATTGCCCAAAAATCGGGCTTTGCCACCCATGCCCATTTTTCCGCGCGTTTCCGCGAAAGAATGGGGGTTACCCCGGCGGAGTATCGCCGCCGCGCACGGGGATGATGGGCGCGACGACGATTCGGTTAAGAGCTTGGTCGGTTAAAAACCCAGATCGGTCAAAAGCCCTGAACGAGCTGTAGGATATAACGCTCGTTGAACGACTCGTTCCTGTTGATGACGGGAAATTCCACCCCGGCCAACAGGAACAGGTTATTGCCAACATGGGTACGCATGCCCGGCGTGATGCTGACAAAGCTATTGCCGCGTCCCGTGGTCGGTTCACGCCAATTGGCGGCAACATACCAGGTCAGATCGCCAAAGGGGGCGGGGCTGTGTGGCGTCACGGTCTGGCCGATTGATGCATTGAGCACAAAATTGTCGGGCAGATTGCGGTCGGCGAATTCATAGGCCACCCGTCCACGGATCGAAAAGCCTCTGCCCACATCAGTCCAGAGGTTGATCTGTGGCTGTGCTGCAAAAACCTTGTTGCCCTGGACGACCGATCCGGTTGGCAGGCGCCAGCCGACGCCGGCGTTGATCGACAGGTTGCGCTTTTCAGCGAGCATCACCTGCGTGGTGAGCGTGATATCGCCAAAGTTGCCGCGCCGCTGCGATTCCTGATAAAAAGGTACTTCAATCCCGGCCCAGAGGCGGCGGCTGAAGGGATAATGGAAGCGACCGAGAACACCCCAGGAATCGGGTCCCGACGCCTGGGTATAGGCAGCGGCAAGATGCACTTCGCGCGTGAAAAAGCCGTCAGCGGTGGCAAGCCAGCCCTGGCGCGGCGCGCCGCTATCCCCATTGGGCACGGGGATCCATTTTTCGGTGAGTTCATCGCCAAAGCGGCTGCTGTCCAAGGGTACCCATTCGCCCGCCGCTGGTGCTGGTGCCTGGGCGGCATCCTGCGCATAGGCCGTGCCGCCCGCCGTTAATGCCAAAATCGCCGCAGCACTGGCGAACCGAACAGTCGAGATCATAGAACGCATGGCCAAACCCCTTACAAAGAGGCGTGTTGGATAGCGCCACGCTGCGGGGCCATCTTTCGAAGGGCGTATTGTTTATTCGCAAATTGCTTTGGCGTTAGCGGCGCAGAAAGGGGCGCCGCCCCAAAATGCGACAAATCGCGATTAGTCTGCAATCTGCTTGCGATAGCGGCCTGGCGGCATGCCCATTGCCTTGGTAAAGGCTGCCGTGAAATGCGATTGACTGGCAAAGCCACAGCTCAGCGCCAGCTCGGCAAGCGGCAATTCACTATTCAGCAACAGCGATCGGGCGCGGCCAAGCCGACGCGATCCGAGGAAATGGTACGGCGTCTCCCCGGTCGCCATCTTGAACACGCGCGAGAAATGGAATGCCGAGAGGCCAGCGACGGTGGCCATGTCTGCCAGGCTGATTTCTTCATCGAGTCGCGATTCGATAAAATCGATGACGCGCGCCAGCCGCACGGGCGAGAGATGGATTCGGCTCGCATCATCCACCAAAGGCAGCGATTCATGCCGGACCAAAATTGCACAGATCGCGCGCACCAGCCCATCGATCATCAGATCAGCGGCAAAACCGGGCGCGCGAATCTCCGTTTCGATCATGGCCATGATCTGGGCGAGTCGTTCCTGGCGCTCACTCGCGATGGGGCCGACCGGATTGGCGCCTAACTCGGCCGTCATGTGCCGCATCTCGCTGCTCGGCATGAACAGCCCCAGCGCGTGATGATTGGCCGGAAATTCAAGCACGACCGGGCATTGGCCGGGCACGAAGCTGACATGGCCGCGCTGCAGTGTCTTGTCGATTTTGGTGTCACCGATCCGCCCTCGCATGCGGCCCGATGATGTCAGGTTGAGCATCAACGCGTCATAGTCGGCGTGATGGCCCGAAGCTGTCGCGGTAAACGGGCCGACGACACCAGCGTGGCGAATCACTTCAATTCGGCTTTGCGGTTGCGAGAGCCGCTGCGCTTTCGGCTTGCCGGAAAAGCTAATCGAATCATAGGCTATTGCGCCAGTTTCGGCGCGGAAAGCCGCCGTCGCGGGCAAGTGGATACTCATGTCGACCCCCAAGGTCTGGCCCAGCCACTGCACGGCGTTACTGCCGTGCGCTACGGTCTGGGTCGCGACACTTTATATCATCTTGGCGCGCTGCATGGTCACGCAATCGGGGGGGCGCGCGCCAAAAAACCGCAATATTCAGATAGTTTTACCGCCAAACTGCCTGAAATTGCCGAATCGCAATCGCCGGAAACGTCAGTGCATTGGGATGGGGCGGCCAGCCAATCTGAGCGTGGCGACAGACCGAATATCGGCTTTAGCGAGACCGGCTGCGACCAGCGGCAATTGGCTGACTTGCAGCCGCATCGCTTCGACCGATTCAGTGCATAGCAGGACTAGTTCGTCACGTTCTCGAGCGACAAAAGCCATGACAAACAGGCCAGATTTTGCCCAATCGACCAGGGCGTCAAATTCGGCATCGGTGTAAAAAGCAACTTCGTCCGCGCACGCGCCTTCTGTCCCGCGCAGCGTTACCAACGTCATGGGCATCGGGGGGTCAGGCTGCCCGCGCTGCAGCATCAAACTCCAAGGGTGCAGCGCATTTAAGGGCATCATCGGACAGCTCCTGCATGGCCTTCTACGCCCAACTTGGAGCCGTGTGCTATCGTGATATTGCGGGTTCTGGCGCTCTAACGAAATAATATCGTGAAATTATTCATCTCACCGCAAGGTTTCGCAAAAGCAACGGCATCCTGAAAGCATTGAACGGCAGCCCGGGGCGATAAGGATGCAGCGGTCGACAGGATTTTCTGGAGGTGGCCGCACGCCAACAACCGGGAGTGGCCTCATGCCAAAAGCACGCTTTACCAAATTCACCCTGCTTGCAGGTGCGGCCGCCCTGGTCGCCATTGCTGCAGCTATGCCGGCCAGCGCTGACGTCGTCGTCCGCGGCAAGGAAGGTCGGCCGCTGTCGGAAATTCGTCGCGCACCCGCATCAATCTATCCTGATCAGCGCACGATCACGGCCCAGCCTTCGCCTTCGGAAGTGAAGCCTGAATTTCTGGGGCCGGTTGTGCTGATGAAATCAGCGAATATCGATCTGGAAAAGGGCACCGCAACCTTGCCGCTGCGCAAGGGCAAGCTGAAGAATGGCACGCCGGTGTGGTTCATCATCACCGACACGACCGATGAAAATCTGTCGAACCTGCACGGCGTCAACTATTCGCCGAAAATGGCCTATAGCCTGACCGGTGCTGCCACCCGCCATGCGACGATCGAAAAGGACGGCAGCTTCACGTTCAACGCCGGTTCGGTTGATTTCAAGCCGGTGCTGTCGATTGTTCCTGGCGCTGCAGCCAACCCGTTTCCGCCGAAGAGCTTTCAGCCGGGTTCGGTCGGCGATGCAGCCTATTCGCCAATGGTCTATATCGACAATTCGTCGAAGTCGGTGATCCTCAATGCGCCGGTCGTGTCGCAAGCGACCGAGGCCGAACTCAACACGATGTGCGACGGCAATGTCGATCATGCCAAGGTGCATGACAAGGTTGTGGCGATCTGCCCGCGCGATGAAACCGTGACGCTGAAGCTGACGCTTGGCTACACCTTCGACAAGCCGATCTTCTATTTGTCGACCGAAGCCAATAATCCGCTGGTCGCCAGCCTGGAAACCGCCACCTTTGCACCGGCACTGGCGGATCTGCCCTTCGCGCTGGAAGATGCGTCGCCGGGTGAAGCCGCCGAGCGTATCGTCGTCGTCGTCAACGGGCCGACCGGCAAGGACAATCCGCATCGCCAGGGCCTGGTCAGCGCACTGAGCGGTGAAGGTGGTCCCCTCAACGTGCTGGGCGGCATCCCAACGATCAACCTCGACTATTCGCCAATGTGGCGGATTTTCCCGCTGGTCTGGAAGGATGAGGCGATCCAGAAGGGCTATCGCTATCGCATCACCAGCGCGCTGCAGGCCGCTGAAATGGACGAACGCGGTTTCCTGCAAAGCCTTGATGGCGGCGCATTCCGCGCGGTTGGGTTCGTGGTGAACTGCCCCGTGGTTTACCGCATCAACTAAGCATTGAAGACACGGAACGATGGCCTTTCCCCTCCCCCCGAAGAAGGCCATCGTCGGGGCGGCGCTACTCATCATCCCCGCCGCCCCGACCGTGGCACAAACCGTGCCACTGTCGATACCCGCTGCCGGCGCCGCGCAACAAAGCGCGGCGCCGGTCAGTATGCCCGATCCCGAAACCATGTCGCCGGACCAGATGGCGACGATGGTCGATGGCATGACCGTCAGCGAAGCGCTCGACATGGTCGCCATGGCGGATATCCCGTCCGATATTGTCGTCACCGGCACCCGCCTGCGCTTTCGAACCAGTGAAATCGCCTCCAGCACCGTTCTGACCGGCGAGGCGCTGGCCGTTCAGGCGCGATCGACGATCGGCGAAACGCTGGCGCATCTGCCCGGTGCATCCTCCACCTCGTTCGGCCCCAGCGCGTCAAGGCCCGTATTGCGCGGGTTTCAGGGCGAACGCGCCCGGCTGCTGATCGACGGCATCGGCACGCTCGATGCCTCCAATACCAGCCCCGATCATGCGGTTGCGCTGAACCCGATCGTTGCCGATCGGATTGAACTGCTGCGCGGGCCAGTGACCCTGCTCTATGCTTCTGGATCGGCAGGCGGCGTGGTCAACGCGGTTAGCGGGCGGATCGCCCGGCGCGATCCACGCGACGGGATTGATGCCGTTCTCGCCGCCGGCTTTGGCAGTGCGGCCGCCGAACGCACGCTTGGCTTTAGGGTCGATGCCGAAGCCGCGTCGCATGTTGTGCTGCATCTCGACGGGCAATATCTTGATGCCGCATCTGTGCGCAGTGGCGGTTTCATTCTTGGCCCATCGGCGCGGGCGCAGGCGCGCGCCGTCGCTGACCCGGCCATCGCCTCGCTCGCCGATCTCCGGGGCACCTTGCCCAACACCCAGTTTGAAACCTGGGAGCTTGCAGGCGGTGCGTCGCTGATCCTGCCCAATGGCCATATCGGCTTTTCGTTCAGCAATTATGAGAGCATCTACGGCCTGCCGACGCGCTTTTCGCTCGATCCGGCCAATCCGGTGCCCGATAGCCTAATCGATCTCGATCAGCAGCGGGTCGATGTCCGTTTCGAAATTGATGGCACAGGGCTGCTGCAGACGCTGCGCGGTCGCTTTGGCTGGGCCGATTACAAGCATAATGAAGTGATCGTCGGTGGCCCCATTACCGCGACCTTCCTGAACTTGGGCTATGAAGCGCGGTTGGAAGCGGTGCTGGGCCAGGCAGGCAGCGACCTGAAATCAACGCTTGGTGGGCAATTCTATGCGCGGGATTTCCGCGTGACTGGGCCGGCGCCGTTATTGCCGCCATCGCAAACCGAACAGATCGCGTTTTTTACGCTGCATGAGCTGAACCTCAACCCGATCAAGCTGGAAGCGTCATTTCGCTATGAGCATGTCGGCATCAGCTCAGCAATCGACCCGATCCTTGCCAATCCGGCGATCGACCGGATTTTTGATCTGTTTTCACTATCCGGCGGGGGCAATTACGCGCTGTCGAGCGACTGGAAGATTGCGCTGAACGGCCATTATTCTGAGCGTGCGCCGGTGGTGGAAGAGCTTTTCACCCAGGGCGTCGATCCCGGTACCCAGGGGCAGTTGATCGGTAATCCGGCGCTGGGTGTCGAAGCCTCTTACGGGATAGAGGCTATCCTGCGCGGCAAAGGACGCGGCTGGTCCGGCAGCGCGACTTTTTACTACACCTATTTCTCCAATTACATCTTTGCGCGCGAAAGCGGTGTGATCGTCGATGGCTTGCCGGTTTTCCAGTTTCTGGAGGACGGCGCGCGCTATCTGGGTTTTGAAGTGCAGGGATCGGTTGATGTCGCGCGCGTCAACGACTGGTCGGTGAAGCTAGACGGCTTGATCGATTACACCCGCGCAACACTGTCAGACCGATCGCCAGTGCCGCGCATTCCGCCGCTGCGCGTCTTGTTCGGGGCAGAGGCGGGATCAGCGGCGCTGAACGGCCGGGCCGAAATCGAATATGTGTTCGATCAGCAGCGGATCTCACGCTTCGAGACGCCGACGGAGGGCTTTGCGATGGTCAATCTATCCATGGCCTGGCGACCATTGGGGCGCGATTCGGCGCTGCAGTTCCGGATCGCTGCTGCTAATCTGCTCGACGCAACCGGTCGCCGTCATGCCAGCCTGCTCAAGGATTTTGCCCCCCTTACCGGGCGCGATGTCCGCGTTGGCCTGCGTTATGCTTTTTAAGGGTTAGCGTCGATTTTGCGGTTCAGGCGTAACGGCGCCGGACGCTGCGCACGCCGCCGATCAGTCGCGACAGGAAAAGCTCTTCGACCCGCGCATAGCCCAGCCCGAGATGATCGGGCCTGACGGCAACGGTATCGGCCAGGTCGATCGATCCCGAGCGCAGCCCGGCACGCCCGATCCGCCCCCACAGCCGTGCGGTTTCCCAACGGATTAGCCGGACATCTTCGTCATCAACCGCAACGCGGCCGAGAAAATCAGTCTGCAAGCGCAGCAAGGTGTCGCCGAGCGCGGCGAGCTGATCGCGGTTGGGCACCGGTTCGCGGTGCATCACATGGCGGCTCAGCAGATCGGCGCGCATCCCGGCCTCTGCGCCAAACAGGCGCTCATGGCATGCGGTGAGGACGCGC
The DNA here is from genome assembly GCF_002281505.1 of Sphingomonas sp. 28-62-20. Taxonomy (NCBI): domain Bacteria; kingdom Pseudomonadati; phylum Pseudomonadota; class Alphaproteobacteria; order Sphingomonadales; family Sphingomonadaceae; genus Sphingomonas; species Sphingomonas sp. 28-62-20. Next base: position 25,093 of record NZ_NCGH01000025.1, read on the forward strand.
TTTGCGCTATCATTCATTGTGGTGGTGAAGCGCTGCGATGCGCCGCCGCCATGGCTGCGATAGATGACCAGCTCATCATCAAGCCGGGCGATCCGTCCCATCGGCGCGAGCCGGTGATAGAGATCAAAATCCTCTGCATAGAGCAATTCCGGGCGGGTGAATGGCGTCAATTGCTGCGCAGCATCGCGCCGCAGCATAACCGATGACCAGACCAGCGGATTGCAGATTTGCAGCATCCATTCGACCAGTGCCGGTCGTGTCAGTGCTGGCAGGGTGGAGTGCCGGATCACGCCGTCGGCAAGCTCGCGCGTTGCGGTTGCGACCAGCACGGTATCGGGATTGGCATCGAGATAGGCGCGCTGCGCGCCCAACCGATCGGGGTGGCACAGATCATCCTGATCAAGCGCTGCGATGTAACGCCCGCGGGCCGCCGCCACGGCACAGTTGCGGGTGCGCACGGGGCCCTGGTTGATTGGCGATTCGATGATGCGAAACCGTGGATCGTCAATCGCGCGGAGGATGTCCCGCGTGGTATCGGTCGAACAATCATCAACGATGATGACTTCGAAATCGCTGAAATGCTGCGCCTTCAGGCTGTCGATCGTTTCGCCGATCAGCGCGGCGCCATTATAGGCCGCCATGATCACGCTGATCGCCGGTGCGGTCATGCCACTGCCCGCACCCGATCACCGATCAACTGATCGACAATCATCAGCCCAACATCATTCTGCCATTGCCACAGCCCATTGGCCTGGCCGCGAAAGCTCGCCTCGCCACCCAGCCGCCCCCAGGGCACGAAGCCGGCCGCGAGGCCAATCCCGTAAACACCGTTTAGCGGCGCGCCATCGGCCCCGGTGACGCGGCAATAGTGATCGACCATCGGCGCGCCTGTATCGGCCGCCAGCGCGATCGGCTCCCCCTGTGCGTCAATCAGCGGCAGCGCATGCGGGCGATAGCCCAGCGCAGCAATGACGATATCGGCGCTCTGCAGCATTGCGGCGGCAGCGGCGTCATCGTCGTCTGCTGCCAGCTGGTGCAATTGGACGCGCGGTTCGGGCGATCGACCATCGACCCCGAGCATCCGCAGCACCAGTTCGCGCGCTTCGAGCCGGAAGCCAGCGAGCCGATACACAAAGCCGCTGACCGGGCAAACATCGTCGGGGCCGAAATCGCGATAGCCTTCGGCCAATGCCGCGTCGGCGGAAGGGTAAAAGGGGCGCAATGGCCGCCGGTGGAGCAGGGAAATAGCGCCAAGGCCAAGCGGCAATGCAGGCTGGTGCTTCAGTAGCAGGGCGATCGTCGCCAATGCGCTGGTCGACCCGCCAATCACAACGATGCGCGGCGATTTCTTGCCCGCCAGCCGTTCGGCGACCACCGCCATCCCGCCAACCGACAAGACCGCGTCAGATTGGACCAGCCGATCCCCCAAGATGTCGGCAAGCGGGACGCCCGCGACGATTTGCGTTGCCAGCCGATCAACCGGTTGGTGCCCGCCCGTTGCAATCACGATCGCCCGGCTGCGCCGGTTGACCACGGCGCCATCGATCCGGCGGCGGAGCTGTACCGTCCAAAGGCCATCCTTGCCTTGGGTCGCCTTGATGGCGTCATGCCCGGTCAGGATCGTGCCGCCATGATCGGTGACGATCGTTGCCAGTTGGTCGCCGGCGGCCTGCAGCAAGGGCCCAACCTGCGTCAGCGGCACGCCGACCGTATCGGGATAGGCGCGGATCGCCTGGCCCGCCGGGTGGTCAGCAAGTGCTGCCAGCGCGGGATGGCAATTATCCTTCACGGCGGTGAGGAAGGTCGTTGCCGTGCTATCCGATGTGATCGCATAGCCGCCCAAACGCCCGCCCCCGATCGCCCCGTCACGTTCGACCATCACCAGCCCGGATTCCGCCAGTTCCGTCAGGCAATTGCGTTTGGTCGCGGCGGTGAGCAGCGCCGTGCCAGCCGGGCCGCCGCCAATCACCAGCACCGACGCGATCGGGGCTGGCTGCAACCGCGCGGCGACGGTACGGCTCCCTTCGCGGGCGCAGATATCAGTAAAGATGCCAGCGATATCGATGGCGTCGCCGGGGCGCATGGCATCAGTGATGGGCAGCGAGATGATCCGCGCGCTGATGGCATCGGCGACCGGCGTTGGGGTGATCACCGCTTGTGCCCTGAACAGCGGCTGTTCGGCCAGGTGCGGGCTGAAATAGCAGCCCGCGCCGACGCCCTTGGCGGCAAGCGCTGCAATGATGGCGTCGCGCCCGCCCGCCAGCGCCGCTGGCAACAGCACGGGCATGAATTGCGATGCCCGGCGTTGGCCCTGGACATGCTGCATCGTGAATTCGCGCAGCGCGGTGCGATAATGCGCCTCAATCGCGGCACGATTAGCGCAGACCTGCCCGATCTCGGCCAGCTTCATCCGGGCCATCAGCGCCAATATTTCGGGCAGCTTGGCGTTGATGCCGGGCAAGGTCGCGCTGCGGCTGCCCTCAAAACCGAAATTGACCATTGAGCGCAGCCGGGCGATCAGCGCCGCATTACCGCTATGGATCAGCCCACCCTCAGCCACCGAAAAGGTTTTGGTGGCATGCATCGAATGGACGATGGCGAAATCGGCAGTCGCGCCAAAACCCTTGCCGCTGCGATCAATCGTCCCCAGCGACGCCGCTGCATCGACGACGATGCCAACGCCGTGGCGCGCGCGCAGCCGGGCATAATGATCCAGATCAATCGCATTGCCGAACGTCGCATAGGGCACCACCACCGCAATTCGGTCCCCATAGCGATCCAGCAATGCCTGTTCGGCCTCAGCACAAGCACTCCAGTGATGCGGATCAATGTCGCAGATTAAGGGGGTCAGCCCGGCCCAGATGGCCGCCTGGGCGGTGGCGGCGAAGGTAAAGCTGGGCATCAGCGCCAGCGCGCCCGGGGCATGGCGGGGGCCTGCAGCATCGCGGATCGCGATCATCAGCCCGAGCGTGGCATTGGCGACCGCCAGGCTGTCGCCATGGCCGCCAAAAAGGGCGCTGGTTACCTCTGACTCAAAGCCCCGAACCTCAGGGCCATTATTGCTGAAAATGCCGGATTGCTCGACGCGACGCAGCGCATCGCCATGCTCGCTCAGCCGCGGCGGTTGCGGCGCGATCAGGGGAAATTTGCTCATGGTTCGTCGGGCCCACCCTAGGATTTCGCGACAACGCTACCCCGTTGCCTCCTAAAAACCCGTTACGCGGTTGCTCGGCGTGCAATTCATGGCAAGGATTGCGCGACCGCACCCGATCATGGCCGGGCAGACTGGACGGGCAGACTGGGCTGGCAGACTAGACGGGCGGGGAGGAGAGCATGATGCGCGAGTTCGAGACAATCACTCTGGTCGTGGACGGGGGAATCGCCACCATCATGCTCAACCGGCCCGATCGGATGAATGCCTTTACCGGACAGATGATGGTTGATCTGGTTGCAGCCTTCGACGCTACTGATGCCGATGATGCGGTGCGCGCGGTCATCGTGACGGGGGCGGGCAGGGCGTTCTGCGCCGGGGCCGATCTGGCGAGCGGCGGCGCGACCTTTGATTATGCTCAGCGCGGCGGAAAAGATGGGTCGGCGGGGGGTGGCTCACCTGTGCGCGCCGACGGCTCGGTCGATTTTGCGCATGAAGGCGTTCGCGACAGTGGCGGTCGGCTGACGTTGCGCATCTTCCAGTCGCTCAAACCAGTGATCGGCGCGATCAACGGCGCGGCGGTCGGCATCGGCGCGACGATGCAGCTGCCGATGGATTTCCGCCTGGCGAGCGACACGGCGCGCTTCGGCTTTGTCTTTGCGCGGCGCGGGATCGTGCCGGAGGCCGCCTCCAGCTGGTTTCTGCCGCGCCTTGTCGGCATCGGCCAGGCGCTGGAATGGTGCTATTCGGGCCGGGTGTTCGGCGCCGAGGAGGCGCTGACGGGCGGGCTGGTCCGCAGCGTGCACGCGCCCGACGATCTCCTCCCCGCCGCTCGTGCGCTGGCGCTGGAACTGACCGCCGATAGCGCGCCCGTTTCGGTGGCGATGACCCGACGGATGATGTGGACCATGCTCGGCGCTGGTCATCCAATGGAGGCGCACCGTATCGACAGCCGGGGCGTGTGGGTGCGCGGCGGCAGCGCGGATGCGAAGGAGGGGGTGACGTCCTTTCTGGAAAAGCGCGATGCGGTGTTCGAGGATAAGGTCACTGAGCAATGGCCGCTCGCCGCCGATTGGTTCGACTTACCCGGCTATCGGTGAATTGGTTCACGCGGAGACGCGGAGACGCAGAGATGGTTCTCGCCGCGCAGCGGCTCTCCCTCCCCAACCCTATTGAAACATCATCGTTCGAGGCGACCGTAAGCGCCAAACGTAACCCCTCCGCGTCTCCGCGTCTCCGCGCGAACCCGACTACCGCTGATCCACAGCGCCGCCGCCGCGCATCACATAGTCGCGCGTCTCATAAGGTGCCTCCAGCCCCTCCACCCAAGCGCCATGGGCGTGTGTCAACGCAACCAGCTCCATCGGCGTGGAGCAGGGCCATCCCTGTACGCGCACCTCATGGCGGTGGAGATCGCGGTTGGGCTCCATCATCACCCAGCCGAGCCGCCGTTCGCCGGTCGCCCGCGCGCCCGCTGCCGCCATTGCCGCGCGAATTCGGTCGCGACCTTCGACCGACAGATATTGCCACACCACCGAATGCATCAGCACCCGCGTCGTGTCCGGGGCCTGTGGTTCCAATAACCGCGCTTCGACCCAGTCCGCCGCATCGCCCTGATCGAGCGACACGCCGTGCTGCCTGACCATCGCGATTGCCGTATCGATCCGCGTCTGTCGTTCGAGTGCATCCACCCAGACATAGGCCGCCAGCCGCTCCGCCGCTGCGTCATTGGCCAGATTGACCGGCGCGATATCCACGCCGCGTACGCCGACGATCTCCACCGGCGCATCGGGCGGTGGTGGCCCGCGCCATGCCGGCTTGATCAGCAACGCAGCCGGATCGGGCCCAACTTTTACACCGCCCAGATCATAGCTATAATGATTGATCATCAGATTGAGCCCGGCGCTCGACCCGATTTCGAGCAGCTCGATTTTCGGCCCGAATCGACGCGCAAGGTGCAGCAGCCCAGTCATCAGTCCCGCCGACCGGCCCGCTTCATTGGTCTGCGGCGGCCCGTCCAGCCACGGCAGCAGCGCCGCGTCATGCGTGATCAGCGCCTCTTCCAGCAGGACGTCGACGCCGGTCGGGTCGATCAGCTCGCCGCGGAACACGCGCGACACGCCCCAGTCCGCGCCCGAACGGTGCAGCGCATGAAACCCGCCAACCAGCCGGAGCACAATGGCGTCCGCCACCGGCTCGCCGGGCCAATCGAGCACAGCCCGGCCCGTCGCGGTTTCGCGATCGATCACCCGGCCCAGCGACAGGCAGACCCGTGTCGTGATGGGCGCGTCCATCGCGGCACAATAGTCGGCCTGCACCGTGAACGACTGGCGATTGGTTTTTTCATCGGCCATCACATGCTCTCCCCTCTTGTTGCACCGCCGCACGTCCCCACCTATGGCCAGCCAGCTTATGACCGATCCGACCCTCCCCCCGATTATCATCGCCGTGCCCAAGGGCCGCATCCTCGAAGAGGCGCTGCCGCTGCTGGCGCGCGTCGGGATCGTGCCTGAACCCGCCTTTGCCGATGAGTCCAGCCGCGCCTTGCGTTTCACGACGAACCAGGGCGGGATTGAGCTGATCCGCGTCCGTGCGTTCGACGTGGCGACCTTTGTGGCGCATGGCGCGGCGCAGCTTGGCATTGTCGGGTCGGACGTGCTGGCGGAATTCGCTTATTCTGAGCTTTATGCGCCGGTTGATCTCGGTATCGGCCATTGCCGCCTGTCGGTCGCCGAGCCCGCCGCAATGGCCGCCACGGATGATCCGCGCGGCTGGAGCCATGTCCGCATCGCCACCAAATATCCGCATGTCACCAAGGCGCATTTCGCGGGCCGCGGCGTGCAGGCCGAGTGTGTGAAGCTGAACGGCGCGATGGAGCTTGCGCCTTTGCTCGGGCTGGCCCCGCGCATTGTCGATCTGGTGTCGTCGGGCCGCACATTGAAGGAAAACGGGCTGGTCGAGGTGGAGGTGATCGCCCAGGTCACCAGCCGCCTGGTCGTCAACCGCGCCGCGTTCAAGACCCGTGCCGAAGTGGTGCCGCTGGTCGATGCGTTCCGGAAGGCGGTGGCGTGACATGATTCGGTTGGACACCCGCGCCCCCGATTTCGCTAGTGCATTCACCGCACTCGTTAATGCACGCCGCGAAGCCGATGATGATGTCGCACGTGACGTCAGCGCGATTATCGCGCGCGTTCGCGATGAAGGCGATGCGGCGGTCGCCGCGCTGACGGTGCAGTTCGACGGCCATGATCTCGACAGCTCCGGCTGGCAGATCGACCTTGCCGATTGCCGTGCTGCTTATGATGCGCTCGATCCGGCCCTGCGCGCCGCGCTCGATCTCGCCGCCACGCGCATCACCACCTACCACGCGAAGCAACGCCCCGAAGGCAGCGACACGACCGACGACGCCGGTGTCCGGCTCGGCGCGCGCTGGTCAGCGGTAGAGGCGGCGGGCGTTTACGTTCCCGGCGGCCGCGCTGCCTATCCCTCCTCGGTATTGATGAATGCCATCCCGGCCAAGGTGGCGGGCGTTGACCGGCTCGTCATGGTCACGCCGACGCCGAAGGGGGAGATTAATCCGCTCGTGCTCGCCGCCGCGCATCTTGCTGGCGTCGATGAAGTTTGGCGGATCGGTGGTGCGCAAGCCATTGCCGCGCTGGCGTATGGGACCGATCGGATCAAGCCGGTCGATGTCATCACTGGCCCCGGCAATGCCTGGGTCGCTGAGGCCAAGCGCCAGCTTTACGGTGTGGTCGGGATCGACATGGTCGCTGGCCCCAGCGAAATCGTCGTGGTGGCGGACGGCGCGAATGATCCCGATTGGATCGCCGCTGACCTGCTCAGCCAGTCCGAGCATGACCCGACCAGTCAATCGATCCTGTTCACGGACGATGCCGGGTTTGCCGACAAGATTGCCGCCGCGGTAGAGGCGCAACTCGCCACGCTGGCCACCGAGCAGGTCGCCCGCGCCGCCTGGGACGCGAACGGTGCGATCATCCTGGTGCGCGACTTTGCCGAAGCGATGCCGCTCGTCGATCGCCTCGCGCCCGAGCATCTCGAACTCGCAGTCGATGATCCGCAGGCACTGTTCGACAAGGTCCGCCATGCTGGCTCAGTCTTTCTTGGCCGCCATACGCCCGAAGCGGTCGGCGATTATGTCGCTGGCCCCAACCATGTTCTCCCGACGGGCAGGCGGGCGCGGTTCTCATCGGGCCTGTCGGTGCTCGATTTCATGAAGCGCACCAGCTTCCTCCAGCTCGACGAGGCCAGCCTCGCCGCGATCGGCCCAGCGGCGGTGGCGCTGGCGGGGGCGGAAGGATTGCCCGCCCATGCCCGTTCGGTGGCGCTTCGGCTCGAATAATTCTCCCCACTATCCGTTCATCCTGAGCGACCTTGAGGGGCGTGCCGCTAGCGCCGCGCAGGGTATCTCGACTTCGCTCGACACGAACGGTTTGGGATTTGATGACAACCCGGCTTATGGAAATCGCATGACAAAATCCAACCCCCGCACCGCTGCCCGCAGCAAGGCCCGCGCCGCCGCCCGGCTTGCCGCTGTCCAGGCGCTTTACCAGCATGACATGGAACAGACCCCGCTCGCGCAATTGCTGCATGAGTTCCACAATCACCGGCTTGGTGCCGAGATTGAGGACGCTCAATATGCCGAGGCCGATGTCGATTTCTTCGATGACGTCGTCAAAGGCGTGTTGGCGCGCGGGGGAGAGATTGATGCGACGATCGCGGGCAAGCTCGCCACTGGCTGGACGCTCGAACGCCTCGACAAGCCGATGAAGGCGATTTTGCGGTGCGGCACTTATGAGTTGCTTGCGCGCGCCGATGTGCCGACGGGGGCCGTGATCACTGAATATGTCGATGTGGCGCACGCCTTTTACGACAAGCGCGAATCGGGGTTCGTCAACGGCCTGCTTGACGCAATCAGCAAGGTTGTCCGGGCAAGTTAAGGGTGGCGCGGTGACCGACATCATCAACCTGCGGACCGCCCGCAAGGCGAAGGCGCGCGCGGCGGCCGAGGCGACGGCCTGCGCCAATCGTGCTGCCTTCGGGCGCACCAAAGCAGAAAAATCCGCACGCGCCACCGAAGCCGCGCGCACGGACCGCGCGCTGGATGGTGCCAAGCGAGAAAAGTGACCGGGCCGACGCCTGGCCAGCGCAACTGTTTAAAGCCTTTCTTTTTGCCGTTCCCGACGATTACACATTGTCCAGGCACGCTGGCAGGATGTGAAAACAATGATCGTCAAATCCGGTAAGATGCTTTGTTTAGCCGTCGTTGCGCTGGCTTTCGCTGGTCCAACCGAAGCAGAGCAGCCGATATTGCAGGATGCGCTGCTGGATAAGCTGGAGGGTGCTTGGGTCATTACTGGGACCGTCGCGGGCGAGGCGACGACCGATGACCTCGACGTTGAATGGGTGAATCAGCACCAGTATCTTCGCTTACACGAAATTTCACGCGATCGGCGGCCGAATGGCCGACCAAGATATGAGGCGACGGTTTACATTGGGTGGAATCAGCCAACGGCCAAATATGGCATTGTCTGGCTGGACGACTTTGGCGGACTATCGACCCAGTCTATCGGACTTGCTTCCAAAACTGGCGACCAGCTCCCCTTCGTGTTCACCAACCCCGACGGCAGCTTTACGCGAACAACGATGACCTACAACCCGGCAACCAAGGGTTGGACGTGGACCATTGACGAGGATCGCGCCGGCACGCTCTCCCGGTTTGCGGCGTTGACGCTGACGCGGGCGGAAGGCGCGAAGCGGTAATCCTCAGCTTTTTTGGCCTCCCTGCCCAGCGCGGAGCCTTTCGCCCCCCTATCAGCCGTTCGTTGCCCTCATCCAACCGACAATTTGGACGTTCACGCATCAGGCTGGCGCAAATGTGCCGTTCGTTAGCTGTCTTCAATACCAAGCGCTTGAGAGCTGGCTGCTCAGCGGCGCTCGGACCTATGAACTGGGCATAGGCAACCGAAACGGCGGGTAACGACAATGCGTCGTGATCATCGAAGGTCGATAAATGATATCGTTTATCAATAAATCCCTTGACGAACGGGCAGACATGGCGCATCGATAATCGATAAAAATATGTCAGGCTTTCGATATGCCTTAACCGCTCATTGCACGTGTTGCCGCTCTGGCCTCAATCATCGTTGGTACCGCGCCCGCCACAACGATCGTCGGTTGCTGGATGGCGCCAACGCAGGGTCCTTCCTCGGTCATCCCCGTCGCCGAGATCGGATAGCTTGAAAGCCTTCGACGCCCCATTGCCGTTCGCCAAGACTGGAGACTTTCTCATGACCGAGAGTTCAAAAGACGCCCTACTCCTTTCCGGAAAATTGCTGACCAAGCTCCTTCAAGGGGCAAGCGCACTGGTAGGAGGCATTGTTTTTATCCTCATTCCTGTTGTCGTGCTCGTCAGCAACGACATGCTGCCTGGGCTTGGCGGTGCGAATAAAGGTGGTGTGATAGAGGCATCTCCCGTTTCGGCTGTAGCTTTATTGACCCTTATGTCGCTGATCCTTGCGGCGCTGTTTCAGTTCTTTGGCAAGCTGCGCGCCATTATCGTGAGCGCCGGCGAAGGTGACCCGTTCACGCCCGAAAATGCGAAACGCCTGAACGTGATGGCGTGGCTATTTCTCGGTGTGAAGATTCTCGCCGTGATTGTCGGAGGGCTGCGCTTTTACGTCGCCAACCTGGTGGACAAGGGAGCGGACAACGGAAAGTGGCCCGATTTCAGCATTTACGATCTCGATGCAGTCTTGATTGTCATCGTCCTCTTTATTCTCGCTCGCATTTTTCGTCACGGGGCCGCGATGCGCGCGGATCTGAAAGGGACCGTCTAATGCCAGCCGATGACGAGGGCACATCAATCACGGTTAAGCTCGACGACCTGCTTCACGAGCGGCGCATGACCTTAACCGAACTGGCCGATCGCGTCGGGCTGACGCTTGCGAATCTCTCGATCCTAAAGACCGGCAAGGCCAGGGCGATCCGCTTCTCCACGCTGCAAGCGATCTGCCGCGAATTGCAGTGCCAGCCGGGCGACCTGCTGATCTACGAGGAAGATTGAACGACGGACGTTAGCGCACGACGGCGTCGTCATGCACCAAGATTACATTGGCGCAGCAGCTTGCGCAGGTTTGCGCGCGCAGATCACCAGAACCTTCATCGTTGTTTGCGGCGTCCCAAACACAGGGGTTGCCCGGCCGGTCGGAAGATCGCGCAGCAACTCCATTACCTTCGGCGGAAGTGTAGAGAAGGGCAAAGAGTCATTCTCGGTAATTTCAGCGTTCAGCGACTGGCCGATCTGGCGCGCTTCCTCGCAAGTACGGATAGCACTCGTCACCGTCCGAAAATTCTTGACCGTGTCATTGCTTGCCGGAACAGCCAATTGCAGAAGGTGCAAAACGTCGTCTTCCGGCGCCGAAGATAGTGCCGTCATCAAGAGCGAAGCCGAAAGCACGAGACCGTAAACCATGTAATCCATCCACCATTACTGTTCCGTCTGAGGGTTGGTATATGCGGTAAGCCTGAACGCAGCCTGATTTTTCTGCCATCGGCTCTGACCATTGCAGACCCGCAGTATCGCTCGCCAATAACTCCCTCGAATCAACCACACCGCCTTCCGGCCAGCTTTGTTCGCAAGTTGTAGCAAATCCAAACAACGACATAATCGTTGGATTTCGCATCTGATCAGCTTATTTATGATCATGTCGCTTTTACACCCAAAAGCAGACACCGCCGCCAACCCGCGCTACCACCGCCCCATGACCGAAGCCGATTTCCTCACCGCCTTGCGCACGCTCCCGCTCCATCCCGGTGCGCAGGGCCTTTCGGACGATGTCGCGCGCTTGGGCAACTCCGTCTTCACCACTGATACAATGGTGGAGGGAGTGCATTTCCTCAGCACCGATCCCGCATATGATGTCGCGTGGAAATTGCTGGCGGTGAATCTGTCGGATCTTGCCGCCAAGGGCGCTGATCCGGTCGGCGTGCTGCTCAACTATCCGCTCGGAAAAGACGCCTGGGATCGCGATTTCCTCGCCGGGTTCGACGCGGCGCTGCGCCAGATGGGGTGCCAGCTGCTCGGCGGGGATACCGTGTCGCTGCCTCTGGGCGCGCCGCGCGTGTTGACGCTCACCGCGATCGGCCACGCCACCCACGCCCCCAGCCGCAGCGGTGCGCGGGTGGGGGACGGGTTGTTCGTCACCGGCACGATCGGCGATGGGGGAGCCGGATTGACGATCGCGAAGCGATTGGCCGGCGATCCCGCTGGCCTCGCGATTGCGCAAGGGGCACCGGGTCCTGATGCATTACTTAATGCTTATCGTCGCCCGCTGCCCCGGCTGGGGGAGGGGCGAATCCTCGCCGCGCACGTCCATGCGATGATGGACGTGTCCGACGGGCTGCTGATCGATGCCGCGCGGATGGCGACCGCGAGTGGCCTTGCGCTGACGATCGATCTGGCCGCCATGCCGCTATCCGATGCGTATCGCAGCCATGCCGGGGACGATCGTACCGCGCGGCTGGCCGCTGCGACGGCGGGGGATGATTACCAGCTCTTGTTCGCGGCAACCGCCACGCTGGCGGTGCCAGCACGCCGGGTCGGCGCGTTTTCGACCGGATCGGGCCTCACGCTGGTTGATGGCGGCGATCCGGTGCCGTTGCCCGTCCGACTCGGATATCTGCACGGCGTCTGACGGCGCTTGCGCTCCCGACAGCGCCCATTATAGGTCCCTCGCACAGGGATAAGCTGAAGGGGGTACACGCCTGCGTCAAGGCGGCCATCAGCACAAAAACGGGGAAGGATTTCGCGAATGACGATCGTCTATGCGGCCATGGTTTGTGGGCTGCTGGCTGTGCTCTACGGCATCATCACCAGTCGACAGGTACTTGCTGCCCCGGCGGGCAATGAGAAGATGCGCGATATCGCCGCTGCTGTGCAGGAAGGCGCGCAGGCCTATCTTGGTCGCCAGTATCGGACGATCGCCATTGTCGGCGTGATCATGCTCGCGCTGGTCTGGCTGTTGATCGACGGCATGGGCGCACCCGTTTCGGCGGTCAGCTTCGCGATCGGCGCGATCCTTTCGGGCGTCGCCGGCTATATCGGCATGAACATCTCGGTCCGCGCGAACGTCCGCACGGCAGAGGCAGCCCGCACCTCGTTGCAGGGCGGCCTGACCATGGCATTCCGCGCGGGTGCGATCACTGGCATGCTGGTGGCCGGGCTCGGCCTGCTCTCAATTTCGGGCGTGTTCTGGTATCTGGCCGGGCCCGATGGCGCGAATGCCGGTGCGCAGATCGTCGTCAAGGCGCTGACGGGCCTTGCTTTTGGCTCCTCGCTCATCTCGATCTTCGCGCGTCTCGGTGGCGGTATCTTCACCAAGGCCGCAGACGTCGGCGCCGATCTGGTTGGCAAGGTTGAAGCCGGAATCCCTGAGGATGACCCCCGCAACCCCGCGACCATCGCCGATAACGTCGGTGACAATGTCGGCGACTGCGCCGGTATGGCTGCCGATTTGTTCGAAACCTATGTCGTCACCTTTGGCGTGACGATGATCTCGGTCGCGCTGGCGCTCGCCAATGCCGACAAGCTGCTTGAAGTGATGACCCTGCCGCTGATCGTTGGCGGCGTGTGCATCATCACCTCGATCATCGGCACCTATGCGGTCCGGCTGGGCAGCAGCAACAACATCATGGGCGCGCTTTACAAGGGCTTCTGGCTCAGCGTCGGCCTGTCGGTGCCTGCCATTTATTTCGCCACGCAATATACGCTGGGCGACATGAATGCAGTGATCGGCGGCAACAGCTTCCTCGATGGCGGCGCACTGACGGCGGAGGCAGCGGCAGGGGTCGCGGCAACCACCACCACCGGCATGGCGCTGTTCTGGTGCATGATGATTGGTCTGGCCGTCACTGGCCTGCTGGTTTGGATCACCGAATATTACACCGGCACCGGCTTCCGCCCGGTGCGCAGCATTGCCAAGGCGTCGGAGACCGGCCATGGCACCAACGTGATCCAGGGCCTCGCCGTCAGCCTTGAATCGCCTGCACTGCCGACGCTGGTCATCGTTGTCGCGGTGATCGCGGCTTATCAGCTCGCGGGCGTGATCGGCATTGCCTTTGCCGCAACCGCGATGCTGGCGCAGGCCGGCATGGTCGTGGCGCTCGACGCTTATGGCCCGGTGACCGACAATGCCGGTGGCATTGCCGAAATGGCTGGCCTGCCCGACGATGTTCGTCACCGCACCGATGCGTTGGATGCGGTCGGCAACACCACCAAGGCGGTGACCAAGGGCTATGCGATCGGCTCGGCGGCACTCGCCGCGCTGGTGCTGTTCAACGCCTATACGTCGGACTTAGCGCGCGACTTCCCGTCGCTCACCGTCAATTTCCAGCTCAGCAACCCTTATGTCATCGTAGGACTCCTGCTCGGCGCGCTGCTGCCCTATCTGTTCGGGGCGATGGGCATGACGGCGGTCGGTCGCGCAGCCGGTTCCGTGGTCGAAGACGTCCGCGCCCAGTTCCGCGACAATCCGGGCATTATGGCTGGCACCAGCCGCCCCGATTATGCCCGCACCGTGGACTTGGTCACCAAGGCAGCGATCGCCGAGATGATCGTCCCCAGCCTGCTGCCCGTGCTCAGCCCGATCGCAGTGTATTTCATCATCACCGGCGTGGCGGGTCAGGCAGAGGGCTTTGCGGCGCTCGGCGCGATGCTGCTTGGCGTGATCGTCTCGGGCCTGTTCGTCGCCATTTCGATGACCTCGGGCGGCGGCGCGTGGGACAATGCCAAGAAATATATCGAAGACGGCAATCATGGCGGCAAGGGGAGCGAGGCGCACAAGGCCGCTGTTACCGGCGACACCGTCGGCGATCCGTACAAGGATACGGCAGGCCCCGCGGTCAACCCGATGATCAAGATCACCAACATCGTCGCGTTGCTGCTGCTCGCGGCGCTAGCGGCAGGGTAAGGACGCGCGCATCTTTGCTTTCCCGGTGCGGGACTGTTGGCACCTCGGCCCGGCCTGCGGTGGTTGACCTGACCGCAGGCCGGGTCCAGCACCATGGCCAGGCCTGATCGACTTCGGCACTGTGGCGGTGGACTGACACCGCTACAGTGCCAATCGCCTTTGAGGGGAAACCCGATCGACGGCTGAAAACGGATCGCTTCGCTGTCTTTGGGGGGAAAGATGAAGGGCCTAAACGATCTGAAATATGCCGGTTTTCTGGCGTTTTCATGTGGAGTCTTGCTCGCTGCGGCATCGCCGGCACAGGCACAGCAGGCCAGCCCTACCGATGATCTCGATGCGATTATCGATACCGCCAATGATCCTGACGCCGCCCTGCGACTCGCGCGCGAACAAAGTGATACGGGCGATTTGATCGCAGCGGCAGCGACGATGGAGCGGGCGTTGCTTGCCCAGCCCGGCGCTGCGACCACGCGGCTTCGGCTATATTATGTCACAACCCTGTGCCGCCTTGATGATCGTGCCCGCGCCCAAATTGAACTCGCCAAGATCAATCCGGCACAGATTGACGAAGGCGATTGGCGGATCGCGGTCGACGCCTGTGGCGCGCTTGAACGCCCGACCGGCGTGGCGGCAGCACCCCGGGCTTTGGCCGGCAAGCTGGCGATTGGCTTTGCCTATGATACCGACGCGCTTGGTGCCTTGTCGGTGGCGTTTAATTTCCCTGGCCTCGGCAGCGTGGCCGATGATGATTTTTCCTTCATCGCCGCCGGGCAGATTGATGGGCGCGTGGCGCTTGGCCAAAGCTATCTTTACGGCGGCTTATGGGGCCAGACCAAGAATGCACTTGGCCCCTCGGGGCTTGATTATCAGATCGGCGCGGTGCGGGCGGGCTATGGTCGGCAAACCGGGGGTTTCGGCTTTTCGCTGGGCGGCGTGGTCGAACATGCCCGGCTGCAGGGCGCGCCGTTTGTCACCGAATATGGCGGCCAGGCCGAAATGGCGGTCACGACCGGTCGCACGGGGCGGATCGCCCTGCGCGGGGAAGCGGTCCGTCAGGATTATGTCGGCTCTCTGCCATTTTTCTCCCGCAATGGCGGGCGCTATGATCTCGCGATCGATTATAGCGCCACCACCCGCAGGAACGCCCAATGGGTGATCGGGGCGGCGGTTGAGGATAAGACCGCCGATACCGATTATCTCGGTTATCGCGGCGCCCGGGTGTACAGCGCCTTCCGCCAGCCAATCGGCCATGCTGGCGGTTACGGCGCACTTTCCTCGACGATCAGATTTGTCGATTTTCGCGACGCGCTGTTCATCACAGACCGACAGGAAACCCGCTTTTTCACGCGGGCTGCGCTCGGCATGCCGATATTCGGCAATGGCTTTGGTGTAGAGGGCGGCGTCAGCCACACGCGGCGCGACTATAATCAGGCCAGCTTCCTGCGCGATTATGATAGTTTCGGCGTCGACGTGCAGTTGGTGTGGAATTTCGGCAAATGAGGAGCGATCGCATGCCCAAGCGGATCACCCTGATCAGCGCCGCCGCGCTTGGTGCGCTGGCCACATTGCTGGCTGCTTTGCCGGCGGCCGCGCAAACCGTTGGCGCCAATGCCGCCGTGATCAACGACGTGACGATGACAACGCAGGCGCAGCCGGTGCGGCACCGCGCGGTCGTCAAGGAACGCGTTTCGCTGGGCAATGATATCGATACCGGCAGGGCGAGCCGCTTGCAGGTGTTGCTGCTTGATCGGACAATCTTTGCCCTGGGCAGCAATTCGCGGATCAAGGTGGATCGCTTCGTTTATGATCCGAACCGTAAAGCCAGCGCGGTCGGGGTATCGGTTGCGCGCGGCACATTTCGCTTCATGTCGAGCCGGGCGTTGCATGCCAATCCAGGCCAGTCGTCCATTCGCACGCCGGTCGCCACCATTGGGGTGCGTGGCACGATCGTTGAAGGGGCGGTGGGGGCCGCCGCCTTGATGATCGCCCGGCGGGAAGCGGGGCTTGGCCGCTATGCCGGTGATCCACAGACCGCCTCGCTGATCCTGCTGCGCGGGCCCGGCGCCAATGCGCAAGGCGGCGAAACCCCGGGGGCGATTGATGTGACCGTCGGCGACAAGACGGTGCCCGTTGAACAACCTGGTCATGCCGTGTTTGTGCCTGGTGCTGGCCAGCCCCTAATCGGGCCGTTTTTGATGTCGCGCGCTGGATCGGCGATGCTGAGCGACATGCTGGGCACCAGCGCCGCACAGATTGCTGCGGAAGAACGCCAAGTGTTGCAGCGCAATCCTGTGGTCGATGATTTCTTTGAAAACGACAAGGGTGAACGGCCGACCCGGCCAAGCCCGAACCAGCCAAGCCCAAACAGCCCGACCCCGTAAGGCAGGCCGCGTTATTTTTCGTTCGCGTTAAAAACGCCGTCCCAGTCATCGCCGGGCGGATTCTGCTGAAAATCGGTAATCCGTCCCGCGATGATCTGATGCTGATGCGCCAGGCTGAACCCTGAGACAAGCGGTGCCGCCGCGTCGATCAGCGCCAGCGCCTCTGCCCATTGCTGCGCCCAATAAGCGGCCATGATCTCCGCGTGCAGCCGCTCGATCCGCCGGAAAGCAGGGCTGATGGCGACCTCCTCATCGCCGAGCAGCGCATAAATCTCCTCCGCCGCACCGCGCCCCACCACGCGCACCCGATCAATTGGCACCGTCGCAAAAGCAGTGATATCGCGCCGTAACGCTGCACCGATGATGATCGGCACATGATAATATTTGGTCAGCCCCTCCAGCCGGGAGGCGAGGTTCACGGTATCGCCGATCAGCGAATAGGACAGGCGTTGCGCCGATCCCATATTGCCCACGCAGCAGGGCCCTGCATTCAGGCCGATGCCGATCTGCACGGCGGGCGGCCACGGCGTTGCGGTTTGCATGGCCATCACTTGATTCATCGCTTCAAGCTTCGCGACCATTTCCAGCGCCCCGCGCGCGGCGTTGGTGTGCTGATCGGGATCGTCGAGCGGCGCGTTCCAGAAGGCAAGGATCGCATCCCCGATAAATTTGTCGATCGTGGCCTGGCGGGCGAGCAGGATGTCGCACATCGGCGTCAGGAAGGCGATTAGGAATCGGATGATCTCCTGCGGCCCCATGGTCTCGGAAATGCTGGAGAAACGGCGGATATCGCAGAACAACACCGTCATTTCGCGCACTTCGCCGCCCAGTTCGAGCTGGCCGGGATCATCGACGATCCGTTTGACAAGGGTGGGGGACAGATACCGGTCAAACGCGCGGTGAATATAGGCGCGCTGACGTTCCTCGCGGTAAAAGGTGACCCCCGTGCCGACGATATAGACGAGCAACAGTGCGATCACCGGATAGGTCGGATCAAGCAGATAATGGTAGCGCAGAAACGCGCCCCAGCTGCCGATCATCATCCCGCCAATCGCGACCACGCCAAGGACCGCGCCACGCATCGCGCCCAGCCGAGGGAGCAGCAGCGCGAGCACCAGGCCCAACACCAGCAACAGGCTGCGTTCCAGCCCGATCGCCCAATCGGGACGCACCAAATAGCGGCCAAGGATCATCTGCTCGATCGCCTGGGTATGGACCATCACGCCCAATTCGCGGTCCTGCAGCGGCGTGGCGACCAGATCGCGCAAACCCGCAGCACCCGTGCCGATCAGCACGATCCGCCCGTCAAACGCAGTTCGCAGTTCAGTGGGGCTGAGCGCGCCGGTCAGGATTTTCCAGGCCGGAATCGTCCGCGCGGGATGCGGCTGCGTGAAATACATCCATAATTCGCCAGCGGGCGTGGTTGGTACCGTGAATTGGCCGACCTTGATCGACACGACTTCGGTCGCCCCAGCACCAAGCTCGCTGCCCAATTCGCCACTCGCATCGGTTGATTTGACGATGACTGATCCGGCTTCCTGCGCAGTGCGCAAAGCGTCGAGCGACAGCGCGGGGAGCAATTGTTCCTGTTGCGCGGCGATCAGCGGGATTTTGCGGACGATCCCGTCGCGGTCGCCGATCAGGCTGACAAAGCCCGCCCCCGCCCCGGCATCACGCAACGCGGGCAGCGGCTCAATCGCGCTGGAAAAGCGCTGCACTGCACTGGCGGGGGAGCTCCCAGCCATCGCCAGCCCGGCCTTGGGTTCAACCTTGGGGCCATCGCCGTCCTGGCCCAGAAAATAGCCGAGTGTGACGGGCGCGTTGGCAATCGCGGCGGCCAGTGTCGCATCATTATCGGGCAGGGCGCGCAGGGCCGCGAGCGCGGCCGCGTCGCTACCAGTGCGTTGTAAATGTGTGGCGATGCGACCGGGCGAGGTGCGATCGGGCTCTGAAAACACGATGTCATAGGCGATCGATGCAGCGCCTGCATCGGCGATCCGCTTGGTCAGATCGGCGATGTCGGTGCGCGGCCAGGGCCATTGGCCGAGGCGCCGGATCGATTCATCATCGATATCGACGATGCGGACGGGTGCTTCTTCATAGGGGCGGGGGGCGGCGCGCTGATAGCTATCGAACAGCAACAGCCCCAACCGCTCCAGCTGCGGCACGCCGACCAGCTGCAGCAGCGCTACCGCCGCCAGCGCGGCAAGCTCTGGCAGGACCAGCCCGCTCTTGCTGTTCTTGAAATACCGTCCTGCCCAATTGGCCATGGACTGCGCCCCCCGATGCCGCCGCCACCGCCATAGCAGGAAATTGTTAATGGCGCTTCCTTTCGGCGGGACAAGCGCTAGGCGGGGTGGATGACGGATCGTGCACCGCCTCCGGCACCGGACCGCCCCGGACCACGGCACGGCGCATCAGCGCCGCTGAAGATCTATTTCGATGGCGGGTGTCGCCCCAATCCGGGGGTGATGGAGGTGGCGGTCGTGGTCGGTGGAGAGGTGCATCTGCTGCGCGATCTTGGCCAGGGCAGCAGTGCCGATGCCGAATGGCTGGCGTTGATCCATGCCATGCGCATCGCTGTCGCGCGCGGTACCAGTGATTATGTGCTGTTGGGGGATGCCAAGGGGGTGGTGGCGCAGGCAATTGGCACGGCGAAATGCCGCGGCGTTGCGATTGCGCATCGCGAACGTCTGATGGCGCTGGTGCCGCCGGGACAGGGGCTGCGTGTCCGCTATATCAAGCGCACCCAGAATCTCGCCGGGATTGCGCTGGCGCGGCTGCACGATCGGTGAGCGCGATCCTCTACAGCTTCAGGCGCTGCCCCTATGCGATGCGTGCCCGCATGGCATTGCTGGTGAGCGGCGTGCCGGTCGAACTGCGCGAGGTCGCGCTCGGCAACAAGCCGCCAGAGATGATCGCCGCCTCCGCCAAGGCGACGGTGCCGGTATTGGTGCCGGACAAAGGCCCGGTGATCGATGAAAGTATCGACATCATGCGTTGGGCGCTCGCCCGGCACGACCCGGAGGACTGGCTGGGCGGCGAGGACCGTGCGCTGATCGGGCTATTCGATAGCGATTTCAAACATCATCTCGACCGGTACAAATACCCGGATCGCCACACTGCCGACCCGATCGCGCACCGCGATGCCGGCGTGTCGCTGCTGATCCCGCTTGATGCCCGGCTCGGCCAGCAGCACAACCTATCGCGTGACGCCTGTTCGATCACCGATATCGCGATCATGCCTTTCATCCGGCAATTCGCCGCGGTCGACCAGGGTTGGTTTTATCGGCAGCCCTTGCCGTACCTGCAGCCCTGGCTGGCCCGGCAGATGGGATCGGCCCTGTTTGAGCGGGCGATGCTGCGGGTGAAACCGTGGGTAGCGGGCGATCCGCCGGTTTATCTCGGCTAGGCGAGGCTCTTGGCCACGGCCTCTGCGACCTTGATGCCATCAACCGCCGCTGACAGGATGCCGCCTGCATAGCCCGCCCCTTCGCCTGCCGGGAACAGACCCCTGGTGTTGAGGCTCTGAAAATCATCGCCGCGGGTGAAGCGCACCGGCGAAGAGGTGCGCGTTTCCACCCCCGTCATGACGACGTCTGGATGGTCATAGCCGGGGATTTGGCGGCCAAAAACCGGGATTGCTTCACGCATCGCCGCTACCGCGTAATCGGGCAGGCACTCGGCGAGATCGGTCGGCGTCACCCCCGGACGGTAAGAGGGGACGATCGATCCCAGCGCTTCTGACGGTTTACCGGCTAGGAAATCGCCCAGCTTCTGCGCCGGTGCTTTGTAGTTCGATCCCCCGGCAACATAGGCTTTCGATTCCCAGTGCCGCTGGAACGCCAGCCCTGCCAATGGATCGCCGGGATAATCACGCGCCGGATCGATCGCGACGACAAAGCCCGAATTGGCGTTGCGTTCATTGCGCGAATATTGGCTCATGCCATTGGTTGCGACGCGTCCCTCCTCCGACGTTGCCGCCACCACCGTGCCGCCTGGGCACATGCAAAAGCTGTAGACCGTCCGCCCGTTCGAGCAGTGGTGCGAGATGTGATATTCCGCCGCACCCAATATCTCATGCCCGGCATGCACGCCAAAGCGCGCGCGATCGATCCAGCTTTGCGGGTGTTCGATGCGCACCCCGATCGAAAAGGGCTTGGCCTCAACGAACACGCCGGCTGCATGGAGCATGGCAAAGGTATCGCGCGCGCTATGGCCGATGGCGAGCACGACCCGGTCGGCCTCCAGATAGTCGCCAGTATGAAGATGCAGCCCGCGCACGCGCCGCTCGCCGGTTGAATCGGTCGCGATGTCGATGCCATCGACGCGGGTCTGGAAACGATATTCGCCGCCCAACCCTTCGATCGTTTCGCGGATGCTCTCGACCATCGTGACCAGCCGGAAGGTGCCGATATGCGGGTGCGCTTCGGTGAGGATTTCGGCAGGGGCCCCTGCCTTCACAAATTCGGTCAGCACCTTGCGGTCAAGGTGGCGGGTGTCCTTGATCCGGCTGTAGAGCTTGCCGTCGGAGAAAGTCCCCGCGCCGCCCTCGCCAAACTGCGCGTTCGATTCGGGGTTGAGCACGCTGCGCCGCCACAGGCCCCAGGTATCCTTGGTCCGTTCGCGCACCACCTTGCCGCGATCAAGGATGATCGGCCGATAGCCCATTTGCGCGAGGATAAGGCCCGCGAACAGCCCGCACGGCCCCGTACCGATGACGACGGGGCGAAGCGCCGTGCTACCCTCGGGCGCCTTCCCGACGAAGCTGTAGCGCGTGTCTGGCGTGCGCTGGACGCGTTTGTCGCGGCGGCACCGCGCCAGCACCGTGTCTTCATTCTTCACATTGACGTCGACCGTATAGACCAGCTCGATCGCGGCCTTGTTGCGGGCATCATGCGCGCGCCGGGCGATGACATATTTGATCAGCTCGCGCGGGGTGATCTTCAGCCGTTTGCAGATCGCGGCGGGGATCGCTTCGTCGGGGTGGTGGAGCGGCAGGGTCAGTTCGGTCAGGCGGAGCATGCGTCCGCCTGTAGCCGCTGGGGGCGGGGGATGCCATCCGGCGTTGGTGCGATCGCAACGTGCTCTGCAAACAGTGGCGGGGCCTATTGCCCTGCGCCATCGCCGTTAGCCAATAAACGCCTCAATCTCCGCCCAATTGTCGTTCACCATCGCCCGCCCGGCGTTGATCGCGCGCGCAATCTTGGCGGGATCAAATTCCAGCGTGTCAGAAAAATCCTCGGTCGGTTCGATCACCTTGACCGGCACGAAGCGATATTTCGCAATCTGGGTATCCAGCGGCAGCAACAGCTTGCTCGCCGCCGCGCCTGACATTCCCGTGGCCAGCAGCTGGGCGAGCATGGCTTTGCGCGCGGCGATCAGATCATTGATCAGCCCGGTATTGGCGAGATCGTTGCGTGATACCTCGGCTTGCAGAATATTGACCGAGCGTAGCCCGATCGGGATCAGCCCGCCATATTTCTTGGTCGTCGCCAGCTTGGAAACTGGCGACGCGCGGATCACCAGGATGTTGCTTGGGTTAAGCTCCATCGCTGCGCCGAGCGGGGTGACTTCCTTCACGCCGCCATCGACCCATTGCTGTTTGTCGGTGGTTTCGAGCGGATCGAAAAACACCGGCATCGCGCAGCTGGCGTAGACCCAATCGTGGATATAGGGAGCGCTCTTATCGATGGTCCGGAATTCGCCCGACTGCAGGTTGACCACACCCAGCTGCAGATTGACACTGGATGCCGCCAGCTTCGCCGGGTTAGCGAAATTTTTGAGCAATTTGCGCAACGGGGCGGTGTTGTGCAGTCCCTTGCCGCCAAAGATAACGGTCCCCAACAGCCCGGAGCGATCGGTATAGATATCGCTGTTGCCCTTAATGCCGGTCCACACCTTGAGCAGCCCGGCGATGTCATCCTGCGCGACGCCAAGCGCCTGGATCGCGCCGGTTGAGGTGCCGACGGCGATGTCGGGCTTCACGCCGTGCGTTGTGATCAGCGCGTCGAGCACGCCGACCTGGAACGCGCCCTTGGCCCCGCCGCCGCTTAACACGATTGCCAATTTCTTCGCCATGGCTTGTCCCCCGGTTAGTCGATGAACGACATCGACACTATAGGTGATGCTAAGTGGAAAAGACTAGGTGCAATTTTTGACTGATAAGCTCGGTTTAGCGGAAGTTGATCGATCGATTTTTCATCACGCCCAATCTTGTGAGTCAAGACAAAGCGAATCGAACGCAAACGTCAATGACCTTCCCGTCTCACGCCCGGCTGACGCGCGCCAATATTGCATCCAATTTGGCCAATAGCGCTGGATCGCGAACCGCCGGATCGGTCATCAGCGCGAAATCGAGCACGGTATCGATGGGCGAGGGCGAACGCTTGGCGGGCAGCGACGCGATCAGTGCCGAAACGGTCCGCCGCGCAGTATCGCCATTTTTGTGCATCTGCGCGATCACTTCGGCGACATCGACATGTGCTTCGCTTTCGCGCCAGCAATCATAATCGGTGACCATGCCGATCAGCGCATAAGGCAGCTCTGCCTCGCGCGCGAGCTTGGCTTCGGGCATCGCCGTCATGCCGATCACATCGGCGCCCCATTGCCGATAGAGCAGGCTTTCGGCGCGGCTGGAAAATTGCGGGCCTTCCATGGCGACATAAGTGGCGCCTTTGGTTACCTTGCCGCCAGCCGCTACCACGGCATCTGCCGCCAGCGCGGACAGGCGCGGGCAAACCGGCTCTGCCATCGACACATGGCCGACCAGCCCGGTGGTGAAAAAGCTGGAGGGGCGGGCCACGGTGCGATCAATGAACTGATCGACCACCACGAACCGACCTGGCTCCAGTTCCTCGCGCAAGCTGCCGATGGAAGAGATGGCCAGAATGTCAGTGCAGCCGCTGCGTTTCAGGGCATCGATATTGGCGCGGGCATTGAGCTCGCTTGGCGAAATCCGGTGACCGCGACCGTGACGCGGCAAGAAGACCAGGTTCACATCGCCGATCGACCCGAACAGCAAATCGTCCGACGGCGCGCCAAACGGGCTCTCCACCGTCCGCCATTCAGGGTTCTCCAAGGCGTCTATCGCATACAGGCCGGTTCCCCCGATGATACCGATCGTCCATTTTCCGTTCATCGTCTGCCCTTCATGCGATATCGCGCTGCCATCATCTCAAAGGATTTGCTCTGATGCGATTCGCGCTTTCCTTATTTGCCCTTGCGGCACCCGTCGCCGCTCATGCCGCCACCCCGATCACGGGGCAATGGCTGACTGTTGGGGAAAAGGCGATTGTGACGATATCGGAATGCGGCAAGGGCGTTTGCGGGCGGGTGACCAAGGTGCTGAAGCCCAATCCCAAAGGCCCAACCACCGATTTCCGCAATCCCGATCCCACCAAGCATAATCGCCCGATCGAAGGCCTGCAGATCCTCGCCAATTTCACGGACAGTGGCGATAGCTGGCGCGGCACGATTTACAGTCCGGAAGCGGGCAGGGAATATAAATCCTATATCAAGCGCCAGGCCGATGGGACGTTGCAAGTGAAAGGCTGCGTCGCGTTCTTCTGCCAGACCCAGCTTTGGAAGCCAGCGAAATAGGGGGAGGCTGGCTGATAAAGGGGGCGACGGTCGGCTTTTGGCTGGAAAGCGCCGCAACACTGCCCTTGGATCGCGCGGGGCAGTGAAGGCCGCTGCCGATCCAGAGTCGGTCATCCGGAGTCAGACGCAGAAAATCGACTGGGGTTAGAAGCCGCCGTTCAACTCAATTGCCCAATGTCATCGACGTTTCCGCCGCTTTCGTTCGCCGCCGCCACGCGTCGAACCGGATCTTGCCCAGCCAGAACAGCATCACCGGCAAAGGCGCCAGCGCGAGCACCAACAGCAGCACTGAGTCTTGCAACGTCTTGGGAAACACCTGCTGTTGCCCAAGAAAGAATGACCCCGAGGCGATGAACAGCGAGAAGCACATGCGCCAAAGGTGGCGTGCGATCCGCGCGACGTTGGACAGCTGGCGGCGCACCAGGAAGTTGAGTTCGCCTGCGGCGGCGAAGGTGCCCGCGATTGTGAACAGGAAGAAGGCCTGTGGCGGCGAACCGTCCACTGTCCCGCTGGTGCTGGCCGCGCCCATCCGCATCAACATTACCCCAGCGACGGTGATCGACAAGGTGACGATCAGGCCGATGACCTCCCAAGCGCCAGCCTTCGCATCGCGCCGTCGCGCCGCCACGGTGCCGCTGACAAGCAAGTACAGCGCCATGATTCCGGCGACGAAATTGGGCCGCTGGCCGGTTTCAAGGAACGGCGCCACGCCCGCGCCGATGGCATAGGCCATGAACATCGCGAAGAAG
>NZ_NCGH01000085.1:0-1030 GCF_002281505.1 Sphingomonas sp. 28-62-20
CCGGTATCAAGCCCGGAACGCGCTACGCTGCCAAGGGAGCTTTTCTCATTCGCGCCGACATTGAAAAGTCGGGCGCGAGCCACGACCATTGATCGGAAAACAGAATATGCTCGCCCGTATCATCGGATTTTCAATCCGCCAGCGTTGGCTGGTGCTTGGCATTGTCGCCTTGCTCATCGCGCTTGGCGTGTGGAGCGCCACCCGCCTTCCAATCGACGCCGTCCCTGACATCACCAATGTGCAGGTGCAAATCAACACCGAAGCTGAAGGATTTTCGCCGCTCGAAGCCGAGCAGAGGATCACTTACCCAATTGAAACCGCAATCGCGGGCGTGCCGAAGCTGAGCTACACCCGCTCGGTTTCGCGATACGGATTGAGCCAGGTTACCGTTATCTTCGAGGACGGCACCGATCTTTATTTTGCGCGTCAGCTCGTCAACGAGCGTTTGCAGGCCGCGAAATCGCAATTGCCACCGGGCATTGAACCGCAAATGGGGCCGACAGCCACCGGGCTTGGCGAGATTTTCATGTATTCAGTCACTGCGAAACCGGGGGCAAGCAAGCCCGATGGCTCCGCTTGGACACCAACCGATTTGCGTACGCTTCATGACTGGGTAGTGCGGCCGCAAATGCGCAATGTGCCCGGCGTTGCCGAGGTCAACACGGTCGGCGGCTATACCAAGCAATATCACGTCACACCGAACCCGGCGCAGCTGGCGACGCTCAAGCTGTCGCTCACCGATGTCGTCAACGCGCTTGAGGCGAACAACGCAAACGCTGGCGCCGGCTATGTCGAACGGGCTGGCGAACAGGTTTTGATCCGGCTGCCTGGCAGAGCTGAAAACGAGATCGACTTGTCGCAGATCGTCGTTGCCAAGCGAGGCGGAATTCCCATCCGAATCGGCGACATTGCAGAAGTCGTTATCGGGTCTGAACTCAGGACCGGTGCGGCGACCGAGAACGGCAAGGAAATTGTCCTCGGCACGATCTTCATGTTGACCGGAAGCAACCCGCGTATCGTCGCGCAGGCA
>NZ_NCGH01000086.1:0-1410 GCF_002281505.1 Sphingomonas sp. 28-62-20
CTTATGGCCGCGTTCCCAGAACCGCAGGACCTTAGCATTCGCAACGTGATCGCTCTCAAACCGCTCCTCAAGCCGGAGGACAAGCGAGCGAGGGTTTTCAAGGAAGCCGCTTCGCTTGGAAAGGCACAAGCCGATGCGGGCAAGGCGATGCCGATCCTTGATGTCATTCGAGCGCTCACCGCCGCTGGTGACCCCCCCAAGAGGTCAGGATCCCCCAAGAAGTCAGGAATGGCGCAGACGGTCACGAGCGCGGCCGGTAAAGCGGTGCTGCGGATCGAAGGAGCTGATCGCAAGGGAGTCCGATTGACGCTGCTCAACAAGGGCGGTGCCTCACGCGAAGATGCCGAGAAGGCGATACGAGAGGTGCTCGACGCACACTGGGCGTGAGCACCGGCTGGCAGATCAGAGGAAATTACGCCCCGGGAAAGTGAACGTACGAGAGGTGCTCGACGCACACTGGGCGTGAGCACCGGCTGGCAGATCAGAGGAAATTACGCCCCGGGAAAGTGAACGCAACCCGCGCGTCCAAGGCTCGCCAGCTTTGCGTCGAGCTCGGCCATCTCGCGATCGAACGCCTGGAGCACCGGTTCGAGATTGGCAGAATATTTTGGTGGAGCAAGCGGGCGTCCCACCGACCGCTGCACGAAGCCAAACGACAAAGCGAGATCCCGCGCGACATAGGTGCGCCATGCCTGCCGACCGCTCACCTCTACAACCAGATCAAGGTCCGCGGCTCGCGCTAGTAATTTTCCGGCGCCAGATATAGTCAGGTCCAACGTCTCTGCGACCAAGCGAGGACTCGCCACAGGCATGAACTGCATGAGGCTCAGAAGCGTGGCGAGCTTTCCCGGACGGTGAGCATCACGGACGGCGTCGGCCGCCCGCAATCTGTTGTCCTCAAGCGCCTGCAGTCGAACGAGGCCTTCCTCGGCACGATCTGCGAATGCTCGTAGATTGCGAACGATGATCGGCTGCGTGTCGCGCGGAGCGAGCCGCAGCGCTTTGTCACCGATCGTCAGGCATGGGAGCGCGGCGTGCGTGATCTTCATCGATTTCAGGAGCCACGGGACGGTGAGCCACGGCGTGATTGTACTGTCGGCCCGTGCATGCCGGGCGACGATCTCGAGCGCCCGCAACAAGGCTGGACGCTCGGCCCAGTCCGCAGCGATCTCGGTCGAGATGGGGAGTTCGTCCCGCCAGTGGCGAGCTTTCTGGGATGCCAGGCGCGTCTGCCAATTGCGCAGCGCGTGGTGATCATCAAGATGGCTCGGCATCCTAGGCCGTCCGGGCAATGCGACGGCACATTCCCGCCCAAAAATATCGATTTCGTCGATTTCGGCGCCTTGCGCTTGAAGTGCCGTGGTATAGCCTGTCCACGCCGCACGTTGCTGCCACGGCGTTGCGACGGGA